>NZ_JAWPOX010000002.1:0-288089 GCF_033344475.1 Vibrio sp. 1288
AAAAACCGCGCAAATTGAAAACGACTATGTTTTTTATTTTGTGCGGTTTTGTTTTTCAAACCGCGCGGCGGGCTACAGCACTCAAACTACTGTCAACAGTAAAAAAATACATTTTTAGCAAAAAATATTGAGTTAAGGGCTTTACTTTTCTGTATGGCTTGCCAGTAAAGGCTTGAGGTTAGTTATCCACTAAATTTGTGGATAAGTATGTTGATGAGATCTGGGTAAAGAAAATTGATATGCAACTAAGTTTTTATTTAATGAATTTTTAGTCAGAGTTATGCGTAAAATAAGCAAATAAAACAGAGATTTATCGATGTTAATCAAAAGGCATTCAAAGTGGATAAAAATCAATCTTTTGGGGATAAGAAAGTTTTAAGCTAATTTTTGGGGAAAAGTTGTGGAAACTATAATGTGAAGAATGTGTGTAGCTCTTCAACTAGGGCGAAGTACTATATCAGAGTCACTTTTGTATGGCTATAGCATTCTAGACAAACAAGAAAATTTATTAACAATGATGGTTAAATTCTCGATAGACGTAGATTTCATTAGCTAAGGTGTATATATATACAGCCAAAGCGCAGTAAAATTGAGGAAGGGTATGAGTAAAGTCTATGAATTGGTCTCCGATTATCAGCCGTCGGGCGATCAACCAGGAGCGATCAATCAGTTGCTTGAGGGGCTCGATGCTGGGCTAGCACATCAAACCTTGTTGGGGGTCACAGGCTCAGGTAAAACCTTCACACTAGCGAATGTGATTGCTCAAGCCCAACGACCTGCAATATTACTTGCGCCAAACAAAACGCTTGCTGCTCAGTTATATGGTGAGATGAAGTCATTCTTTCCTAATAATGCGGTTGAGTATTTTGTTTCTTACTACGATTACTACCAACCTGAAGCGTACGTTCCGACCACGGATACCTTTATAGAGAAAGACGCTTCAGTTAACGCGCATATAGAACAAATGCGTTTGTCTGCTACAAAAGCACTACTAGAACGTAAAGATGCCATTATTGTTGCATCGGTATCGGCTATCTATGGCTTGGGTGATCCTGAATCGTATCTACAAATGATGCTGCACCTACGTCGCGGTGATGTGATTGATCAGCGTGATATGCTTCGTCGCCTAGCGGAGCTCCAATACTCGCGCAATGATGTTGCTTTTGAGCGAGGGCAGTTCCGTGTCCGTGGCGAGGTGATTGATATATTCCCTGCTGAATCAGACCAAGACGCTGTGCGCGTTGAGATGTTTGACGATGAGGTGGATTGCATCAGTGTGTTCGATCCATTGACAGGCGTGGTGAAACAACGAGACTTGCCGCGCTATACCATCTATCCCAAGACGCACTATGTCACGCCAAGAGATCGCATTCTTGAAGCGATTGAAAATATTAAAGTCGAACTAGAAGTGCGCAAAAAGCAGCTTCTAGATAACAACAAGCTACTGGAAGAGCAGCGAATTAGCCAGCGCACTCAATTCGATATCGAAATGATGAATGAGTTGGGCTTTTGCTCCGGTATCGAAAACTATTCTCGTTATCTCAGTGGACGCTCGGAAGGTGAGCCGCCACCAACCCTGTTTGACTACTTACCTCATGATGGCTTGTTGATCATCGATGAATCTCACGTGACAGTACCGCAGATAGGTGCCATGTATAAAGGCGACCGTTCGCGTAAAGAAACGCTGGTGGAGTTTGGTTTCCGGTTACCTTCAGCTTTGGATAATCGTCCACTGAAGTTTGAGGAGTTTGAAGCACTAGCGCCACAAACGATTTTCGTCTCTGCTACTCCTGGAAATTACGAACTAGAAAAATCGGCGGGTGATGTAGCGGATCAAGTCGTTCGTCCTACAGGCTTGCTTGACCCTGAGTTGGAAGTTCGCCCAGTAGCGACCCAAGTCGACGACCTATTGTCTGAGATCCGTATTCGCGCAGCTAAAGATGAACGAGTTCTGGTTACAACACTGACCAAACGAATGGCTGAAGATCTCACCGAATACCTTCACGAACATGATGTTAAGGTACGTTATTTACACTCAGACATTGATACTGTTGAGCGTGTGGAAATTATCCGTGACCTTCGTCTTGGGGAATTTCACGTGCTGGTGGGAATAAACTTATTGAGAGAGGGCCTGGATATGCCAGAGGTCTCGTTAGTTGCAATTTTGGATGCGGATAAAGAGGGCTTCTTGCGGTCTGAACGCTCACTCATTCAGACCATTGGTCGTGCTGCACGAAACATCGAAGGTAAGGCGATTTTATACGCTGACCGAATCACCAACTCAATGAAAAAGGCGATGGATGAAACTAACCGTCGTCGCGAGAAGCAGGAAGCGTACAACGAAGAAATGGGTATTTCGCCACAAGCGCTCAAACGAAATATCAAAGACATCATGGAACTTGGCGATATCACTAAGTCTAAACGCCAGCGTAACACTAAACAGGTACCATTATCGAAAGTGGCGGAGCCTTCGCAAACTTACGAGGCACTGTCCCCTCAGCAGCTAGAAAAAGAAATCAGTCGACTGGAGGCAGCGATGTATCAGCATGCGCAAGATTTAGAGTTTGAGTTAGCGGCACAAAAGCGTGACGAGATTGAAAAACTACGAGCGCAGTTCATCGCAAATAGTTGAACAAACTTACCGATTTAACTATCCAAGCATTTTAGGTCGCTTGTAAAAAAAAGAAGCCAATAGGCAGTCGGGTCTATTGGCTTGTTTTGTGAACATATCGTTCACTAACAACGTCAGTTGGCTAGGTGACCCGAGGGGTCACTATCGTTACAGCATGGTTTGTGCCACTTTTTAAATAATTGATATTATTTTTGAATTTTTTCCTTTGCCCATAATTTAGATAATGTTATTTGCAAAATGCAAAGCGTAATGCGATTATTGTTTAAAACACAACAAAATAATAGCTAGGTTATGCAACAAAAACCCGAAGGCCCAAAGTCTCGTTACCTTTTAATGGTCGAGGACACCGCATCTGTTGCGGCTCTGTACCGCTCATACCTGACACCGCTTGGCATAGATATCAATATTGTCGGCACAGGTAGGGATGCCATTGAGAGCCTAAATCATCGAATTCCAGATCTTATTTTACTCGATCTCCGTCTGCCAGATATGACGGGGATGGACGTTTTACATGCCGTTAAAAAGAGTCATCCCGACGTACCTATAATTTTTATGACCGCTCACGGTTCTATCGATACCGCTGTCGAGGCCATGCGTCATGGCTCACAAGACTTTCTAATTAAACCGTGTGAAGCAGACCGTTTACGTGTCACGGTTAACAATGCCATTCGTAAAGCGACCAAGCTAAAAAATGAAGCCGATAATCCAGGCAATCAGAGCTATCAGGGGTTTATCGGCAGTAGCCAAACCATGCAGCAGGTTTACCGTACGATAGATTCAGCGGCGAGCAGTAAAGCGAGTATTTTTATCACAGGTGAAAGTGGTACTGGTAAAGAGGTATGTGCCGAGGCTATTCACGCAGCAAGTAAACGTGGTGACAAACCTTTTATTGCAATTAACTGTGCTGCAATTCCAAAAGATTTGATTGAGAGTGAACTGTTTGGTCACGTAAAAGGGGCCTTTACTGGCGCTGCGAATGATCGTCAAGGGGCAGCTGAGTTAGCGGATGGCGGCACACTTTTTCTAGATGAGCTTTGTGAGATGGACTTGGATTTACAAACCAAGTTGCTACGATTTATTCAAACGGGCACATTCCAAAAAGTGGGTTCCTCAAAAATGAAGAGCGTGGATGTGCGCTTTGTTTGTGCCACTAACCGTGATCCCTGGAAAGAGGTACAAGAAGGTCGATTCCGTGAAGATTTGTACTATCGTTTGTATGTCATTCCTTTGCATTTACCGCCTTTACGCGAACGAGGCGAAGATGTTATTGAAATTGCATACTCACTGCTAGGTTACATGTCACACGAAGAAGGAAAAAGCTTCATACGTTTTGCGCCTGATGTCATCGAGCGATTCAACAGCTATGAGTGGCCGGGTAACGTTCGTCAGTTACAAAACGTGCTACGCAATATCGTTGTTCTAAACAACGGTAAAGAGATTACGTTGGACATGTTACCGCCACCGTTGAATCAACCGCTTGACCGTCCGTCGTCTGTGGCTAAATTAATTGAGCCGAAAGCGATGACCGCATCTGAGATTATGCCATTATGGATGACGGAAAAAATGGCAATCGAGCAAGCGATTGAAGCATGTGATGGCAATATTCCTCGAGCGGCGGGATACCTTGATGTCAGTCCGTCGACGATTTACCGCAAGTTACAGGCATGGAACGGCAAGGAAGAGCGGCAAAAAGTATGAGTGTAAATGTATTAAATCAGCAAAAAATAGATGAACTGTCGATGGAAATTGGCAGTGACAACGTACCTGTACTGTTCGATATCTTCCTAGGAGAAATGGATACCTATATCGAGAACTTATCCCAACTGCAGGGGGCAGAGCGATTAGCTTACTCAAAAGAAATCAGCCACGCGTTGAAAAGTAGTGCTGCGAGCTTTGGGGCAGATCGCCTTTGTGAACTGGCGATGTCCATAGACAAAAAAGCGAAAGCCGGTGAGTTGACTGCGGAGTCTGAGGAGTTAGAGGTTATGTTCGATCTTTTGCACGAAACTCGAGATGCTTATCGCTCTTGGCGACAGTAACTATTTATTCCTATTAACCATTTTTTCTTAGTAAACATCTGTTCTTACTGGATGCCTGAACTAAAACCCTTCGATGACAGAAGGGTTTTCATTATCAATAAACACCTTAAAAGAGGGCGCTAGCCAGGTAACGTGCTCTTAAATAGAAAGTTGTAGCTGATTTTCAATCGCTAGTTTGAGCTTGTTTCTATCGTGACGCCAGTCTCGGTTAGAGGAGGCGAGTGACTCCGTCACTACATTCCATTGACTTAAGACGTCTTGCTCGGTTTTCTCTGCTAGAACCACGTCTATTTTTCTTCCTTGACAGGCACGTTCACACCATTCTAATTTTTGAGCCATCGTCATTCGTCCCGCTGGGCCGTATTCTGGACTCAGGTTAGCAACAAAAATGACTTTTGCTTTTGTGTTTGCTGCAATCGCTTTGCCGAGTTCAGGCAGCAATAAAGGAGGCATGATACTAGTTAAAAAACTGCCAGGGCCAAGAATAATCGCGTCCGCTTCCGCCAAAGCTGTGATGGCTTCTTTGGTAGCAGGCACTTCTGGTGAAAGATCCAAACGTCGCAAGTCTGCTTTCATTTCGTCGACATTTGTTTCTCCCGTAACCCACTTCCCATCTACGGATAACGCGGAAAGATCCGAAGGGTGTTCGGACATAGGAAGGATGTTAACGTCGACTTTTAACATATTGCGAATCAGATTAATGGCATCTAAAGGTCTGACCGATAAGTTATCGAGTGCAGTAAGCATCAAATTACCAAGATTATGACCATCAAGTTCGCCAGTGCCTTTGAAGCGATATTCAAACATCATAGAACTGATCGAAGGCTCTGTAATGAGCTGATTAATACAGTTACGTGTGTCTCCCCAAGCGATTCCTCCTTGGCAGTGACGAATTCTTCCTGTTGAACCACCATTGTCAGTCGTGGCAACAATCCCAGTTGCATTGCTGCCAAAATCTCGTAATGCGGCCAGCATTCGACCTAAGCCATGACCACCGCCAACAGCGACCACTTTTTTATCTGTGTAGATATTCATTATGTTCTTCTAATAATCTAATAAAAAACGGCTACAATTTATCTTAAGGAGTGTCTTAAAGGTACTCACTTAGCGGTAAATTGTGTCTCTAGAGAGTTTTTTATCACTCAAGTCTGGATTCCATTACAAATATTAAGTATTTTACACCGCAAAGCTATCAGAGATTTCATATCTCTGGTTGCCATAACTCCGAGCTCACTATTGCTAAGTCCTTGGATAAGCGTTTTGAGCCAGTGGCATACTGTCACAAGGGCATGATTGGAAATGGCCATGCCTCCCGTGTTTGGAAAGGTGTTCCGTGGCGCAACAATTCGAAGACAAATTTCATCGTAAGTTTTATTACTTGCGTCTGTCTGTGACCGACGTATGTAATTTCAAATGTACCTATTGCCTTCCTGATGGCTATAAGCCTTCGGGCAATAAAAACTCGTCTTTTTTATCTCTCCCTGAAATCAAACGGGTCGTAAAAGCATTCGCTGATTGTGGCACGTCAAAAGTGCGCATCACTGGTGGTGAGCCTAGCTTACGCAAAGATTTTACCGACATTATCCATTCAGTAGCGGCGACGCCTGGCATTCAAAAAGTTGCAACGACAACCAATGGCTATCGCATGGCAAAACAAGTCGCAGATTGGCGTGAAGCGGGTTTAACCCACATTAATGTCAGTGTGGATAGCCTTGACCCGCGTATGTTTCATCAAATCACAGGTGAAAATAAGTTTACTGAAGTCATGAATGGTATCGAACGTGCGTTCGAGGTCGGTTATGAGCAAGTAAAAGTTAATGTGGTGTTGATGAAAGATCTGAACCATCACGAGCTGCCAGCGTTTCTTAACTGGATAAAAGATCGTCCAATCCAACTGCGTTTCATTGAGTTGATGCAAACGGGTGAGATGGATGAGCTATTTAATAAGCACCATGTATCCGGAGTGGCAATTCGTAACCAGCTAATTGCAAATGGTTGGTTGCTGAAAGTGCGCTCGCATAATGATGGTCCTGCGCAAGTATTTGTTCATCCTGATTACAAGGGTGAAATAGGTCTTATCATGCCTTATGAAAAAGACTTTTGTGAAAGCTGCAACCGACTGCGCGTTTCTGCGATGGGTAAGCTGCACCTATGTCTGTTTGGAGACCATGGTGTAGAATTGCGTGATCTTTTGGAACGTGATGAGCAAGAGAGTGAGCTTATTGAACGTATCCAGGCGCAGTTACAAACCAAGTCGGTAAGCCATTTCTTGCATGATGGCAATACTGGTATGACGCCACACCTCGCGTCTATCGGCGGCTAACTTCATTCAACTTTTAGAGCGAGCTTAGTGATAAGCTGGCTCTAACTTTTTCCGAATCGATACCAAGCGTATCAAAGCTAATTAAGAGAATAGGTGAACAAATGGGTCACGCTGAAAGCAAATTCCAACCTGCAAATATTGCCGTTCTAACGGTATCTGACACTCGTACTGAAGAAAACGATACCTCTGGTCGTTACCTAGCTGAGCATGCTCAAGAAGCGGGTCACAACGTAGTAGACAAGCAAATTGTTATTGATGACATGTACAAGATCCGCGCGATTGTTTCTCAATGGATTGCTGATGAAAGCGTACAAGCGATCATGATTACTGGCGGTACAGGTTTCACCTCACGTGATAGCACGCCAGAAGCACTTAAGCCTCTATTTGATAAAGAAGTTGAAGGTTTTGGTGAGTTGTTCCGTATGGTGTCGTACGAAGAGATCGGTACGTCTACCATTCAGTCTCGTGCGATTGCAGGTTTTGCTAACCACACCGTGATCTTCGCAATGCCAGGTTCAACGGGTGCGTGTCGTACAGGCTGGACAAAAATTATTAAACAGCAGTTGGATGCAAGTCATCGCCCTTGTAACTTCATGCCACACCTATCTGTATAACCTTTCCTAAAAGCGAAGGAAAAACAATGACCCAATTTACACATATCAATGCTTCTGGCGAAGCAAACATGGTTGACGTGTCAGCAAAAACGGAGACGGTTCGTGAAGCTCGTGCTGAAGCATTTGTTCACATGGCCCCAGAAACACTTCAACTGATTGTCTCTGGCCAGCACCACAAAGGTGATGTATTTGCGACGGCTCGTATTGCTGGTATTCAAGCTGCGAAGAAAACCTGGGATTTGATTCCACTTTGTCATCCGCTACTACTCTCTAAAGTTGAAGTTCAACTGGAAGCTATCGAAGCAGAAAACAAAGTTCGCATCGAATCAGTATGTAAACTTGCGGGTAAAACTGGTGTGGAAATGGAAGCGCTCACGGCAGCTTCCGTTGCTGCTCTAACGATTTACGATATGTGTAAAGCAGTACAAAAAGACATGGTCATTGGTCAAGTTCGTCTACTAGAGAAAACGGGTGGTAAATCTGGTCACTTTAAGGTGGAATCATGATTAAAGTACTTTTCTTTGCTCAAACTCGCGAGCTGATTGGCATCGACAGTGTCGAGTTAGACGGGCCGTTTGAAACGGTTGAATCAATTCGTGCACATCTAGTGGAAGAAGGCACTAAGAAAGATGGCAAGTGGGATTTAGCGCTCGAGCCAGGAAAGCTACTTGCTGCAGTGAACCAATCCATCGTCCCTCTGGATACACAAGTAAAAGCAGGTGACGAAGTTGCGTTTTTCCCGCCGGTAACTGGGGGTTAAGATGGATTCTCGTGTTTCTGTACAAATTGAAGACTTTTCGGTTGAGCAAGAATATCAACGTCTATCTGAAGGGACGGCTGCCGGTGCTGTCGTTACATTCGTTGGTAAAGTTCGAGATATGAACCTTGGGGATAATGTCATTGGTTTACATCTAGAGCACTATCCGGGGATGACAGAGAAGAGCTTGAGCGACATTTGTGATCAAGCTGAGTCTCGCTGGCCACTATTAGGTGTACGCGTGATTCATCGCGTCGGAGACATGGATAGCGGTGATCAAATTGTATTTGTGGGCGTTTCCAGTGCGCACCGCGGCGCGGCATTTGATGCGTGCGAGTTCATCATGGATTATCTGAAAACCCAAGCTCCATTTTGGAAAAAAGAGCGTACGACGAATGAAGATCGTTGGGTTGAGTCGCGCGACACCGATCATCAAGCTGCACAGCGTTGGGAAAAATAGAACTAACCCGCATTCTAGTGAAAAAAGCTAAGTGCTAATGGTACTTAGCTTTTTTTGTATTTATCTTCATTGTATTGCTCACTTTGTTTCAATATTTCCTATCTTTTGTCTGGTGATATTCTTCACAATAAAAGTTTTTTGCCCAATATATAAACAATTATTTGTTAGACTTGATTTGTCATAAATGTTAAATGATGTGTAAATATCTAGCATAAGATGCTAGTAAATGGTTTAAACTCAGATTAATCGAAAGTTTCGCCTGTTAAATGTCGCTTCTGGTCTTTATTTGGCTGGTGAATGCTTTGGGGTTAGAGTTTACTGCTAGATATGTGTGGTTTAGTCAGCATTATTGGTTTTTTTGCTACATTTTTATGGCAAATTACTTCAATGATTGCTAATGTGTGCCGCAGTCTTTGTAAGGTTTTAGACTTTTGTGCTCAGAAAGTGCACTAAAAAAATCTAAAACTCTGACCGTTCCAGGCCCTTACAAAGAAGTCATGGATGCTAACGAAAAAATTTGGAGTTTTACGCATGTATAAGAATAAAATCACGCGCGCTTTATTTATTGGTGCTGGTCTTTCTCTCGCTCTAGCTGGTTGTGGTGAAAAGCCTGCGGAGAAACAAGCTGCTGAGCCTGCTCCGGCTCCAGCCCCTGAAGCTAAATCTGATTCTAAAGAGCCAAAACTTGCTGCTGTTCAAGAATTGGTGCGTGGTAACGGTACAGAAGTTGCGACAATAGACCCTCATAAATCTCAAGGTGTTCCAGAATCCCACGTGATTCGCGATCTTCTTGAAGGCCTTGTAAACCAAGATGCGGACGGTAACACTATCCCTGGTGTTGCAGAATCTTGGGAAACTGAAGACAACAAAACATACACTTTCCACTTACGTGAAGACGCAAAATGGTCAAACGGTGATCCTGTCACTGCAGGTGATTTCGTTTACAGCTTCCAACGCGCAGTCGATCCAGCAACCGCCTCTCCATATGCTTGGTACATGGAATACACCAAGATGAAGAACGCAAAAGACATTGTTGCGGGTAAAAAAGATAAGAGCGAGTTAGGTGTTAAAGCGGTTGACGATCACACGTTAGTGGTTGAGTTAGATACTGCAGTACCATATTTTGTAATGATGATGGGCCACACGACAGTGAAACCTGTTCATCAAGCAACTGTTGAAAAGTTCGGCGATCAATGGACGAAGCCAGAGAACTTTGTAGGTAACGGTGCTTATGTTGTTGACAACTGGGTTGTAAACGAGCGTTTGGTTCTAAAACGTAACGAACAGTACTGGGACAACGAAAACACGACGCTTGACCAAGTTACTTTCCTACCAATCGAGAACCAAGTAGCGGAAATGAACCGCTTCCTAGCGGGTGAAATCGACTTCACGAACGAGCTGCCTACAGAGCACTTCAAGCGTCTGAAGAAAGAGCACCCACAAGAAGTGTCTGTAACCGGTAACTTATGTACTTACTACTACATCTTCAATACGAAGAAAAAGCCGTTTGATGATGTTCGTGTGCGTAAAGCGATTTCTTATGCGATTGACCGTAACATTGTGACCGATGCGATTTTAGGTCAAGGTCAAAAGCCAGCTTACTTCCTAACACCTGAAATTACGGCAGGTTTCAACCCAGAAATTCCTGCATACGGCAAAATGACGCAAGAAGAGCGTAACGCAGAAGCTGCGCGTCTATTGGAAGAAGCGGGTTACGGCGCAGACAACCCTCTTGAATTTAACCTTCTATACAATACATCAGAGAACCACAAGAAACTTGCGGTTGCACTGGGTTCAATGTGGAAGAAGACACTTGGTCTAGACGTTACGCTAGAAAACCAAGAGTGGAAAACTTACCTATCTACCAAAGATTCTGGCAACTTTGAGGTTGCTCGTGCAGGTTGGTGTGGCGACTACAACGAAGCTTCATCTTTCCTAACGCTGATGATGAGTAATAACACTACTGGTGGTATTCACTACGACAGCAAAGAGTACGATGCGATCATGAACAAAGCATTTGCTTCAACTTCTGACGAAGAGCGCCAAGCACTTTACCTAGAAGCAGAGAAGTTGATGGCAAAAGATATGCCAATCGCACCTATCTACCAGTACGTGAAATCACGTCTACTATCACCGAAAGTTGGTGGCTTCCCAGTAAATAACGCGGAAGACAAGATTTACTCTAAAGATCTCTACATCACAGAGTAATTCGTAACTCGATAGAACTATAAAAATGAGGCCCTACATGTGAGAAATTGCATGTAGCGCCTATCTTTAGTCCAAAAGAATTGGACGACTTCTTTAATTTAACTGTCACAGACTGAAAGAGTGAGTTTATGCTTAAATTCATCGCAAAAAGGATATTTGAGGCGATCCCAACAATGTTGGTTTTGATCACCGTATCTTTCTTTCTTATGCGCTTTGCACCGGGAAACCCTTTCTCGACAGAGCGTCCATTGCCACCCGAAGTAATGGCAAACATCGAAGCTAAATATGGCTTGGATAAACCTGTATTTGAACAATACACCACGTATTTGACCAATGTTATCCAAGGTGATTTCGGACCGTCATTTAAATACCTTGATTACTCAGTAAACGAGCTGATCGCGGTTGCCTTACCTGTTTCGGCTAAAGTGGGCTTCATCGCCTTTATCTTTACTTTGATAATGGGGGTTACCGTCGGTACCATTGCTGCGCTCAAGCAAAATACTTGGATTGATTACACCATTATGTCGACTGCGATGCTTGGTGTCGTAATGCCATCCTTTGTATTAGCGCCTGCGCTTATCTACATATTCTCGCTTCATTGGAATATCTTCCCTGCGGGCGGTTGGCAAGATGGTAGCTGGCAGTATTTAGTGCTTCCTGTTATTGGTATGTCGCTACTGTATGTTGCTACCTTTGCTCGTATCACGCGTGGTTCGATGATCGAAACCCTAAACAGTAACTTTATTCGTACGGCACGTGCTAAAGGTCTAAGTTACCGTTATATCATTATCAAACACGCTCTTAAGCCGGCACTTCTCCCTGTTGTTTCTTACATGGGCCCAGCTTTCGTAGGTATCATCACCGGTTCCGTTGTTATCGAAACCATTTTTGGTCTGCCTGGTATTGGTAAACTATTCGTTAACGCTGCGTTTAACCGTGACTACTCGCTAGTAATGGGGGTAACCATTCTGATTGGTTTCCTATTCATTCTATTCAACGCGATTGTAGATATTTTACTTGCAATGATTGACCCGAAAATTCGCTACTAACAGGGACGTTTGGTTATGTTAACGAAAAAAGAAAACCTAGAAGCGATTGAGAAATTCTCCGAAAACTTGGAGATTGAAGGTCGCAGTCTTTGGCAAGATGCTCGTATCCGTTTCATGCGCAACAAAGCGGCGATGGTGAGCTTATTCCTTCTTGTTCTAATGACCTTGGCGGTTATTATCCTGCCAATGATCGCACCGTACACATTTGATGATACTGACTGGTACGCGATGCACGTTGCACCGAATGCTGACCATTGGTTTGGTACTGACAGCTTAGGCCGTGATTTATACGTGCGTACGCTAATTGGAGGTCGTATTTCGTTGATGGTAGGTGTTATGGGTGCATTTGTAGCGGTACTGATTGGTACGCTCTACGGCGCAGCATCTGGTTTCATCGGCGGTAAAGTTGACCGCGTAATGATGCGTATTCTAGAAATTTTATACGCGGTACCGTTTATGTTCCTGGTGATTGTACTGGTAACATTCTTCGGTCGTAACATCATGCTGATCTTCGTTGCGATTGGTGCTATCGCATGGCTAGATATGGCGCGTATCGTACGTGGTCAGACTCTTAGTCTACGTAGCAAGGAGTTTATCGAAGCGGCACATGTGTGTGGTGTAAGCAACTGGAAAATCATTACTCGTCATATCGTACCGAACGTACTGGGTATTGTAGCGGTATACTCTACGCTGCTTATCCCAAGTATGATTCTAACGGAATCATTCCTATCATTCCTTGGTCTTGGTGTTCAGGAACCAATGACAAGTTGGGGCGCTCTTCTACAAGAAGGTGCACAGACAATGGAAGTAGCAATCTGGCAGCTGGCATTCCCAGCAGTGTTCATGGTTGTGACGCTATTCTGCTTCAACTACGTTGGTGACGGCCTGCGCGATGCGCTGGATCCAAAAGACAGATAATTAAAAGATAAGATTAAGGAAGCAATGATGAGCTTATTAGATGTCAAAGATCTGCGCGTCGAATTCACCACGCAAGATGGTATCGTAACCGCAGTAAACGATTTGAACTTCTCTCTCAACCAAGGCGAAACCTTAGGTATCGTTGGAGAGTCGGGATCAGGTAAATCTCAAACCGTATTCGCAATCATGGGCCTTTTGGCTAAGAACGGTATTATTTCTGGTAGCGCAAAGTTTGAAGGCAAAGAAATCCTAAACTTACCAGAAAAAGAACTGAACAAAGTGCGTGCGGAACAGATCGCAATGATCTTCCAAGACCCAATGACATCACTGAACCCTTACATGAAAGTGAGTGATCAGTTGATGGAAGTGCTTATGCTGCACAAAGGCATGGGCAAAGCGGAAGCATTTGAAGAATCAGTACGCATGCTGGAAGCGGTAAAAATCCCTGAAGCGCGTAAGCGTATCACGATGTACCCGCATGAGTTTTCAGGCGGTATGCGTCAGCGTGTAATGATCGCGATGGCGTTGTTATGTCGTCCTAAACTGCTTATTGCCGATGAGCCAACAACAGCACTTGATGTGACGGTACAAGCACAGATCATGGACTTGTTGAATGAGCTGAAATCTGAGTTCAACACAGCGATCATCATGATCACGCACGACCTTGGTGTGGTTGCAGGTTCGTGTGACAAGGTGCTGGTGATGTATGCAGGCCGTACTATGGAGTACGGTAACGTAAACGAAATTTTCTACAATCCAAGCCATCCTTATGCGGAGGGGCTGCTGAAGGCGATTCCTCGCCTCGATACTGAGGGTGAAATTCTGCCGACCATTCCTGGTAATCCACCAAACTTGCTTCGTCTACCGCCGGGCTGCCCTTATCAAGAGCGCTGTCACCGTGTGATGGATCGTTGTAAGCGCGAGGCGCCAATTCTGACACCATTTGGTGATGGTCGTCAGCGTGCATGTTTTTCTGAATGGGAGGCTTGGAACAAATGAACGCAGTAGACAAAAAACTAATTCTGGACATTTCTGAGCTGAAAGTTCACTTCAGCATTGCCTCAAAGTCGGCATGGCCGTGGTCAAAGCCTTCGAGCCTGAAAGCGGTAGATGGCGTGAACGTTCGACTATACGAAGGGGAAACGCTTGGTGTAGTAGGTGAATCAGGTTGTGGTAAATCGACGTTTGCTCGTGCCATCATTGGTCTGGTTGAAGCTACTGACGGCCAAGTAGTTTGGTTGGGTCAAGACCTTACTAAAATGAAAAGCGTTCAGCGCCGTGAGACGCGTAAAGAAATTCAGATGATTTTCCAAGACCCATTGGCATCGCTGAATCCGCGTATGACTGTTGGTGATATCATCGCTGAACCTCTTGAGACATTCTATCCAGAACTGTCTAAGCAGGAAGTGAAAGATCGCGTTAAAGAGATGATGGCGAAAGTTGGCCTATTACCTAACGTGATTAACCGTTACCCACACGAGTTCTCGGGTGGTCAGTGTCAGCGTATCGGGATAGCGCGTGCGCTTATCCTTAAGCCTAAGATGATCATTTGTGACGAGCCAGTATCGGCGCTTGATGTATCTATTCAAGCTCAGGTTGTTAACCTGCTTAAAGAGATTCAAAAAGAGTTAGGGCTTTCTCTGGTATTCATTGCGCATGACTTGTCTGTCGTTAAACACATTTCAGATCGCGTTTTAGTTATGTATTTAGGTAATGCCGTGGAACTTGGCGAGGCCGAGGCTCTGTTTGCTGATCCTAAGCACCCATATACGCGTGCGCTGATGTCTGCGGTTCCGATCCCGGACCCGGATATTGAGCGCAATAAGAAAATCCAAATGCTAGAGGGTGATCTTCCTTCACCTATCAACCCACCGTCGGGTTGTGTATTCCGCACTCGTTGCCCACAAGCAACCGAAGAGTGTGCGAAGACGAAGCCAACCATTTTAGGTAATGACGTTCACGCGGTATCTTGTTTACACGTTAGTGTATAAATTCAGCCTGTGACGGGCTTAAGCGCGACACCTTCATCGGGTCGCGCTTTTTTTATGTGTCTGATTTATACATTCGAATTTCTTGAACATGATGTCCTAAGTTCGATGATTCTCTGTTTGATAGGAAACGCTAATATAGACACAAACAGAACGAGAGGAGAGCAATCATGGGTAAGTTGGTTGAAGGTGTTTGGCAAGATGTCTGGTATGACACAAAATCAAATGGTGGCAAATTTGTGCGCGAAGATGCCGGATTCCGTAACTGGGTTAAAAACGACCCTGATGCGGAGTTTACGCCAGAGTCCGGTCGATACCATTTGTATGTCTCTCTTGCTTGTCCTTGGGCACATCGAACCCTCATTTTCCGCAAGCTGAAAGGTTTAGAACCACATATTGATGTCACGGTCGTTTGCCCTGATATGCTCAGCCAAGGTTGGCAAATGGGGCTTCCTGAGCCATTGTTTGGTCACACGCGCATGTATCAAATTTACACGCAGGCCAAACCCGATTACACGGGCCGCGTAACCGTGCCTGTACTTTGGGATAAAAAGACCAATACTATTGTGTCGAACGAGTCGTCAGAGATCATTCGTATGTTTAACTCGGAGTTCAATGCGTTAACAGGGAATCACGACGACTACTATCCAGAACATCTAAAACACGTTATTGATGAGTGGAACGATTTTGTTTATCCGAATGTCAACAACGGTGTGTATCGTTGTGGCTTCGCGACTACGCAAGAGGCGTATGAAGAAGCGTTTGATTCTTTGTTTAATGCGTTAGATAAAATCGATGCTCACCTAGCTACGCATCGTTACTTAGCAGGGAACACAATTACTGAGGCGGATTGGCGTTTGTTTACGACTCTTATTCGTTTTGATGCGGTGTATGTGGGGCATTTCAAGTGTAACAAGCAGCGCATCGCAGACTACGAAAATATACAAGGCTACTTAAAAGAGTTATATCAAGTCGAAGGCGTCGAAGAAACGACGGATTTCTATCACATTAAACGCCACTACTACTTCAGCCACACTGGGATTAATCCGACGCAAGTTGTACCAAAAGGGCCTGATTTAGACCTAAATACTCCTCATGGAAGAGAAAGGATTGGCTAGTTTGCTGCTTCCATCGCAAATGAAAAAGTACTTAACGGTTAGCAATGCCGTTAAGTACTTTTGTGTCATCTAAATACCGGGAGTAGGAAGTTTACTTTTTCATTCATCGCCACCTTACTTAGCGCGTACGATGTCCATCACTAGCTTTCCGTCCACTTTTACAGGACCGTCCTCTTTAGCGCCGAGCGTATACTCAAACACACCAGTCTTCATGCCACCTTTCTCTCCGTGGACCATTAACATCAGCATATCGCCTGATTCTACTGGTTCCATCAAAATTGCATTTACGTTTTCATTCTTTCCCATTTTTAACGGAGCGTAGCCGATAACAGGACCAGGCTTCATTGATTCGTCTGTTCGGTGGACAACCATCCACCCATTGTCATCAGCATGAGCCATTTCAGCGGTCACCGTTCCTCCGGACATATCTTGATCGACGCCTTTAATACTCGGGGCGGAAAAGCTGAATGAAGAAAAACTAATCAGAAACGCAGCTAAACCAAACTTTATCAGTGATGTATTGATGAAATCCTTCATATATATTCCTTAGCAGTCAATGAGTTTGTGCATTGCAGTAGCTTTTACGTATTTCCTAGCAAAAAAGTTTAGCTAAAACGTAAATAATGTCGATAAATTGAACAGGGACCGTGCTGCTTTGGAGCCAATGCATTTTGGGGAGTGGGTCAATCGGTGTAAGAACAAGCACGAGCAATGTCGATTAGGTATGGGGGGCGATAGGAAGAAAAGCTTTGTGCACCAGTAATTATAGGTTGTGCAGTGATTGGTATAAAAAACAAATAAGTGTTCTGGCCAGCAATAGAAAAAGCCCTCGACGAATCGAGGGCTTTGTATCTATATCCAATTAGATGTCAGAAGCGATTATTTAGCTTCTTGGTCTGCTTGGATAGCTGTTAGAGCGATGGTGTACACGATGTCGTCTACTAGCGCGCCACGAGACAAGTCGTTTACAGGTTTACGCATACCTTGCAGCATTGGACCGATAGATACTAGGTCAGCTGAACGTTGTACCGCTTTGTAAGTCGTGTTACCCGTGTTTAGGTCTGGGAATACAAACACTGTCGCTTTACCTGCAACTGGAGAGTTTGGTGCTTTAGAAGCAGCAACGTTTTCCATAATAGCAGCGTCGTACTGTAGAGGACCGTCAATGATAAGATCAGGACGTTTCTCTTGAGCCAGTTTTGTTGCTTCACGTACTTTATCAACATCTGCACCCTTACCAGATTCACCAGTAGAGTAAGAGATCATTGCAACGCGTGGTTCGATACCGAATGCTGCTGCAGAGTCAGCAGATTGGATAGCGATTTCAGCAAGCTGTTCAGCAGTTGGATCTGGGTTGATTGCACAGTCACCGTAAACCAGTACTTGATCAGGCAGAAGCATGAAGAATACTGAAGATACGATAGACGCATTTGGTGCCGTCTTGATGATTTGGAACGGAGGAACGATAGTGTTCGCCGTAGTGTGAACAGCACCAGAAACTAGGCCGTCAACTTCGTCGTTCTCAAGCATCATTGTGCCTAGGAATACTGAATCTTGTAGCTTCTCACGAGCCACAACTTCAGTCATGCCTTTCGCACCGCGCAACTCAACTAGGCGAGCAACGTAGTTTTCACGAACAGCATCTGCATCAATGATGGTTACACCAGTACCTAGCTCAACGCCTTGTTGAGCCGCTACGCGACGGATTTCATCTGGGTTACCTAGAAGTACACAGTCTGCAATGCCGCGTTCAGCACAGATTGCTGCTGCTTTAACTGTGCGTGGTTCGTCACCTTCTGGAAGAACGATACGCTTACCTGCTTTACGAGCAAGTTCGGTTAGCTGGTAACGGAACGCTGGTGGGCTTAGACGACGAGACTTCTGAGTGCCTTCAGTCATAGACTCGATCCAGTTACCGTCGATGTGGCCAGCAACGTGTTCGTTGATGAACTCGATACGCTCTTTATCGTCTGCAGGTACTTCTATGCTGAAGCTCTGTAGGTTTAGAGACGTTTGCCAAGTGTTACCTTGTGCTTTGAAGATAGGTAGACCAGTGTCGAATGCTGGTTTACATAGGCCTTCGATTTCGCTAGGGATATCGTAACCGCCAGTTAGCAGTACTGCACCAATATCCACACCGTTCATTGCAGCAAGAGAAGCAGCAACGATAACATCAGGACGGTCTGCAGAAGTAACAAGTAGAGAACCCGGTTTGAAGTGCTCAATCATGTTTGGCAGAGAACGTGCACAGAAAGTGATGCTCTTGATGCGACGAGTGTTGATGTCACCTTCGTTGATGATATCTGCTTTCAGGTGTTTAGCCATGTCGATTGCACGAGTCGCAATCAGATCAATGCTCCATGGCACACAACCTAGTACACGAATTGGAGAAGTGTTGAAAATTTCCATCACTTTCAATTCGTTTTGTTTCGCGCTGTCTGCATCGTCAAAGATTTCAGATAGGTCAGGGCGAGTACGGCCAGCTTCGTCAACAGGAGCGTTTAGTTTGTTGATGATAACACCAGAGATGTTTTTGTTTTTAGTGCCGCCGAAGTTAGAACATGCTACTTCGATACGCTCTTTCAGTTGCGCAGGGTTATCAGTACCTGGAGTCGCAACTAGCACGATTTCTGCACCAAGTGTTGCCGCGATTTCCGCGTTTACTTGGTTTGCAAATGGGTGCTTACGAGTAGGTACAAGACCTTCGATTAGCGTAACGTCTGCGTCTTTGTTGATTTGGTTGTAACGTTCAACAACGGTTTCTAGCAGCTCGTCCATGTTGTCGTTACCGATTAGGCTTTCAGCAACAGACATCGCCATTGGTTCACCGATCTTCATATCGCTGTTACGACCAACGATAGTTGAAGTCAGATCTGGCTGATCACCACCTGAACGTGGCTGACAGATTGGCTTGTAGAAAGAAACTTTAACGCCTTTACGCTCCATAGCGCGAAGAACACCCATGCTAACGCTTGTTAGGCCAACGCCTGCGCTAGTAGGGATAAGCATAATAGTACGAGACATTCGTAGAGTACCTTTAGCTATTTGGGGGATAAAAGCTCAACTCTTATTCCATGAAGCTCGAAGAATAGGAGTTGAGCCCCTAAGAAATTCGTTTGATTGAAAATCTGGCTAGCCGAGTGGCTAGCCAGGAATTCAATTAAAGACCTGTCAGGCGAGCAGTGTCTTCAGCGATGACTAGCTCTTCGTTAGTAGAGATAACCATTGCAGGGATACGGCTGTTTTCAGTCGTGATAACGCCTTCGCCGCCGAAGCGAGCTTTAAGGTTAGCTTCGCTATCTACTTCGATACCGAAGATGCCAAGACGGTTTAGAACCATTTCACGGATAGGGCCAGAGTTCTCGCCGATACCGCCAGTGAAAGTGATTGCGTCTAGACGGCCTTCCATTGAAGCAGTGTAGCCAGCAACGTATTTAGCTAGACGGTGACAGAACACGTCCATTGCGCGCGTTGCTTCTTCTTTTTGACCGTAGTTGTCTTCAACGAAACGACAGTCAGAAGTCACTTCAGTTAGACCTTGAAGACCAGACTCTTTAGTTAGCATCGTGTTGATTTGATCAACAGAGTAACCTAGAGCGTCGTGTAGGTGGAAGACGATAGCAGGGTCGATGTCGCCACAGCGAGTACCCATTACCAGACCTTCAAGTGGAGTAAGACCCATAGAAGTGTCTACAGATTGACCGTTCTTGATCGCACATACAGATGCGCCGTTACCTAGGTGACAGTTGATGATGTTTACTTCTTCAACTGGTTTGTTTAGTAGGCCTGCAACTTCACGAGTGATGAACAAGTGAGAAGTACCGTGCATGCCGTAACGACGGATACCGTGTTCTTTGTATAGGTTGTATGGAAGAGCATATAGGTAAGACTCTTCAGGCATAGTTTGGTGGAACGCAGTGTCAAATACAGCAACGTTTTTCAGCTCTGGGAAGTTTTTCTTAGCCGCTTCGATACCGATGATGTGAGCAGGGTTATGAAGAGGTGCAAATGTTGCAGCGTCTTGAATACCTTTTAGAACTTCATCAGTAATTAGTGCAGATTGAGTGAACTGCTCGCCGCCGTGAACGATACGGTGACCGATTGCGCCTAGGTTAGCTTTAAGCTCTGGCTTAGAAGCAAGAATAGTTTCTACCATAAACGCTAGTGCTTCTTCGTGAGCTGCACCATTGCCTAGTTGAGCTTCGTGCTTGCCATCAAGTTTCCACTTGATGCGAGCTTCAGGAAGGTGAAGACACTCAGCAAGACCTGACAAGTGCTCGTCGCCGTTCTCGGCATCAACAACGGCAAATTTAAGAGAAGAACTACCGCAGTTTAAAACTAAAACTAGCTTAGACATGTATGACTACCTGTTATTCGTCTGATAAAAAATCAGTTAAAGAATGAAAAATTAATCACAAGAATAGCCGATACCCAGAAGGCTGCGTACTAATCCTGGTCAAAAATTGTTCTAATTCCATATAAAGAAATAGTGATGAACCCTTCCATCACTATGATGCGATCCGTGCAGATAGATATCTCGGAGTTGCTTAAATTGTAAATAACAGCAACAATGAGATTGAGGGTCTGCAAAGGATAGCGATAATAAGCAATGATAACAAAAAAAATTTGAAAGAATATTAACTTTCATCAATTTTTTGTACCTTCAGTTGAAATGTTCAACTATTTTTTAGTGAGAGAGCGGTATGAGTAATAAAGTCGGATTGATCCATAGCCTGAAAGATGGCCAGAATTACATGGAGATCTGGCCGGTTCGTAAAGAGCTAAGCGCCATATTTCCGGAACAGCGTATCATTAAGGCGACTCGCTTTGGCATTAAAGTCATGCCGGCCGTTGCTGCGATCAGCGTACTCACTCAAATGGCATTCAACAATTACCACGCGTTACCTCAATCCATTGTTGTCGCCTTGTTTGCGATTAGCTTGCCACTTCAAGGCATTTGGTGGCTTGGTGCTCGATCCAACACGAAATTGCCGCCTTCTTTGGCCTCTTGGTATCGGGAGTTGCATCAAAAAATTGTGGAAACAGGTTTTGCATTAGAGCCTGTCAAAGCTCGCCCTCGTTACAAAGAGCTTGCGATAATACTGAACCGAGCGTTTCGCCAGCTCGATAAATCGTCATTAGAGCGTTGGTTCTAATTTAAATTGTTTGAAATGGAGTGTGCACTGGCCGCTCCATTTTTGATCCTGCCTCTATTACCTACTTTGACGGTCGTTGATGAAGCGAGCGAAGCTTTGTTTACCAAAGATTCTTTCCGGATGAAGAAGTCCCCCCGATCACAAATGTTGCTTTAGTGTTAAATCTTTCTTTTCTTTACTAAGACTTAGTAGTAATAATAAAAACAAAATGCGCAAGAAGTGCACAGTTATATGAACACAACAATACCGCCTTCAAACATTTGAATTCACGAGTCGATACACATATTGAAAGCTCGTGAAACAAGGACGAAGTCACATCAAGGAGTTATGATGAAAACGAAACGTTTATTAGCCACTGCCGTTCTATCAGCTACTGCTATTTTCTCTTCTACCAATGTACTGGCCGCCACTGCAACTGTCGCAGTTTCACAGATTGTCGAACACCCGGCGTTAGACGCGACGCGCCAAGGGTTACTTGATGGTTTGAAAGCGAAAGGCTACGAAGAAGGCAAAAATCTAGAATTTGATTATAAGACCGCACAGGGTAATCCAGCGATTGCGGTGCAAATTGCCCGTCAGTACGTCGGCGAAAATCCTGATGTGTTAGTTGGCATCGCGACACCTTCGGCACAAGCCTTGGTGTCGGCTACTCGCTCTATTCCTGTTGTCTTTACTGCGGTAACAGATCCGGTTGGTGCGAAATTGGTTAAGTCGATGGAACAACCAGGCAAAAACGTAACTGGCCTGTCTGATCTTTCACCCGTTGCTCAGCATGTCGATCTCATCCAAGAAATTCTTCCTCAGGTGAAAAGCATCGGGGTTGTATTTAATCCCGGTGAAGCTAATGCCGTGACTTTAGTTGAATTACTAAAAGAAAGCGCAAAAGCAAAAGGCATACAAGTGGTTGAAGCGACCGCACTAAAAAGTGCTGATGTTCAGTCTGCGACTCAAGCGATTGCAGCGAAATCAGACATTCTTTACGCCCCAACAGACAATACAGTTGCAAGTGCGATTGAAGGGATGATTGTGGCAGCGAATCAAGCGAAGAAACCTGTATTTGGTGGCGCGACGTCATATGTCGAAAAAGGTGCGATTGCAGGCTTAGGTTTTGACTACTACCAGGTTGGTGTACAAACCGCGGATTACGTTGCGGCGATTCTTGATGGTCAAGAACCAGGCAAGCTGGATGTAAAAGTCGCGACGGGCTCTGACCTTGTAATTAATGAAAGCGCAGCATCTAAGCTCGGTATCAAGCTGCCAAGTTCTGTGATTGAACGTGCGACAAGCATGCAATAAGTAACGCTTTTTGGGGTTAAGCCTGTCACGTTGGTTGATAGAGGCTTGCCCCAAAATTGATACTCGCCGGATTTCTCGTGTAGAGCATTCTGCTAGAGAAGAAGGGGAGTATACGTTAGAAGTCTTACGTTCAGGTTGGTATTAGCCAGCCTGAGTATGCAGAAAGGAGCAGTTATGTCTGCATTTGCTTTTTTTGGCGCACTCGAAATTGGCTTGATTTATGGCCTAGTCGCTCTGGGTGTGTATCTTACGTTCCGTGTTCTAGATTTCCCCGATTTGAGTGTGGATGGCAGCTTTCCAATGGGAGCTGCGGTGGCTGCAACGGCGATTGTCGCAGGTATTAATCCTTGGTTTGCGACAATAATGGCGATGATAGCTGGTAGTATGACGGGGTGGGTAACCGCTTTTCTGGCTGTTCGGTGTGGTATTTTACACCTGTTAGCTTCCATTCTTACCATGATCGCTGCATTTTCAATTAATATTCGTATTATGGGCAAACCTAATATGGCGTTGCTTGGAGAGGATACTATTCTCACTCCGTTTGAAGCATTGGGCGATGCGATGTTTATTCGCCCTCTGGTTGTTGGGGTCTTAGTTCTTCTGTCCGCTTTCTTTGTCATTCGCCTGCTGAACAGCGACTTTGGTCTTGGTTTACGAGCCACGGGTGTGAATGCGCGTATGGTTTCTGCGCAAGGGGCTAGCACTGGCTTTTATACCTACTTTGGCTTGGCTTTATCCAACGGGTTTGTGGGATTCGCAGGCGCGTTGTTTGCACAAACGAACAGCTTTGCGGATGTGACCTCTGGCGTGGGCACCATTGTCGTTGGTTTGGCTGCTGTGATTTTGGGCCAGACCCTCATTCCCGGGCGCAAGATTTGGGTTGCGGTATTTGCGGTCATCATCGGTTCGGTACTTTATCGTCTTGCAGTGGCTTTCGCTTTGAGTTCTGGCATGTTTGGTTTACAAGCTTCAGACCTCAACCTGGTTACCGCAGTATTGGTGGCCGTGGCGCTTATTGCGCCAAAGCTAAAACAGAGCATGAGAGCGAAACAACGCGTTACTGATGCTAAACAAGCGGCATCAAAAAATGGTTCTGGGGAGGCATTATGATCGAACTAAATAACATTCAGGTCACGTTCAACCCAGGGACGATTTTGGAAAATCGTGCATTGAAAGGCGTCTCTTTAGAGGTTCCAGAGCATCAATTTCTTACCGTGATTGGTTCTA
The DNA here is from genome assembly GCF_033344475.1 of Vibrio sp. 1288. NCBI lineage: Bacteria > Pseudomonadati > Pseudomonadota > Gammaproteobacteria > Vibrionales > Vibrionaceae > Vibrio > Vibrio sp. 1288. The sequence goes on from NZ_JAWPOX010000002.1 coordinate 23,786, forward strand.
ATGGCGCAGGAAAATCGACGTTGCTTGGTGCGGTGACAGGTGAGACGCCGATGATAGGTGGTCAGGTGATCATTGATGGCAAAGACGTCACCAAGCAGACGGTAGCCCAACGTGCGACGCAATGTGCCCGAGTGTTTCAAGATCCATTGGCCGGGACTTGTGGTGAACTGACGATAGAAGAGAACATGGCTCTAGCGCACATGCGTGGTAAAAAACGCAGCTGGGGGTTGGCGCTCTCTACTAAACGTCGCAAGCTGTTCCAAGAGAGAATTAGCATCCTTGGTCTTGGTTTAGAAGACCGCTTGGGCGATAGCATTGGGTTGCTGTCTGGTGGGCAACGACAAGCCGTTAGCCTTGTGATGGCGACGTTATCGGAGAGTAAGTTGTTATTGCTTGATGAACACACGGCTGCGCTTGATCCTCGTATGGCGGCGTTTGTTATCGACTTAACTAAACGTATTGTCGATGAGTTCGACTTAACCGTGATGATGGTGACGCATTCGATGAAAGACGCATTAGCATGTGGCGATAGGACCGTAATGCTTCACCAAGGTGAAATTGTGCTTGATGTGGCTGGAGAGCAGCGTGCTAACATGCAAGTACCAGACTTGCTGGATATGTTCTCTAAAGTGCGTGGTGAAGAGCTGGCAGATGACAGTCTTTTGTTGAACTAAGCGGTATCCGACAAGTCACTACGCCTACTAAGTGTGATCCTCCTTGAGAAAATTGGCTGATATGTCAACTCGCAGGGAGGATTTCTTGTCTCTAATTCTTCAATAACATAGTGGCATATCCGATGACGAGGAGTGCCCATAATGAACCTGCCATTTATTTTTCATAGTCAAACTATTGATGGTTTAGCTTTTAATGACGAGCAAGTTACAGTCAGACTGAAAACCGAGACATTGGATTTTGATTCCGTCTATGTGCGTATTGAGCCGGACAATGAAGAATATCTGGTCGACATGGCTCAAGTAGGAACGGCTGGTGAATTATTACTATGGGAGGCATCGTTTCGACCAAATCAAGATCGAGATGTCACACATTATGTGTTTAAGCTCCTCAAAGACGGACAACAATACTGGCTCGATGCACGAGGCGTACAAAAGCGTATTCCACCCAAAGAGTTCCACTTTAAGTTGAATGTAGAGCATCAACCACCAAGCTGGGTCCAAGAGCAAGTTTTCTATCAAATCTTTCCTGACCGTTTTTCTGCTAGTAAAAGTGAGTCTGATATTCGCCACGCTTATGCTCAGTATGATTCTGCATCGATCGTCAAGCCGTGGGGAGACGCGGTAGGCTCTCACCAAAATACCGGGGCGCGTGAATTCTTTGGCGGCGACCTCAAAGGTGTGGAGCAAAAGTTGGACTATCTTGAACAGCTCGGCGTTACTGCGCTTTATTTTAATCCGATCTTTTCTTCACCAAGTAATCATAAATACGACACCACTGATTACTTCACTGTTGACCCTATGTTCGGCACCAATGATCAGTTTGCTGAACTGTGTGAGAAAATCCGTGGTAAGAATATGAAGATTGTCTTAGACGCGGTGTTTAACCACACGTCAGTGCATCATCCTTGGTTTGATATCGAACAAAAAGGAGAAGGAGCGTATGGCAATCCGCAGTCAAAGTTCCGTGATTACTACTTTTTCGAAGGCGAAACCAATCACTACATGGGTTGGAAAGGCATTGGTAACTTACCGGTTCTGAACTTTGAAAATGAACAGGTGCGCGACTACATCTACCAAAGTGAAGAGTCTGTCATCAAGTATTGGCTGAAGCCACCGTACTTGGTTGATGGCTGGCGGTTTGATGTAATCCATATGCTTGGCGAAGGGGAAGGCGCGAAAAACAATGCTCATTATGTGGCAGCGTTTCGTCATGCAACTAAGTCAGTAAACCCGAATGCTTATGTGTTAGGTGAGCACTTTTTTGAAGCAACGCAGTGGTTGCAAGGTGATCAAGAGGATGGGGCGATGAACTACTACGGTTTTGCTCATCCAGTCCGAGCTTTTATCGCACGACAAGACATTATGTACGATCCAATCAACATTGATGGTTTGGAGTTTAAAGTATGGTTGGACGAAGCCAGAGCAAAAATCCCATTTTCGAATCAGCTATCGCAGCTGAATCAACTCGATAGTCACGATACTGCTCGGTTTATCACACTGGTTGATGGTGATAAGCGTAAAATGAACATCGCGCTAGCAATGCTTATGACTTACGTTGGCACGCCTTGTATTTACTACGGGAGTGAAGTCGGTCTAGAAGGAGGTCTAGACCCGGATAATCGTCGTTGTTTTCCTTGGAATGAAATCGAAAGTTCACAATGGCTATCGCTTTACCAACAATGGATCAAGATACGTAAACAATGTAAGCCTTTACAGTCGGGCTGTATTCAATGGCTGCATTGCACTAACAACCAGTTGGCGTACGCACGTGTACTGGGTCGTGAAGCAGTCGTTGTTATGATTAATCTCAGTGGTAATGAATGTTCAATCGATTTACCTATGTGGCAACTGGGCTTGGAGGTTAGCCAAGTTATATCGTTGTTAGATGACACAGAACAGGTTGATTATAAAGGTCATATCTCTGTCAATATGTCGGCACAGAGCTGCAAATTATGGCGACTAAAGTGACACCACACTCTATATTGATTAAACTCCTTTAATATATAAACGGTCTCAAACAGCGCGCACACATTTGTTTGGTCTCTTGTTATCTGGTGCTGCATTGCATGCGTCACCAGATAACGAGTATCAATTTAATAGCAGTCATAAGAGACTATTGACCTTTCATATGCATGGTACTCAATGGTAAACCAAAGGCGATTTAGCCTCTCATTTGTCATCTTTTTTCCTATGGCGTTATTTGTAGTGGTTTTACTCGTGACAACGAAAAATTACTATGATGCGGTTAACCGCTATATCGATTCTGAGTATTCGCGTATCGAGCGTGCAATGTCTCGCGGTATTAAAGTACTCACGGCTTTAGATTACAGCTTCACCAACTATACCAATTACGCTAACCCACTGTTTGAAGAACATAATTCTTTAGTCAAAGAAGGGCTTTGTTATCTTTGGCCTATAGATGTGTTATTACTCGAAAGTGTTTATAGTGAGGGGTTACCTGCGGTTGACCTTGATTATATGATCGTAGGGGATGAAAGCTTATGTCAGCAAGGTTCAACGATTAACCAGTTAGCTGAACAAAAGGCGGGTTTTGCGCCGTCATTGTCATTTCTGCACGATATTGAATCGCACATTGTTGGAATCCATTACATTGACAAGCGCGGTTACGTTATCTCCTCACCCGATACCTACGCAAAAAATTTCACTAGAGAGCTTTTGTCAACGCTAAAAGCCCGACCTTTTTGGCAAAAAACCGCGCAAGATAAAGTGAACATTACCTTGGCTGGACCAGGGCCTGTGTTGGACTCGATGGAAGGTCAAGTCATTAGTATGACGGTACCCGTCTATGAGAAAGGAGAACATCAAGGTGTTTTGTCTATTGATTTTGACATCAATACGCTCATGGCTTCGTCGCTAGGTCTTGTTGGTCAGTTTCATTTGGTTTCCAATTTACAATCCATTCCTTCAAACAGTACACGAATCAAACCAGTCGAATTAGAGCGATTGAGTGCGAATCACAGCATGTACTACGAGTACAACCTTTGGGATGAAGCTAAGAACCTAGCGGTTTTTGAAAAATACAGCCTTATTGTCGCACTATTTATTTACGTGCTGAGTACCGTCGTCTTGTTCTATGTGAATATGCATAGCGAGCGACGTTACTTTAAAGAACTGGCAGCAAGAGACCCAATGACCAGCTTATTGAATCGTCGAGGTATGCAAACCGTGTGGCGTAATAAGATGACAAAAAAACAGGTTGCTTTGGCAGTGTTCGATATTGATAACTTCAAGAAGATCAACGACACCTATGGTCATGATGTCGGTGATTCTGCAATTCAGCTTGTTGCAAAATGTATACGTGAAAATATTCGCCATACCGATGTTGCCTCAAGGTTTGGTGGCGAAGAGTTCGTTTTAGCTATTTATGACGAAGATTCAGAAGGCATTAAACTCATTTTAAACAGAGTAAAAAAAGCCATAGATGAGCGCTCGATACGCGTAACGAAAGAAGGCTTTACGATCTCTGGCGGTGTGGTGTTTAGTAAAGAGAGCCGAGTAGAAAACTTTGATGAGTTGTTTAAAGCGGCGGATGAAAAGTTATATCAAGCCAAAAGTACCGGAAAAAATAAGATTTGTTACTAGGATTTAGGTACTAAAAAGGACGAGATATTCGTCCTTTTTGTGTTCGGGAATTATGCAACCTGAGAGTTTAAGTCATCGCGGTAGCGTTGAATATGCTCAACAATTGGTGCGGCTTTGTTGAACGTTCTGATTTCTCTAAATAGGTCTTTTGCTTCAGGATAAGCCTGACGTAAGTAAGAGAACCATTGTTTTACGCGGTTTGGGTAATACAAGCCTTTATCGCCTTTCATCTCGAACTTGGAGTAATAGATGAGCAACTCAACCACCTCGGGCCATGACATTGGCTGGTGGTTATGTTTCACCATATTGCCTAAGTTAGGGATATTGAAAGCGCCTCGGCACACCATCAAAGAGTTAACGCCAGTCGTTTCAATGCAACGTTGACCGTCTTCATAATTCCAAATTTCACCATTCGCTATCAGTGGGATATCAAAACGTTCGCGAATTTGGTTGATGTAATCCCATTTTATCTCAGAAGCTTTATAACCACCTTGTTTAGTACGTGCGTGTACGGTCAATTCATTTGCGCCAGCAGACTGAATGGCATCGACAATTTCAAAGCAATCTTCAGGGTTCTCCCAGCCAAGACGAATTTTTGCAGTTACGGGAATGGCTTCTGGAACGGCTTCTCGACAAGCTTTAACCACACGGTGAATGAGCTCTGGATGTTGGAGTAGCGCTGCTCCACCTTTACTTTTGTTGACCATTTTGGCTGGGCAACCAAAGTTTATATCAATGCCTCTTGCGCCAAGGTTTGCCGCTTTAATTGCGTTCTCAGCCATCCAGTTCGGTTCTTGTCCCAACAATTGCACATGTACTGGCACACCAGATGCAGTCTGAGAACCTTGCAACAGCTCTGGGCATAAACGGTGAAACACATGATCGGGTAATAGCTGGTCGATTACGCGAACAAACTCCGTAACACACAGGTCATAGTCGTTTATCTCGGTCAGGATTTGGCGCATCAAATGATCTAAAACGCCTTCCATTGGGCCTAGTACAACTCGCATAGCTTGCCTAATACAGTTTGGTGGTAAAAAGGAGGGCGATTGTAGCGATGTAAGTTAAGTTTGTCATTAAAAGAGTCGAAGCGCCCAATGTAGTCAAACACACAACGTTAGGTTACGTGCTTTTGAGCTCTGAGGTATAATGCCGCCAAATTTATGGGAAACCAGATGTCATGCAATACACATTGATTGAAAAAGGTGAAGTTCACGTCGATGAATCTTGCCTATTTATCGAAGGCGCAGTGTTAGCTGCGAATCTGACGACAAAACCACTCGCTCCTGAAAAGTGGTTAGAGCCGCTATTAGGTGAGGGATTCAAAGCGATTCAACCAGCTGTGGAAGAGCAAATTCACAAGCAGCATAACCGAATTCAACGAAACGAATATTCCGTGCTAGAGCTAACAGGCAAAGAACCTGAACAACTTGCTGATTTTGCCGAAGGCTTTATGTCTGTTTGGCCAATGATTGAAGAACAGTGGCAAGACGTTGAGCTCAATGATGGATTACAGCGTATGCTGCAAGCATTACTGACCACTTTGATGCTGGCGATCGATGAGCCAGCAACGCAGCAACAGATGCGCGACGCAGGTATTGAAACGCCACCGGCCCTGACAGATTTAGTCGACCAGCTTGATTTAATGGTCGGTGAAGTCGCGCTGGGCGCGGATGAGTTGATGGTAGGCAATAAAGCTCAAAGCCTAAACCCATTCAAAGGTATCGGGCGCAATGATCTCTGTCCTTGTGAGAGCGGAAAAAAATTCAAGCAGTGCTGTGGTCAATAACGCGGCTAAGTCGAATCGCCGCGCTATCCACTTAACAAAAAGCCGACCAGATGGTCGGCTTTTTGTTAATTTTTACGCGTCAGTAGGATTAACGAATTGGATTAACGCGTTTTGCAGGGAAGAATTGTGCAATTACAATTAATGCCAAAGCGATTAAATTGCCTGCAAAAATTACGACTAACCATTGTGGCATTGATAAATCAAGGAACTGCCATACAACCTTAGAGCAATCACCATATGCTTCAAACATCCAAGGAACCCACTGATTGAGCGGAGCCCAGCTAGGGAATGTGACGAATAAATCGCAAGTCGCGAATGGTGATGGATTAAACTGGTAGTCAACGTGCTGCATCGCAAGTAACAAACCCTTGTAAGCACTTAATCCCCAGCCTATCAAACCTAGCCAGCGGAAAATTGGGTTCTTGGGTGCCAATATACCAACCATTGCAGCGACGCCCACTCCCATCATCGCGACTCTTTCATAAATACACATGACACATGGTGCAAGCATCATGACGTGCTGAAAATAGAGGGCACATGCTTCAAAGAAAACGACGAATAGCAGAAGCAGTAGCCACGATAAACGTCCCTTTGAAAACTGGTTAAGTGAATTTAAAATAGTCACGTTTTTGTTCCTGTCTGAAATAGAAAAAGCTCTGAATACTCAGAGCTTTTTATCGTGGATAAGTTTCCTAATCAACTCAAATTTTAGTGACCACCGGATACTACGGGAGTCAGATCACCACTATGAGGTAAAATCCAACCAGCTTCGTAGAAAGAAGCTGTTGCAGGCTCTAGGAAGAACATGATTCCCATCAGACCGACAATCGCAAGAACGACGGTGTAAGGCAGCGCCATGATAACCATTCGACCGTAAGACAGACGAATTAATGGAGCGAGAGCCGATGTGAGTAAGAATAGGAATGCCGCTTGACCGTTTGGCGTTGCAACAGAAGGCAGGTTAGTACCAGTATTGATTGCCACCGCCAGTAAGTCGAACTGATCACGAGTAATGAGGCCCTCAATGAGTGCAGTTTTTACTTCATTGATGTAAACCGTACCAACGAACACGTTATCCGACACCATAGATAATAAGCCATTCGCCACATAGAACAGAGCTAGCTGAGTACCTTTATCTTCAACGGCAAGCACCGCATCGATGACTGGTTTAAACAGCTCTTGGTCAATGATTACAGCAACGATCGAGAAAAATACTGCAAGCAGTGCAGTGAAGGGCAGGGCCTCTTCAAACGCTTTCCCCATGGAGTGCTCTTCAATGACACCAGTAAATGCGGTCGCTAAAATGATCACAGAAAGGCCAATTAAGCCGACAGCAGCTAAGTGCAAAGCGAGTGCAACGATCAACCAAACCGCAATAAGACCTTGAACCCAGAGTTTTGCGACATCTTGATTTGTTCGCGTTTTACGCTCTTCACGGTCAAAATCGACGAGGATCTGACGAACGTTATTAGGAAGCTTCGCGCCGTAGCCAAACACTTTAAGCTTTTCAACTAAAGCACAAGTGATGAGACCACAGAAAAATACAGGTAGTGTCACTGGAGACATACGGATTAGGAATTCACCAAATAACCAACCCGCTTGGTCTGCAATAATTAAGTTTTGAGGTTCACCAACCATCGTGGTTACGCCACCTAAGGCAGTACCTACACCAGCATGCATCAACAAAGAGCGCAAAAAGGCACGATAGTTTTCTAAGTCATCACGCGTTAGTTCAGTGATCGTGTCATCTTGTGTATGGTCATGGTCACCGATAGGGTTACCAGACGCTACTTTGTGATAGATAGAGTAAAAGCCGATCGCCACGCTGATAACAACGGCGATAACCGTCAAGGCATCCAAAAATGCAGACAAAAATGCCGCAGCAAAGCAGAACGCGAGTGATAGTAGGGTTTTAGAGCGAATGCCAAGTAAAATTTTGGTAAAAATGAACAGCAATAGCTGCTTCATGAAGTAGATGCCCGCAACCATAAACACCAGAAGTAGCAGTACTTCGATATTTGCTACTAATTCGTGCTTAACTTGCGCAGGGCTAGTCATGCCGATAGCAATGGCTTCAATAGCAAGTAAACCGCCAGGTTGTAATGGGTAGCATTTTAATGCCATTGCTAGCGTGAAAATAAATTCAGCGACCAACAACCATCCAGCTACAAATGGGTTTATTAGGAAGAATACAATCGGGTTAATTATTAAGAAGGCTATAATGGCAACTTTGTACCAATCAGGCGCTTTACCAAGGAAGTTCTTGATAAAAGCGTTTCCGAGCGATATCGGCATGATAATTCTCTTTATAACAAAATTATGAATAGACACTACAATAGTGCTTAAGTATCTGTTTGTTAGACTTATTAACTAGTCTTTAAAAACAATAACTTAGTAAAACAACAATCCTTTGTTTATTGTAGTCTTGCCAAGTTACTTCCCCTGAACTCAAGCACCGCTCACTTTCGACCGCAAACTCTACACTCAGGCATTTATTAGTCAATAACAAAACGTGATGCTACCGACTAAAATGACTTTTTAAATGTAATAACGCGATCAAAACGGCGTTACTATACCATGAAAGTCTTAAAAAAATCCTCTTGGATTTTAAATGACGGTCAGTGACGAGAAAAGGCAAATTAAGAAAGAATATTAACTGTGATATACAAAGTAATTTTTCATATTTTGAATATAAAAATGTGACACGGTTGTCTTTATTTCTCCGAGATTTGTGAGCTGTTTAATTAAATGAAAATTCATATTTTACTGCTTTCGCTCGCATGTTAGAGCCTCTTAAATTGACACAACATATAGAGTATTAACTCTATGTTATGTAGTCGTTTCCACTATTGATCGTAAATTTTCTCAAACCGCTAAGTAGTGGTATGATGAGTAGTATCGACCCTCAGAAATCAATATTGGATAAAAAGTAGAATGGTCATAAAGGCGAAAAGCCCTGCGGGATTCGCAGAAAAATATATTATCGAGAGCATTTGGAACGGCCGTTTTCCTCCAGGCTCAATTTTACCTGCTGAGCGCGAGCTGTCCGAACTGATTGGTGTTACTCGAACGACTTTAAGAGAGGTTCTTCAACGACTAGCCCGTGATGGATGGCTGACTATCCAGCACGGCAAACCTACGAAAGTTAACCAATTTATGGAGACCTCTGGTCTGCATATTTTGGATACTTTAATGACGCTAGACGTTGATAATGCGACAAACATTGTAGAAGATCTGCTTGCGGCACGTACCAACATCAGTCCTATCTTTATGCGCTATGCATTTAAAGCGAACAAAGAGAGCTCTGAGCGTACAATTAAGAACGTAATCGAATCTTGTGAAGCTTTAATGAATGCGGCTTCCTGGGACGAATTCATCGCTTCTTCGCCGTATGCTGAAAAAGTTCTGCAGAATGTGAAAGAAGATAACGAGAAAGATGAAGCGAAGCGTCAAGAAATCTTGATTGCTAAAACGTTCAACTTTTACGATTATATGCTTTTCCAGCGCCTAGCATTCCATTCAGGAAATCAAATTTACGGTTTGATCTTTAATGGTTTGAAGAAGCTTTACGATCGTGTCGGTAGCTACTACTTCTCAAATCCAGCTTCTCGTGAGCTAGCTCTGAAGTTTTACCATCAATTGCTCGAAACTTGTGAAAGTGGCCAGCGTGAGCAACTACCAGTAGTGATTCGTCATTATGGTATGGAAAGTGCGTTGATCTGGAACGAAATGAAAAAGCAATTACCAACGAACTTCACGGAAGACGACAGCTAAGCGCTGACAAGTTGGATAAACGAAAACCGCAGTGCCTTAGGCCTGCGGTTTTTTTGTTTTTATTTATAAGTCGGCGACGGACCTAGCACCAATAATAAGGCATGGAACGTTTATCCTGCTAGCGAGAGTCTGGGTAACGGTAGATATAATGACTCTACGACATCTGAAAGGACATGGTCGTAAGTATTGAAGATGGTCAATGACAAGTCCGATGTGACGCCATAAAGCTCTGCTTCTGTTAAGTCGACATGACTCCCTGTCACGTATTCATTTAGCGTCTGTATTGAGCGCGTGGAAGCAGGAGAGGTAATGCTAAGTGGAGCGATAACCGCTAGTTGGTTTAGCTTACGCATCATGACCGATGCATAGTTTTTGAAACGCTCATTTCCGCCTTGTTCTCCTAAATCTTGAATGCTGATTCGTAACTGAGTCAGGGTCTCCAAGCTATCCATAATGTTTTGCCAGTTCATGTGATACTCATTATGCAAGTCATCTCTTTGCTCAACCGCTAGCCATGCGATGGTTACTTCATCCATCAAAAACAAGCAATGACGAATTAACTTACCATGCTCCATCTGGTTTCTTGCAACACTATGGTCATTCCATTGTTCAAGTAGTTTCCCTACTTTAATCTGTAATACGCGATACATGGGTTTGTTTTCAAACCGTGATGTTTCGACTAAAAGATGCAGCTTGTTAGTCAGAGCATCATGAAGAGCGTCCAATTTTTGTTGATCGTTTTGTTGGAATTGAAGCGAGTAGTGAGTAGCAGCTCGGTGGTGTCTCAGAAGGTGAACAACATCTCGCAACAATGTTAACAGCTGATATTTGCGCGCATGTTGCTGCTCTCGTTTAGAAGATAAGTGATATATTCCGGCTAAAATAGCGATGGACAATAGTGTGGAAATCAAAACAAACATAACCAACTCCTTGTTAGTGTTTGGACCTAACAAGGAAGATTGCAGTTTTGATGCCAAACAAAAACTCAATTTAAACAATTGGTTATATTGAATGTTCTTTTTGAATGGTCGTTGTTGGTGCATGGATTCACCAAATTTGTGAATATGGTTGATTATTCGGTGTCGATGCTTGGTGTACGCGTTATTCTTTGTGAGTTACATATTGATTACTTTTTGTAGTCTGATTCAAGTCACAATGTTTAGAAATTAAAATACTCGAACACTTCATATGATATAAGTTGTCTATTTTGTTGATTGTTCGAGGTAATTAATTTGTCTAATAAATTCGACCTATGCTTCAGTACTCACTCAAAGATAACGCTCCCTATCGATACAAATGATGAGGATAGGTACCTTCAGTTTCGTAAGGACAACCCACATATATTTGGTAGTTTTATTCCCGCAGGTACTCCTTTCATACTGAACGAAGGCTCTGTGAACAACATAGCTAAGTTGCGTAGCGAGAGACCTGATATAGCTTGTGCTCTTGATACTGTAAAAAGTTGGTCACAAGAAACCAAAAGAAATGTAGCCAATCTAACACGTGAGTTTGGCGATGAAAACTAACAAGCGGTAGCCCTCCTCTATGAAAAAGAGATTAAGCCTTTTTAGATGCTACTAATCATACTATGGGGAGGGGGGAATCGATGAGTATACTGCAGTAGGTGCTGCCGCTACTGCTGTTAATGAAAAGCAAGTCAGATTGAGTAATTTCGGGAAAGCTTCGCTCAAATATCAAAACGCCTTACTAGATGTACGTACAGCCTCACGAAGTGGTGCGCAGAAAAAGGAGCTTGTGAAGCTTGGATATAGAGTTAAAGAAGCTCACAGTTCTTTGAATGCCAAATTTACAAAAGAGCTTGCCCATTATGCAGGACGAGTTAAAAGTAGCCGTGGAAACATTTGGAGCAACCCGAATAGGGCTGTCAATATCGCGCGAAGTGGCAGGGATATAACTAAGTTACATTTAACATCTATAGCTAACATCCGCTCAATTCGATTTCTTGAACAAAGCTCTAGTATTGTGGGTAAAAAGATCATCATGATTGATGCTGGTGTTCGCTTTAACAATGTTCGAAATGCCAAGAATAACGGAGAAAATTGGCAAAAAAGAGCAGCAATGGAAGTTGCAGGGTTTGGTGCGAGCAACGCTGCTGGCGTTTGGACTACATCCAAAGTGATTGTATCTGGAATGGGAGTCGCTTTGGCTGCTGGCCCATTTGGAGTAGTAGTATTAATAGGTGTTGGTTTAGGGGCTGGTTATGCGGCTGCAAAAATGGGTGATTGGTTTGGGCAAGGTTTAGCAGAAAAAACCTATGAAACTAGCTCTAAAGTAAATTGGTTTTAAAGGAGTAGTTGTGTTTTGTTTCGATCTTATACTGATGATTGTTGGTTGGACATGGTTACTGAGCACATTGGTTTTTATTCGTGTATCAGCAAAGCGGATTGAGACAAAAATATTGCAGGATGGTCATGATCCAATTGGCTGGGACAGAAATGGGTGGGGTTTTAGATTTCCCATGTACGCCTCAGTGTTGATGCGAGGTAAACCTGCGAAAGTATCACTTGTAGATGATCAGTTAATACTAAAATACGCAACGACATTTGATCGAGTTCTCGCTTTTGTAGTCACGATCAGCTTTGTACTTTTCCTTGCATGTGGCGCGATTATTACTTGGGGTCCAGAAGAATTCTCTTTGTAGTACAATCAAGCTTAATCGATAAGCTTAACTGCGAGAAAAGGCTTAACTGATTTAGTTAAGCCTTTTCAATAAAGATACTTACATTACGCGCATACCAGGTTGAGCGCCTTCGTGTGGCTCAAGGATCCACAGGTCACTACCACCAGGGCCTGCCGCTAGGATCATACCTTCAGACATACCAAACTTCATCTTACGAGGTTTTAGGTTTGCAACCATTACCGTTAGTTTGCCTTCTAGCTCTTCAGGTTTGTAAGCTGACTTGATGCCAGAGAATACCTGACGAGTTTCACCACCGATGTCCAATTGGAACTTAAGCAGTTTGTTGGCTTTTGGTACTTCTTCACAAGAGATGATACGAGCGATACGCATATCTACTGCAGCAAAAGCATCGAACTCAATCTCTTCAGCGATTGGCTCTTTGTCTAGCTCAGTTTCGCTAGCCTTGTTCTTTTCCGCTTCTGCTTTCTCTTTCGCCGCCATTTCTGCCGCCGCATCTTCTTTAGATGCTTCGATCATCGCTTCAACATTCTTCGGATCGATACGGTTGAACAGTGCTTTGAACTTAGTGATCTCGTGGCCTGTTAGTGGAGCAGCGATGTTTTCCCAAGTTAGCTCTTGGTTTAGAAACGCTTCAGTACGCGCAGCTAGCGATGGCATTACTGGTTTCAGGTAAGTCATCAGTACGCGGAACAGGTTGATACCGACAGAACAGATGTCTTGTAGTTCCTGATCTTTGCCTTCTTCTTTTGCTACAACCCACGGTGCTTTTTCATCAACGTATTGGTTAGCTTTGTCTGCCAATGCCGTGATTTCACGGATTGCACGACCAAACTCACGCGTTTCGTAAAGCTCAGCGATACGGTCAGCAGCAGCAACAAATTCGTTGTAAAGTTCAGGCTCTGCAAAGTTGTCAGACAGTTTGCCTTCAAAACGTTTCGCGATGAAACCTGCGTTACGAGATGCCAGGTTAACGATCTTGTTAACAACGTCAGCGTTTACGCGCTGAGTGAAGTCTTCAAGGTTAAGATCTAGATCATCGATACGGCTGTTTAGCTTCGCAGCGTAGTAGTAACGTAGACACTCAGGGTCTAGGTGCTCTAGGTAAGTGCTTGCTTTTACGAACGTACCTTTAGACTTCGACATTTTCGCGCCGTTTACGGTTACGTAACCGTGTACGAATACGTTGTTAGGCTTGCGGAAGCCAGAACCTTCTAGCATTGCTGGCCAAAATAGGCTGTGGAAGTAAACGATGTCTTTACCGATGAAGTGGTACAGCTCTGCTGAGCTGTCTTTTTTCCAATACTCGTCGAAATCTAGATCGTCGCGCTTGTCACATAGATTTTTGAAAGAGCCCATGTAGCCGATAGGCGCGTCTAGCCACACGTAGAAGAATTTGTTTTTCTCACCAGGGATCTCGAAGCCAAAGTATGGTGCGTCACGTGAGATATCCCATTGCTGCAAACCAGATTCGAACCATTCTTGCATTTTGTTCGCTGTTTCAGCTTGTAGCGAGCCAGAGCGAGTCCACTCTTTTAGCATGCTTTCAAACTGAGGCAGGTCGAAGAAGAAGTGCTCTGAATCTTTCATTACTGGCGTCGCACCAGAAACCGCAGATTTAGGATTGATCAGTTCTGTTGGGCTGTAAGTCTCACCACAGTTGTCACAGTTGTCACCGTACTGGTCTTCAGACTTACATTTTGGACAGGTACCTTTTACGAAACGGTCCGGTAAGAACATCTCTTTTTCTGGATCGAACAGCTGAGAGATAGTGCGGCTAGAGATAAAGCCATTTTTCTTCAACTCAAGATAAATGTGTGACGCTAGCTCACGGTTCTCATCTGAGTGTGTGCTGTGGTAGTTATCAAAGCTGATATCAAATCCAGCGAAGTCTTTTTGGTGCTCTTCGCTAACTGCGGCAATCATTTCTTCAGGAGTAATACCCATCTGTTGCGCTTTAAGCATGATTGGCGTGCCGTGAGCATCGTCAGCACAGATGAAGTTTACAGTGTTGCCGCGTAGGCGTTGGTAACGAACCCAAATGTCCGCTTGGATATGCTCAAGCATATGACCAAGGTGGATCGAACCGTTAGCGTACGGAAGGGCACAAGTTACCAGCATTTTCCTTGACGGAAAGTTTTTTGGATCGTTTGCCATACTTAATATTCGCTTTTCTTGATAGGTATAAATAAATTTTGATGGATAATACTACCCCATGAACTGACTAACTCCAAGGTGTCAAACTGCGGAATGCCTTAGTTTTTTTGGGGTTCTGGTTGAGCCTGGACGGTGGTAGCATGACATCTAAAAGGAGGGCTTATGCATCAGTTCACTTCAAAACAAGATTTTTGTCACTGGTTTAACCAATTCCAACATCCACAGTTGGTGGAAAACTGGGCAGATATTCATGGCGCAATTTCGATTACGACACAGGGTTCTATTGATATAACGTTGCCATTCGCAAGTAATGAGCTTCAAACCGTACTGCATGACTGGATTAAACAGCAGCAAGCCTCGGGTAAAGTGGCTGAATTCCCATTTAATATTCGCCTTGGAGTTAAAGCTTTAGAAACTCAAGTGGCTAACTCGGTTAAGGGTGTTAAGAACATCGTTGCCGTCAGTTCTGCGAAAGGTGGCGTTGGTAAATCTACTACCGCAGTTAACTTAGCGTTGGCGATTGCTCAATCTGGGGCGAAAGTGGGATTGTTGGATGCAGATATCTATGGTCCGTCTGTACCTATGATGTTGGGGCAAGAAGATGCTAAACCAGAAGTTCGTGATGGCAAGTGGATGGAACCCATTTTTGCTCACGGCATCTATACTCATTCTATCGGTTATTTGGTGGATAAATCAGAAGCGGCGATATGGCGCGGTCCAATGGCTTCAAAAGCGTTGTCGCAGTTATTAACTGAAACAGATTGGCCAGATTTGGATTATTTGGTGATTGATATGCCGCCAGGTACGGGGGATATTCAATTGACTCTGTCACAACAAATTCCGGTAACAGGTAGCGTGCTAGTCACAACACCGCAAGATTTAGCCCTTGCCGATGCAAGGAAGGGAGCGGCAATGTTTAACAAAGTCCATGTCCCGGTTATTGGTGTTGTGGAAAACATGAGTTATCACATTTGTAGTCAATGTGGCGCGAAAGAGCATATTTTTGGTATGGGCGGAGCTGAAAAAATGTCGCAAGAATTTGGCTTAGCATTGTTAGGACAAATTCCGCTTCATATCTCTATGCGAGAAGATATTGACGCTGGCGTGCCAACGGTAGCAAGACGCCCAGAAAGTGAGCATGCAGGGTATTATACGCAACTTGCCGATCGCGTATGTAGCACGATGTTTTGGCAAGGCAAAGCAAAACCAGATGCGATTAGCTTTACAATGGTGAACTAAGTTTACTATGCCTGTTGGTTGATAATTGCACATTTTAACGTTTGCTCGGAGGTTAATCCTCTGAGCAGGCAGAAACTTATGACTAAACCCTAATTCCAACTAGTAACTATGGGGTGAACTCCCTATAATCAGGCAGTTTATCTTTTTATGTGACTAGAAATCATCATCGGGTGCAAACTAATGTCTGATAATAATCAATGCGTCATCGTAGGTATTGCTGGCGCTTCTGCTTCTGGAAAAAGTCTGATCGCGAGCACTATTTATAATGAGCTTCGCGCGAAAGTAGGCGATCATCAAATCGGTGTCATCACGGAAGATTGCTACTACAACGACCAAAGCCACTTAAGCATGGAAGAGCGAGTAAAGACGAACTACGATCACCCGAGTGCGTTGGACCACGACCTACTGTGTGAGCACCTAGAAAAATTGGTACGTGGTGAAGCAGTAGAAGTGCCTGAGTACAGCTACACTGAGCACACAAGAACAATTAACACCACCACAATGACACCTAAAAAGGTGATCATTCTAGAAGGTATCCTTCTTCTTACAGACCCTCGTCTTCGTGATTTGATGCATGCGACAGTATTTATGGACACACCGTTAGATATTTGCTTGCTTCGCCGTGTTAAGCGTGATGTGGAAGAACGAGGCCGAACTATGGAGTCTGTTCTTAAGCAATACCAACAAACAGTACGTCCGATGTTCATGCAGTTTATCGAACCTTCTAAGCAATATGCGGACATTATTGTTCCTCGCGGTGGTAAAAACCGTATCGCAATTGATGTATTAAAAGCTCACATTGCAAGACTTTTGAAAGCTTAAGCCTATAGACGGCTATATCGCTTTATTTTTAAGAGAAGAAGTGGCACCTTAAGTGCCACTTCTTTTTTTGTTTTTAAATTAGTCAGTTGCAGGTTAAAACCAGACACTTTTCACGCTTTTGTGGAACTGTCAGCGGTAAATGGAGTCTGCGCTTATAATTGTAAAAACACTCGAGCAAGGAAAAACAAATGAAGAAACTGCTCTTAATTCTAGCAATACCGATTGTGGTCATTTTGGTCGCAATTTTAGCGTTAACCATCTTCGTCAATCCGAATCAGTTTAAACCCCTTATTGTTGAGCAAGCGCAAAAGCAAACGGGATTAGAGTTGGTGATTGAAGGGGATATCAGTTGGCAATTTTTCCCATCGATTGGCTTTGAGTTGGGACATACAGAATTGCGAAACCCACAAGGCTTTAGTAAACCCAATTTATTCAAAGTTGATACCGTTGGTGTAGACATCTCTGTTATGCCACTTTTTAGTCAACAGCTTGAAATTGGAAACGTCACGCTTGATGGTGCTGAGTTCTACATTGAAACCAAGAAAGATGGCAGCAAGAATATTGATGCATTGACGAAAGCCCAAACACAACAAGCAGAACAAGAGAGCAATGCTGCGCCTACGCAAAATGGTGAAACGCAAACTTCTGGTTCTGATTGGAGTATTAATCTTGCTGGCGTTACGGTTTCTAACGGTTCATTAGGAATGCAGGATAAGCAAGCCGGTAGTTACACCAAACTTTATGATATTTCATTAAACCTTTCCGAATTCGCTTTTGACAACTGGACAACGGCTGATTTTGGCGTGAAGGGCGAAATGAACGACCAAAAGTTCACCGCGAAAGGTCAGGCAGACTTTAAGCTAGAAAAAGGTTTGGCAAACTACGCGCTAAAGAACATCAACTTTGATGCGACATACTCTGACCCTGCCAATAAAATTGAATCGGCAACGATCGGTTTAGACACGTTTGAATTCGATAAAGTAAATAACCTGACTTATGCCATTAAGGGTGTCGCTGGTGGTATGAAGTTAGATATGCAGGGTGCTGGTCAACTTAGCGTGGACAAGGC
Organism: Vibrio sp. 1288; assembly: GCF_033344475.1. Taxonomy (NCBI): domain Bacteria; kingdom Pseudomonadati; phylum Pseudomonadota; class Gammaproteobacteria; order Vibrionales; family Vibrionaceae; genus Vibrio; species Vibrio sp. 1288. The sequence continues at coordinate 41,572 of NZ_JAWPOX010000002.1, forward strand.
TATCAGCAAAGTACAGTTGGATAAGTTAACTCTTAAATCGACTTTTGAGGGTGATGCTTTACCTCAGTCCCCGATGAAAGTCGACATGGTGTCTGATCTGTCTTTCGACCTAACGAAAAACCATCTGAGTTTTGTTCTAGAGAAGTTAACAGCGAATGCTATCGCCCTAGATGGTAAGGCAGATGTGACACTCGGTGATGTTCCTAAAGTACGCTTTGCTCTCCATAGCCCCAATATCGATCTTGATGAGTTTTTAGGGTTAGATAAGCAAGCTGCCGAAGGTAATAAGCCTGCTTCTGGTGGCGAGAGTGCTCCTGCCGGACCTGAGGTTGAGCCTGATTTGTCTGCGTTGAAAACGTTAGATGTAAAGGGTGACATTACCATCGACAAATTCAAAGCGGCAAATGCGAAGATGGAAGCGGTAAAAACGAGCTTCACTGTAAATCGTGGCGTGTTTGAGCTTACATCTTTTAGTTCGAAGTTGTACCAAGGCTCAATCTCAGCGACAGCGAAGTTAGATGCACGCCAATCACCAGCGACTTACAGTGTTAAAAAGTCAATCAAAGGCGTGAAAGTTCAACCGCTACTTATAGACGTTGCTGAAAACGACAAACTTGAAGGGACAGGTAACATTGATGTGAATGTTACAGGTAAGAGTCTAACGCCTACCGGTATCAAGAAGAATCTATCTGGTACGGTTGTTATCAATTTTGCTGACGGTGCGGTGAATGGCATCAACGTTGCTCAGTTGATTCGTGAAAACTATGCGAAATTTAAAGGGCAAAAAGTTGAAGGCACCAATGAAGCTAAGAAAACAGACTTCAGTGCGATGACGGCGACATTGAAACTCAACAAAGGTGTAGTATCAACGGATAATATGCAAGCTCAGTCTCCATTGTTACGTGTTCGTGGTAAAGGTACCGCAAACTACATCAATGAAACAGTCGACTTTACTATCAGCACGTCAGTTGTAGGCAGCCTAGAAGGCCAGGGCGGTAAAGATATAGATGAGCTGAAAGACATCACGATTCCAATCAATGTGTCTGGTAAGTGGGCAGAACCTAAATTCAAGCTCGTATTCGATGATGTTCTGAAGCAGAAAGCTCAAAAAGAAATCGATCGTGGCGTGGAGAAGCTAACGGACAAAATCAAAGACGAGAAAACCAAAGATGCGGTCGATGGTTTATTGAAGAATCTTTTCAACTAACCGTGCGTGAAAACCAAAAGGGTTGGCATTTTGCCAACCCTTTTTAAATTACTCTGCGAGTGTTACCAATCGACGCCTTTGAGGGCTTTTACGCCAGATTCAAATGCGTGCTTTACATTTTTCACTTCAGAAACGGTATCGGCCATTTCAATCAGGGTTCGATGTGCGCCACGCCCAGTAATAATAACCGACTGCATTTTAGGTCGGTTGCTCAGCGCTTCGACCACTTCGTCTAAGTCGATGTAGCCGTAGCTCACCATATAAGTTAGCTCGTCAAACAAGATGACATCGATAGAGTCGTCTTGCAGCATGCGTTTACATTCTTGCCATACGCCTTGCGCTGCTTCGGTATCAGCGGCTTTGTTTTGAGTTTCCCATGTAAAGCCGGTCGCCATTACTTGGAATTCAACGCCGAGTTTCTCAAGTAGGTTGCGCTCACCGTTGTCCCAAGTACCTTTAATAAACTGCGCGACAGCACAATTCAAACCATGACCCACTGCGCGTGCGATCGTACCGAATCCTGATGTCGATTTACCTTTACCATTTCCGGTAATGATCAGTAGCAGACCTTTTTCCTCTTGAGCAGCAGCGATTTTTGCGTCTACCTGTTCTTTGACTTTTTGTTGGCGAGCTTTATGGCGTGCTTCTTTATTTTCTTCGATAGACATAATACTTCCTCAATTCCTTTTCGTGCTGTGCCCAAGCTAATTTGGGTTCATTGATTTATCTCGCTATGATAGACCAACATATCGTGAAGAAAAACCACCGATAATTCAGGGAATAAAATGAAGAAAATACTTGTTGTTTGTATGGGAAACATTTGTCGGTCACCAACTGGAGAGGCAGTGTTAAGAGCGAAAGCTCAAAAGCTAGGCGTTGAAGTAGAGGTTGAGTCGGCAGGTACAATTGGCTACCACGCAGGAAACCGACCGGATTCAAGAGCGATGGCAGCAGGAAAGCTGCGAGGCTATTCTTTTAGAGGAATGCAAGCGCGCCAAGTCACCATTGATGACTTTGAAAAGTTTGACCTTATATTAGCCGCAGATAAAGCAAATTTGGCCGATTTATTGGATATTTGTCCGTTGAAGTATCGACACAAAGTATCGTTATTTTTAAGTCATTCTGGGTCAGGTTACGACGAAGTCCCTGATCCATACTATGGTGGGGAAGATGGCTTTGAACTGGTGCTTGATTTAATCGAAGAGGCATCAGATGCTATTTTGAAGAAGCTATAATCGCCGGGCTTGAAGACAATAGAAAAAGGGATGAGCTCAGCTCATCCCTTTTTATTCGTGTTAACCCGCTAGTATGTCGGTTGCGACTTTGTAGCTTGGGTCTTCCTTCACGTTAATTTCAACCAAGCTGCCAGCTTTGTCCAAAAGTTTACGACAATCTGGGCTTAGGTGACGAAGGTGCAGCGTTTTACCTTGAGCATTGTAACGCTCAGCCAGTGTTTCAATGGCTTCAATTGCAGAGTGATCTGTCACGCGAGAGTCTGCAAAATCGACAATCACATCTTTTGGATCTTCAGGCGCGTTAAACAACTCCAGGAAGTTAGCCGCAGAGCCAAAGAAAATAGGGCCGTGAATCTTGTACTCTTTTGAACCTTCCTCGTTTAAGCACGTGTCGGCATAGATGTGCTTAGCGTGTTGCCATGCAAACATTAATGCAGAAACGATAACACCAACCGCTACGGCAACAGCAAGGTCAGTAAGAACAGTAACAACGGTCACAAGAACAATAACGAAGAAGTCTTGCTTCGGTACGCGGCGTGCTAGCTTAAATGTTGCCCATTCGAATGTACCAATGACAACCATGAACATCACACCAACCAGAGCAGCGAGTGGGATCATTTCAATTAGCGAAGAAGCGAATAAGATAAACATCAATAGAGCGATAGCCGCAACGATACCAGATAGACGGCCGCGACCACCTGAGTTTACGTTGATCATCGACTGACCAATCATCGCACAACCACCCATTGCGCCAAACACAGAACACGTCATGTTTGCCATACCTTGACCGATACATTCGCGGTTAGATTGACCACGAGTATTCGTCATCTCATCTAAAACTGTCAGTGTTAGTAGAGATTCAATTAGACCAATGGCCGCGAGAATGATCGCGTATGGAAGAATGATTTGTAGTGTCTCTAGTGTAAATGGTACCGCAGGAATAGAGAAGGTTGGTAGTGAACCTGCGAGTGTTGCAGCTTCATCTCCAGACATTGTACGCAGGAAGTCAACAACAGTGCGAGTTTCCAGATCCAAGCCAACCACTAAAGCCGTCACCGTTACGATCGCAACAAGTGAAGAGGGTACAGCTGTTGTGATTTTTGGTAGAAAGTGAATGATTGCCATAGTCAGCGCAACCAAACCAAGCATTAGCAGCATCTGGTCTTGTGGTAGCCAAGTAAGCATGCCGTTGATGTCAGGCGCTTTAAACTGACCCAACTGAGCTAGGAAGATAACAATAGCCAGACCGTTCACAAAACCGATCATCACAGGGTGAGGTACGATACGGATGAACTTACCCAATTTAAACATACCAGCGGCAATTTGAAGAATACCAGCGAGCATGATGGCTGCGAATAGGTACTGGACACCGTGAGTCGCGACAAGCGAAACCATTACGACTGCCATGGCACCTGTTGCACCAGAGATCATGCCGGGACGACCACCGAAAATGGAAGTAATAAGACCAACGATGAATGCAGCGTAAAGACCGACCATCGGATCTACGCCTGCGACGAACGCAAATGCGACAGCTTCAGGAACCAATGCTAGCGCAACGGTTAAGCCTGATAGCACATCATTTTTTACGGAGTGCTTAGAAAATTGGGGAAATTCGAACATGTTTGTTTTTAAGTTCTCTTTGCAATGAGTTAAACCCGACACATATTCGTATTTGCACAAGCCACTGAGTGGTTGATTTCTAATCAAACATTGCAGTGTAAACCGTAGTATTAAAAGAGCAGCATCAGAATGGTGTCGAAAACTTGAGTCGGCGCATGCTACCGAAAAGTGTGATTAAGTTCAAGAATGATACGAATAATGGCGTACAAATGTGATCGCGAATTGGTATTTATATGAACAATTTATTGGGCAGATATGAAGATAAAAAAGGCTACCAGATGGTAGCCTTTAATTTATTTATGCCGTTAAGCAGTTGAACGTAATGATTTAGCCTAGTTAAAGTTAGGCTTTGTCATCTCTGCCGATGCGCGGTTTTTAGCCACTTGGCTACCCGCACCTTTAGCTTGGTAACGTTCGGTTTTGAACGGTGCTGCTGCAACCGTGATTTCGCGTAGCTCTTGAGGGCCAGGTGCTTTTGTCATCGGTGCGCTAGCGTTTAGCTTAGCAGCAACTTTGATGGCTTCGACTTTAGGCTCTGGTTTAGCTACTGGCGCTTCGGCTGCAATCTCTTTTGCTGCTTCAACCACAGGCTCTTCAGCTGGTGCCGTTTCTATAATGGCATCAACCGGTTCAGCATGTTCAGTTGCAGGAGTTTCAACGATAGGCTCTACAGAGGCTGTTTCTACTACTGCCGATTCAGTTTTTTCTGCGATTACTGCTTCCACAACAGGTGCTTCTACTGCTGGAGATTCAACTTTCGCTTCAACGGTTTCTTGAACCTTGTGTTCAACAACTGGAGCATCTGTTACGACAGGTTGCTCGCGACGAATAATCACTTTACCCATTGCCATTTCTGGACACGCAAAGCCACCTTGGATTGTAGGTACTGCTGCTACAGCTTCTTCCTTAACTCGCTCTTCCTTCTTAGGTGCTGGTTTCGGAATGTAACGTGGCATTACTTTACCCATAGCCATTTCAGGAGAAGCGACACCTCCCTTACGTAGGCGGAACGGGTTAGGGCGGCGATCACGGCCACGGCGACGACGCTGGCCGCTTGCACGCAGGTGACGTGGCGAACGACGATTACGACGTTGCTTAGACTCTGCTTGCTTGTTGTCTTGCTGTGCTTCTACCGCTGCTTCTGTTGGCTTCTCAACTTTGGTTTCAACCGTTTCTTGAGTCTTAACCGCTGTTTCTTCGGCTTTCCTCTCAACCGCTTCTTGGTCTTTAACGCGTACAGACTTGTTCAGTTTGCGACGTTGGCGACGCTCCTTCACTTTTTCTGCTTTCGCGTTTTGTTGCTTTGGTTTGCTCTCTTCTGGTTTTGTTTCAGTTCGAGCTTCCGCCGCTAGCTGCAGGCCTTTTTCCGCTACTTTTGCATTTGCTTTTTGCTCTTGGGCTTTGTCTGCTTGTTGAGCTTTAGGCTTACGCTTTTGGTTGCGGTTTTGCTGTTTATTGGTTTGTTGTTGAGCTTCGTTTTGCTCATTCGCTTGCTCATCACGAGGCTTACGACGACGTCGGTTATCGCGATTGTCGCGGTTATCACGATTATCGCGCTGGTTGTTATTGCGACGACGATCGTTGCGATCACGCTTATTACGTCGATTATCGCGATTTGGTTTTTTCTCTTCCTGAGGTTTCTGTTCTTCTTTTGTTTCTTCAGAACCACCGAATAGGAAGCTACCAAGTGCTTTAAACAGACGGCTGAACAATCCAGGTTTCTCTTCTTGTTCAACATTTTGTTCTTTCTTCTTCGCCTCAGGAGCTGGTTTAGCTGCTGGTGCAGGTGCGGTTTGAGACGGAGCAGCAAAGCCTTTAAGAACTGGCTCTTCAATTCGTTTTGGTTTTACGTCAACTTCCGCTGGCTCTTTACCTTCTGCTTCTTTCATTGCTTCCAGTTTCTTAGGAAGTAAGTAAGATATCAGATCGAACTCTTCGCCTTCACGAACACGGATAACTTCAAAGTGCGGTGTTTCCATATCAGAGTTAGGAACAACCGTAATTTTCACTTCTTGAATGCGTTCGATATGGTTTACTGAACGACGTTTTTCGTTCAATAAGTAAGAGGCGATTGGCACAGGTACGACTGCAAGTACTTGTGCTGTGTTGTCTTTTAGCGCTTCCTCTTCAATTAAACGAAGTACAGAAAGTGCTAGAGATTCGTTGTCGCGAACGACACCAGTTCCGCTACAGCGAGGACAGATGTGATGGCTTGCTTCTGCAAGAGAAGGGCTCAAGCGCTGGCGTGACATCTCCAACAAACCAAAGCGAGAAATACGACCGATTTGTACACGAGCGCGGTCAAGGCGAACGGCTTCACGTAGACGGTTTTCTACTTCTCGTTGGTGACGAACTGGGGTCATATCGATAAAGTCGATAACCACTAAGCCACCTAAGTCACGTAGACGCAATTGGCGAGCAATTTCGTCGGCTGCTTCTAGGTTCGTGTTTAGAGCTGTTTCTTCAATATCGCCGCCCTTGGTTGCACGAGCAGAGTTGATATCGATAGACGTTAGTGCTTCAGTCGGGTCAATAACAATAGAACCACCAGATGGCAGACGCACTTCACGTTGGAAAGCCGATTCAATTTGGCTTTCGATTTGGTAGTGGCTGAATAGTGGAACTTCACCTTCATATTTCTTAACGCGGTTAAGGAAATCAGGGCGCACCAATTGAATGTGCTCTTTTGCACGTTCGTAGATGGTGTTGCTATCAATTAAGATTTCGCCAATATCACGACGCAAATAGTCACGGATTGCACGAACGATAACGTTACTTTCTTGGTGGATTAAGAATGGAGCAGGGTTAGAGTCCGCTGCACCTTTGATTGCACCCCAGTGGTTAAGTAGTACATTCAAATCCCACTCAAGCTCTTCAGCACTCTTGCCAACGCCAGCAGTACGTACGATTAGGCCCATGCCCTGAGGCAGTTCCAAAGTACTTAATGCGGCTTTTAGTTGAGTACGCTCGTCACCTTCGATTCGACGAGAAATACCGCCAGCACGAGGGTTGTTAGGCATCAGAACAAGGTAACTACCAGCAAGAGAAATGAAAGTAGTAAGAGCTGCGCCCTTGCTTCCACGTTCTTCTTTTTCCACTTGAACGATAACTTCTTGGCCTTCCGTTAGCACTTCTTTGATGCTTGGACGACCTTGGTAGGTGTAACCTTCAGGGAAATATTCGCGGGCAATTTCTTTGAGAGGGAGGAAACCGTGACGCTCGGCGCCGTAATCAACAAATGCGGCTTCTAAGCTTGGTTCGATACGTGTGATACGTCCTTTGTAGATATTCGCTTTTTTAGATTCATGACCTGGACTCTCGATATCAAGATCGAAAAGTCGCTGGCCATCAACCAGAGCGACACGCAACTCTTCTTTTTGAGTTGCGTTAATTAACATTCTTTTCATTGAAAATTCTCGTTGTCTTTTCTTTTATATCTTTCTTGTCGACTTGCCACTGTTTTTTCGCTCTTTCACGGTGCCTGATCCCATGGCTTGTATTTTGCAGCCTCCCGGCTGGAAGGGGATGCTCTCGGGCACTTCAGTCATCACAAGCCTCTTGTGGTTTCTGTTGGAAACGTAGACTTGTGACCCGCTATTTGGGCGGTAGGTACTCAACGTGAATATGCGAGGAGTAGGGTGGCAAGAGTGTTGAATTCGATGTGTCTCACGCCAATGCTGCACTCGACCTTCAACGATCTACTCACATTGCTTGAGGATAAATGATTGGTAATGAATAAAATGTAACCAAACCTTCCTTAGCAGCTGTGAACTATAGCAGTGCGCGTGGCTATCAGCAATCTGCTTTCACGCAAACGATAGAAAATTTGCCGCTAAACTCAAAATTTCTAATTTATAACTGGCTGTTTCATAAGCAATTGAGATGTGCAAACTGTTCAGGACAGAAAACAAATTGAGAACTTGATTGAGAGTTTTAATAATTTAAACAAAAGCTTGGCGAAATTTAGACCAGTATGTGCCACAGAGTGTTTCTTTTACGACAAGAATAATGTGAAGTCGCACGAAATTGAGTTTACAATACCGCCCATGAACGAAATAAGAACAAAAGTCCAGTTCGTCGACATCGACGAAGATATGGCGGGTCAGCGCATTGATAATTTTTTGCGCAACCAATTAAAAGACATTCCTAAAAGCATGATTTACCGAATTGTGCGTAAGGGCGAAGTGCGCGTAAATAAAAAGCGTATAAAAGCAGAGTACAAGTTAAAAGCAGGCGATCTCGTTCGTATTCCACCGGTGACCGTCGAGAAAAAAGATGACGATGTCGCACCAAGTACGAAACTTAACAAAGTCGCTGAGTTGGAAAATATGATTATCTTCGAAGATGACCATATGTTGATTCTAAACAAACCATCTGGCACCGCTGTGCATGGTGGCAGTGGTTTAAAGTTTGGTGCGATTGAAGCGCTTAGGGCTCTGCGTCCTCAAGCTCGCTTTCTTGAACTTGTGCATCGTATTGACCGTGATACTTCAGGGATTTTGCTGGTTGCTAAGAAGCGTTCTGCACTTCGTCACTTGCAAGCCCAGTTTCGTGAAAAGACAGTAAAGAAGTTTTACTTAGCTCTTGTCATGGGGCAATGGAAAAGCAGTTGTAAGGTTGTGAACGCGCCACTGCTCAAAAACGAAGTGAACAGTATTGTTCGTGTTAACCCTAATGGTAAGCCGTCAGAAACGCGTTTTAAGATTTTGGAAAAGTTCGAACAAGCTACATTGATTCAGGCGAGTCCGATTACTGGTCGAACTCACCAAATACGAGTTCATACGCAATACACTGGTCACCCAATCGCTTGGGATGATCGCTACGGTGATCGTCGCTTTGACGCTTACACAGGTCAAGTTGGTTTAGATCGTTTGTTCCTACACGCGGCAAACATCAAGTTCCAACACCCATCAAATGATGAGTGGATGGAAATCAACGCACCGATGGAACCGAAACTAGAAAAAGTGTTGGCGGGTTTAAGAAACGCGTAACCATGTTTTCCTCGCGGATGCAAAAGGGAGCCTGTGGCTCCCTTTTATCGTATTTGGGTTAAAGGACATCGAGTCCTTGAACATGCAACATATCAATCAAATCAATCAATGGTAGTCCGACAAGTGTGTTCGGGTCTTTACCAACTAATTTCGTAAACAAACAAATTCCCATGCCTTCGCTTTTAAAGCTGCCTGCGCAGTAAAAAGGTTCTTCCCTGTCGACGTAGCGTTCGATTTGTTCAAGCGTTAAATCTCTAAAGTGCACCTCGAAAGAATCAAAGCCGACTTCTGTATGGTTTGTCACGGTGTTATGTACCGCAAGACCAGTATAGAAAGTGATGACTTTTCCACTTTGAGCCAAAAGTTGATTTATCGCGTTATCTCTATTTAAAGGCTTGCCAACGATTTCACCATTAATGACACAAACTTGGTCACTGCCGATAACTAAACTTGCTTTATCCGTCTGGCAAGATATTGCTTTCTCTTGGGCCAGTCTCTGCACAAGTTCAGTTGGCGTTTCTTGGTCAAAAGGTGTTTCATCGCAATCAGGTGATAAACAAACGAATGGTAGTGAGAGCTTTTCAAGCAGTTGTTTACGAAAAGGGGAGGTTGAGGCTAAAACCAGTTGGTAATTTTTCATTTTGAATTACAATTCGTGGGAGCATTTCCAATAGGATAATAGATCAAAAATGATTCTGGCTAATGCTCTGTATGTTAAGCGTAAAAAAGTACAACTTTTTTGCCTTTTTCTTTGACTAATTTTGATTTGGAAGATAATATTCGCGCCCTATGCAAAAGGTAAAAATACCGCGAACGGTTGACCCAGCTAAAGCTGCACAGAAACGATTGGATTACGATGGCATCATCCAAGCTAGTCTTTTCAAGCGCTTAGTGGAAACAACTGAAGGCGTAAAACGCGACGCAGAAGTCTCATTGTCATTTGGGATGGATGAACAGCGACTCGTTGTTATCTCTGGTAAAGCTAACATCGAAGTCGATTTAGAGTGTCAGCGTTGTAATGAGGTATTCGCACATGAGTGCGAAGTTGAATTCCTTTCTACTCCTTACTACGGTGAGAAAACAGAACAGGAAGCACCAGAAATTTATGATTTGGTAGATCTAAATGAATATGGTGAATTAGACCTCATACAACTTGTTGAAGACGAGTTCATCTTAGCATTACCTCAAATTGCGATGCACGATGAAGCGGATTGTAGCGTTGATTCAAATAACATGGTTTTTGGTGAGATTCCTGAAGAAATTGAGGAAGAAAAACCGAATCCATTCGACGTTTTGAAAAGTCTGAAAAAGTAATAGGTGTGGTAGCCGATTCTTCTTCAGGTTTTTAACCCAATAGTATAGGAGTAGGGTCAATGGCCGTACAGAAAAACCGTAAAACTCGTTCTAAGCGCGGTATGCGTCGTTCACACGATGCGCTAACTACAGCTGCTCTATCTGTAGACGCGACTTCTGGTGAAACTCACCTACGCCACAACGTAACTGCTGAAGGTTACTACCGTGGTCAAAAGGTTATCAACAAGTAAGGTTGAACCTTTGCAAAGTATTACCGTTGCACTTGATGCAATGGGCGGGGATTTCGGTCCACGCGTAACAGTGCCTGCCGCCGTGCAGGCACTGTCTCATTTCCCAGAGCTAAAAGTGATTCTTATTGGTGATCAATCTCTGATCACGTCTCAATTATCTCAACTCGGTACCTCGACCAGTTCCCGCTTGACTATTCTTCACAGCGAGAAAGTTATCTCGAACTCAGAAAAACCTTCATTGGCGTTACGTAATAGCCAAAATAGTTCTATGCGTATGGCTATCGATTTGGTTTCTGAGCAGAAAGCGGATGCTTGTGTTAGTGGTGGCAACACCGGTGCATTAATGGCACTATCGCGTTTCATTCTTAAGTTACTTCCTGGCATTGAACGTCCTGCTTTAGTTTCCGCTTTACCGACGATTACCGGAAAGCGTACTTGGATGCTGGATCTGGGGGCGAATGTATCGTGCGATGCTGATAGCTTGTTCCAATTTGCTGTAATGGGCAGTGCATTAGCTGAAGAACACTTGGGTCGTCCTCCTCGCGTTGCTGTACTCAATATTGGCGCAGAAGAGATTAAAGGTAACGATTTAGTCAAACGTTGCGCAGAAATGCTTTCTCAGACCGATGCGATTAACTTTGTCGGTTATATCGAAGGTAATCAAATTTTGCATGATGTTGCGGACGTCATTGTTTGTGATGGATTTGTCGGCAACGTATGCTTAAAAGCCAGTGAGGGAACAGCTCAACTTTTTATCGAAAAAATTAAAACCAGCATAATGGCATCAACGATAAAGGGTTGGATAGCTAGAAAGTTGTTTTCTAGGCTGTTTAATGAACTAAAAACACTGAACCCCGACCAGTATAACGGCGCAAGTTTGCTAGGATTGCGCGGCATTGTCATAAAAAGCCATGGAAGTGCGGATGTATCTGCGATTGTCAATGCACTTGGCGAGGCAGTACACGAGGTCAAACGACAAGTACCAAGCCGTATTAGCGATCGTTTGGAAGCGGTTTTACTCGAGAGGCATTATTAGTCTTCATGTATAGCAAAATTTTAGGTACTGGCAGCTACCTGCCATCTCAGGTGCGTACAAACGCAGATCTAGAGAAAATGGTAGATACAAGTGATGAGTGGATCGTTGCTCGCACGGGTATTAAAGAGCGTCGAATTGCTGCAGAAAACGAAACTGTAGCAGACATGGCATTCTACGCAGCTGAAAACGCTATCGATATGGCGGGTATTGATAAAAACGATATCGACCTGATTATCGTAGCCACAACGAGCAGTAGCCATACTTTCCCTTCATCTGCGTGTCAGGTGCAGGCAAAGCTTGGCATTAAAGGTTGTCCAGCTTTTGACTTAGCCGCTGCTTGTTCTGGTTTTGTGTACGCATTATCTGTTGCAGACCAACATATCAAATCTGGTATGTGCAAAAACGTACTTGTGATTGGTTCAGATGCTTTGTCTAAAACGTGTGATCCGACAGACCGTTCAACCATTATCCTATTTGGTGATGGTGCCGGAGCCGTTGTCGTAGGCGCTAGCCAAGAGCCTGGCATTATCTCTACCCACATATACTCGGATGGTCAATTCGGAGAGCTTCTAAGCCTACCTGTACCTGTGCGGGGGCAAGATGCGGATAAATGGCTTCATATGGCTGGGAACGAAGTATTCAAAGTCGCTGTCACTCAGTTATCGAAACTAGTAAAAGATACGCTTGAAGCCAACAACATGCATAAGTCTGAACTAGACTGGCTAGTGCCGCACCAAGCGAACTACCGCATTATTTCAGCGACAGCGAAGAAACTTTCGATGTCACTAGACCAAGTCGTGATTACACTTGATAAACACGGCAACACATCAGCTGCGACTGTGCCGACAGCACTAGATGAAGCGGTACGTGATGGTCGTATTAAACGCGGTCAAACTCTGCTTCTTGAAGCGTTTGGCGGCGGATTCACTTGGGGCTCGGCCCTTGTGAAGTTCTAAGTTTCACAAGAATTCAAAATTTAAGGTGCACTTGGTGCATCTTATTTCTTTTTACTTTGCTTAAAGGAAAACAACATGAGCAAGTTTGCTATCGTATTTCCAGGTCAAGGTTCTCAAGCTGTAGGTATGCTTGCAGAACTAGGCGAACAATATGACGTAGTAAAACAAACATTTGCAGAAGCATCTGACGCACTAGGTTACGATCTATGGGCGCTTGTTCAAAATGGACCTGCAGAAGATTTAAACGAGACTTTCCGTACTCAACCAGCTTTGCTAGCTTCATCTGTTGCAATCTGGCGTGTATGGCAGGAACTTGGCTTAGAGCAACCAGCAAACCTAGCCGGTCACAGCCTAGGTGAGTACTCAGCACTTGTATGTGCGGGTGTTATTGACTTTAAAGAAGCCATCAAGCTGGTTGAATTACGTGGTCAACTTATGCAAGAAGCAGTACCAGCTGGTACTGGCGCAATGTACGCGATTATCGGTTTGGCTGATGATACGATTGCAAAAGCGTGTGAAGACGCAGCGCAAGGCGAAGTGGTCTCTCCAGTAAACTTTAACTCGCCTGGTCAAGTCGTTATCGCTGGTAGCAAAGACGCAGTAGAGCGAGCTGGTGCGCTATGTAAAGAAGCTGGTGCGAAGCGTGCGCTTCCTCTTCCTGTTTCAGTACCTTCACACTGTGCACTTATGAAGCCAGCAGCGGAAAAACTTGCTGTAGCTCTTGAGTCTATCGAATTTAACTCACCACAGCTGCCAGTTATCAACAACGTTGATGTGATTGCTGAGACAGATCCTGCAAAAATCAAAGATGCGCTTGTTCGTCAGCTACATAGCCCAGTTCGTTGGACTGAAACAGTTGAACTGATGCACGAACAAGGCGTAGAAAATCTTCTTGAGCTTGGTCCTGGTAAAGTTTTAACAGGTCTAACAAAACGTATCGTGAAAACGCTAACTGCAGCAGCAGTGAATGATATCGCATCGCTAGACGCTGCGAAGTAATCCATCAAGCGATAAATTTGCGATAAGAAAAGGAAACACAACATGATGAATCTAGAAGGTAAGATCGCGCTAGTTACCGGCGCAAGCCGTGGTATTGGCCGCGCGATCGCGGAACTTCTTGTCGAGCGAGGTGCTACGGTTATCGGTACTGCTACTTCTGAAAGTGGTGCGGCTGCTATCAGCGAGTATCTTGGTGATAACGGTAAAGGTCTAGCTCTTAACGTGACCGATGTCGAGTCTATCGAAGCGACACTAAAAACGATCAACGAAGAATTTGGTGTGATCGATATTCTGGTGAATAACGCTGGTATTACTCGTGACAACCTATTGATGCGTATGAAAGATGATGAGTGGAACGACATCATCGATACCAACCTAACGCCTATCTACCGCATGTCTAAAGCGGTTTTACGCGGCATGATGAAAAAACGTGCGGGTCGTATCATCAACGTAGGCTCTGTTGTTGGTACCATGGGTAACGCAGGTCAAACTAACTACGCAGCAGCGAAAGCGGGCGTGATTGGTTTTACTAAATCAATGGCTCGTGAAGTTGCGTCTCGTGGTGTAACAGTGAATACTGTTGCTCCTGGTTTCATCGAAACTGACATGACTAAGGCACTAAATGATGACCAACGTGCGGCAACTTTGTCGAACGTGCCAGCAGGTCGTTTAGGTGACCCACGTGAAATTGCATCAGCAGTAGTTTTCCTTGCTTCTCCTGAAGCAGCGTACATTACTGGTGAAACTTTGCATGTAAATGGTGGTATGTACATGGTTTAATGCGACAGTTTATGCAAAATAAGCTATTTTACATTGTGAAAAATAGCCTATAGTTGCAGTTAACTGTCATGAACTTGTCATGCTTATGCGCAAGATTTGTGCATGATTTAAGTCAAAAATGTATTGAAATTCGGTTAAATTCGCTAATTTTGTGGTTTGACCAGCAAGGACCCCCTTGCAACTTTCAATAGTTCGAATAAACTACGGAATCATCGCATTAGGCGAAATCTGTAAAGGAAAAGAAAAATGAGCAACATCGAAGAACGCGTAAAGAAAATCATTGTTGAACAGCTAGGTGTAGACGAAGCAGAAGTTAAAAACGAAGCTTCTTTCGTTGACGATCTAGGTGCTGATTCTCTAGACACTGTAGAATTAGTTATGGCTCTAGAAGAGGAATTCGACACTGAGATTCCTGACGAAGAAGCTGAGAAGATCACTACTGTTCAAGCTGCAATCGACTACGTAAACAGCGCTCAGTAATTAGCTCTCCCAGGCGGTCTCCTAGACCGCCTGTGTTCTTTCTAACTTCTTCTATCCTCTCATAGAAATATTCAATTCCCGGAGAATTATATCGTGTCCAAGCGTCGTGTAGTTGTCACTGGCATGGGTATGTTGTCACCGGTAGGCAACACAGTAGAATCATCTTGGAAAGCCCTGCTAGAAGGTCAAAGTGGTATCGTAAATATCGAGCACTTTGATACTACGAACTTCTCAACTCGTTTTGCAGGTCTTGTTAAAGATTTCGATTGCACAGAGTACATGTCTAAAAAAGATGCTCGTAAGATGGACCTTTTCATCCAGTACGGCATTGCAGCGGGTATTCAAGCTCTTGATAACTCTGGCTTACAAATTACCGAAGAAAATGCGGCTCGAGTTGGTGTTGCTATCGGCTCAGGCATTGGCGGTCTTGACCTTATCGAAACTGGCCATACTGCATTAGTAGACAAAGGCCCTCGCAAAGTTAGCCCATTTTTTGTTCCTTCGACCATTGTAAACATGGTTGCAGGTAACCTATCTATCATGCGTGGTCTTCGTGGTCCAAATATCGCGATTTCTACCGCATGTACTACTGGCCTGCATAATATCGGCCATGCAGCACGTATGATTGCCTACGGCGATGCAGATGCGATGGTTGCTGGTGGTGCAGAAAAAGCTTCTACGCCTCTTGGCATGGCTGGCTTCGGTGCAGCTAAAGCACTATCTACTCGTAATCAAGAGCCTCAAAAAGCGTCTCGCCCATGGGATAAAGGCCGTGATGGTTTTGTTCTAGGTGATGGTGCTGGCATGATGGTGCTTGAAGAGTACGAACACGCAAAAGCACGTGGCGCGAAGATTTACGCAGAACTGGTTGGTTTTGGTATGTCTGGTGATGCTTACCACATGACATCTCCAAGCGAAGACGGCTCTGGTGGTGCACTTGCGATGGAAGCGGCGATGCGTGACGCTAACATCACAGGTACTCAAGTAGGTTATGTGAATGCTCACGGTACTTCTACTCCAGCTGGTGATGTTGCAGAAATCAAAGGCGTGAAACGTGCTCTTGGTGAAGAAGGTGCGAAGCAAGTTCTTGTATCTTCAACTAAGTCGATGACGGGTCATCTATTAGGTGCTGCTGGCTCTGTTGAAGCAATTATCACGGTTATGTCTTTGGTTGACCAAATTGTTCCGCCAACCATTAACCTTGATGATCCAGAAGAAGGTCTAGACATCGACCTTGTGCCGCATACAGCGCGCAAAGTTGAAGGTATGGAGTACGCTATCTGTAACTCGTTTGGCTTTGGTGGTACAAACGGTTCTTTGATCTTCAAGAAGTTCGCTGAGTAACACTATCTAACCTAATTTAGATAAGCGAAACTTGTATTCTAACGGCTCGATGCTTAGCATTGAGCCGTTTTGTTTTATTTGTTGTCTGCTAATTTGAAGGTACGTGAATGTTTTGGGTAAATGGAGTTCCGCAAACGCATGTAGAGCTAGGTGATCGCTCATTCCAATACGGTGATGGAGGCTTTACCACCATCCTGACCCAAAATGGAGAGTTGGTTTACTGGCAGGAACATACTGAGCGCATGAGTGCTTGCCTTGACGCTTTGAAGATCTCTTCACCTGACTGGAAAGTTGTGCATGATTGGGCAAGCAAAGCGGTTTTATCTGACGCACGAGCGGGGGTGAAGATTCACGTTAGCCGCGGTATTGGCGGGCGAGGGTATAGCCCTAATGGGATTGAAAGTCCTATCGTGACGATTTCCAATTTTGCGTTTCCTTCTCATTATTCATCTTGGCAAGAACAAGGTGTGGACTTGGGCGTTTGTAATACTCGTCTAGGGATTCAACCTTTACTTGCGGGACATAAGCACAACAACCGTTTAGAGCAGATTCTCGCCAAGGCTGAAATCGACAATACAGAGTTTGCAGATGCAATAACGTTAAATGTGCAAAACCATGTCATTGAAACTACAATGGCCAACCTTTTTTGGGTTAAAGGTAATAAAGTATTTACGCCGGAGCTGACCTTATCAGGCGTTACGGGCGTAATGCGTCGTAAGGTGCTTGAGTTACTTAAAGTAAGTCATATTGAAGTCATCGAGGGGCGTTTTATACTTCCAGATTTGCTGAGTGCTGACGAGGCTTTCATGTGTAACTCAATATTAGGTGTCGCACCTATTCGCAGCATAGTGACATCGAACTCTAAGACTATATTTCCGATAGGAAAATTGACTCAACGACTGCAAGGGAATTTAACTACGTGATTAAAAAACTGTTGGCTTTTGTTGTGCTGATCGCAGTGATAGGCGCAGCAGCTGTTTTTTATATAATTTCACAGGCTAAACAATACGTTGAAAAGCCTATTCTATTGGAACAACCTCAGCTGTTTACTGTAGAAAGTGGTACAAGCTTTCATCATGTCATGCGCGCCTTAGTTGAAGATGAGGTGATTGAAACATCGGAGTACATCCGTTTAATTCCTCACTTATATCCAGAATTGTTGCAAGTGCGAGCGGGTACTTACCAACTTGAGCCTGGTATGTCACTTTCGCAAACATTGGAGCATCTGAATACTGGAAAAGAATACCAGTTTGCGATCACTTTTGTTGAAGGCAGCCGCTTTTCTGAATGGGTAGATCAACTAAAAAGTGCTCCTTATTTAAAGCATGATTTAACCGATCTTTCAGAAAAAGAAATGGCTGCGAAGCTCGGAATTGAGAGAGAAAAGCTAGAAGGGTTGTTTTTAGCAGAAACCTACCATTACACAGCGGGTGCGAGTGAAAGCCAGTTATTAAAACGAGCGCATCGAAAACTCAATAAAATACTGGACGCTAGCTGGGAAGCTCGTCAAGAAAAGCTGCCATTACAGGATAAATATGAAGCCTTGATTCTCGCGTCTATCATCGAGAAAGAGACGGCTATTGATTCTGAGCGTGAGCGCGTCGCTTCTGTGTTTATCAACCGATTGAACAAACGTATGCGGTTACAAACTGATCCGACAGTTATTTATGGTATGGGTGACGCCTACGATGGCAACATTCGTAAGAAAGATTTGCGTACGCCGACACCATATAACACCTATACCATCAATGGTTTGCCACCAACACCGATTGCGATGGCTGGTGAAGCTTCCATTGAAGCGGCTTTGAATCCAGAAAGCAGCAACTATTTATATTTTGTAGCAAGTGGAAAGGGCGGACATGTATTCTCGAAATCCCTTGCTGAGCACAACCGTGCTGTTCGTGCCTATTTAAGAGAACTAAGAAAGAACAAATGATGAAAGCAAACTTTATTGTCGTTGAAGGCCTAGAAGGCGCGGGTAAAAGCACTGCGATTAAAACCGTTTTAGATACGCTAAAAGCGGCCGGTATTGAGGATATCGTAAATACCCGTGAGCCAGGAGGCACACCGCTAGCAGAAAAAATGCGCGCTCTGGTGAAAGAAGAGCACGAAGGCGAAGAACTTAAGGACATGACGGAGTTGCTTCTTCTGTACGCTGCACGTGTTCAGTTGGTTGAGAACGTGATCAAACCAGCTTTGGAAAACGGTCAGTGGGTGGTTGGTGACCGACACGATATGTCGTCGCAAGCTTATCAAGGTGGTGGCCGTCAGATTGACGCATCGTTAATGAAAAATCTCCGAGATACAACGCTTGGTGATTTTAAACCTGCTCTCACTCTCTATATGGATATTGACCCTCGTGTTGGGCTTGAGCGTGCACGTGGGCGTGGTGAGTTAGATCGTATAGAGAAGATGGATATTAGTTTCTTCGAGCGTACACGTGAGCGTTATTTGGAGATTGCTCATGCCGATCCTTCCATCGTTATCATTAACGCAGAACAGACGATTGAAGGCGTGTCGCGTGATATTCGGGACGCTCTAAACGAGTGGCTAGCTCGTCAATAAGTGAAACGTAAATTTAGGTGACTCATGTTAAATGATTATCCATGGCTACAGCCAATATGGGATAACCTCAAAGTAGGGTTAGAGTCGGACAGAATACCAGGTGCGCTTTTATTACAAAGCGAGCAGGGCTTGGGCATCGAAAAACTTATCGAGTTTTTTAGCCAAGCACTTCTTTGCCAAAATTACGCGAGTGAAGCATGCGGTTTTTGTCATAGCTGCCAGCTAAATCAATCTCAAAACCACCCTGATTTACACTGGATCAAGCCAGAGAAAGAAGGAAAGGCGATAACGGTGGACCAAATTCGCGCTTGTAACCGTCTTGCTCAGGAATCATCTCAGCTTAATGGTTACCGCCTATTTGTAATAGAATCGGCGGACTCTATGAACGAGTCGGCATCGAATGCGCTGTTAAAGACGCTAGAAGAGCCTGGGGAAAAGTGCTTGTTTTTGCTCGTTACCCACAATCAGGAGCGTCTGCTCCCAACGATTCGTAGCCGTTGTCAACACTGGGTTGTTGCGCCTCCGTCAGCGGAACAAGCAATGCAATGGATGCACGAACAAGGGGCGAAGCAAGTTCCTGCTTATGCCTTAAAACTGAATATGGGATCTCCAATAAAAACATTGGATGCGTTAAATAATGGTGAGCTCGAAGCTTACTTGGCTTTTGAACGCAGTTTTATTAAGGCAATGTCTTCGCCTGTTTCAGACGTTTCTGAGTGTGCTTCTTTAATCGCTAAACACTCAGAGCAATCATTAGACTGGGCATGGTATTTACTGACAGATGCTCAGAAAGCGCAGTTTGGTGTATCAGAAGCTCAAATGCTTCCGGGCGCGACAAAGTTTCAACCGGACAACTATAACGGTTTGTACTCATCAGCGAAGGCGCTGATGAACCTGAAAGCTCAGGTGCAAGCCTTTCCTGGCCTGAACCTTGAGCTACTATCAATGAATTGGTTAATTGAATCACGAGAGGCATTATGTTCGTAGATTCTCATTGTCATTTAGACAAATTGAATTACGACGATCTCCACATCAATGTGGAAGACGTTATTAACAAAGCTAAACAAGCAAACGTAACTGAGCTACTTTCTGTTGGAGTAACGCTGGATTCTTTCCCGAAAATGATGGAAATGATCGAGCCTTATGACAATGTTTATGCTTCGTGCGGTGTGCACCCACTTGATGTTGAAAGCGACTTTTCGATGGACGTATTGCGCCACCATGCGTCAAATGCAAAAGTCGTCGCTATTGGCGAAACGGGTTTAGATTATCATTACAAGCCCGAAACGGCCGCGTTACAGAAAGAGCGCTTTGAGCAACACGTTGATCTTGCAGTGGAGCTCAACAAACCTTTAATTATCCATACCAGAAACGCACGTGCGGATACTCTAGATATTTTGCGTAAGGGTGGGGCAGAGAAATGTGGTGGTGTTATCCACTGTTTTACAGAAGATCTTCCATTTGCTGAAGCTGCACTGGAGCTGGGGTTTTATATTTCTATCTCGGGGATTGTTACTTTCCGTCAAGCTACAGAGTTAAAAGAAGTGGTGAAGACTCTACCTTTAGAGAAGCTTCTTATTGAGACAGATTCTCCTTACTTGGCTCCTGTCCCTCATCGTGGCAAAGAGAATCAACCCGCTTACGTTGTCGAAGTCGCTTCTTATATTGCGCAACTCAAATCGTGCTCTCTTTCTGAAGTGGCACAAAAAACCACCGAAAACTTCCGAAATCTTTTTTTGCGATGAAAAAATAATAAGAGCATAAAAAAGGAGCTTAGGCTCCTTTTTTGTTGATAAAAACAACAGATACGCTCACGAGTTTAATGTTTACTAAAAATGTTGATTTAATAACATTCAAAAATCACAAATGTAATTTTGTTACTAAAAATAACATTGAGGCGTATTTTATTTACGCCTTAAAATTAATTATATAAATAATTAATTCTTTATAAAACAGTAATATAAGTGCAATGCAAACCTTTTCATCGGCTGTTTTTGGGTGTGATCCAAGACTTGTTTTGAAACTAAATTTCGTAACTGTGTGGAAAGTTTGAGGGTCATCAATATATATTTAGAGCCGGAAAATATAATGCAGTTGTGGTTACATTTTCATTGGGTGCTAACCTTTAGGCTACGGGGGTGTGCCGTTAGTGCCCAAATAATACTTATAAATTTATCAGGAGCATAAACATGTTTAAGAACCTTTTTGCTAACCTGCAAAAAGTTGGTAAGGCTCTGATGCTTCCAGTATCAGTTTTACCAGTTGCAGGTATTTTATTAGGTGTGGGTGCTGCCCATCTAAGCTTTATTCCAGAGATCGTTTCTAATCTTATGGAACAAGCTGGTGGTTCAGTATTCGGCCAAATGGCACTTCTATTTGCAGTAGGTGTAGCGCTAGGCTTCACTAACAACGACGGTGTTGCAGGTCTTGCAGCTATCGTTGGTTACGGCATCATGACGGCAACGCTAGGTGTAATGGCGGGCGTTATGGGTGTTGAGAAAATCGATACAGGTGTACTAGGTGGTATCCTTGTCGGTGGTGTGGCTGCTTGGGCATTCAACCGTTTCTTCAAAATCCAACTTCCAGAGTACCTTGGCTTCTTCGCTGGTAAGCGCGCAGTGCCAATCATCACTGGTTTTGCTGCGATCGTCCTAGGTGTTATCCTTTCTGTTATCTGGCCACCAATTGGCGGTGCAATTTCTGCATTCTCTGATTGGGCTGCACACCAAAACCCACAGCTAGCATTCGGTATCTACGGTGTTGTTGAGCGCTCTCTAATCCCATTCGGTCTACACCACGTCTGGAACGTACCGTTCTTCTTCGAAGCAGGTTCTTGTGTTAACGCTGCCGGTGAAGCTCAAAATGGTGTACTAACTTGTTACCTAGTTGCTGATGAAGCATCTCGTGCTGCTGGTAATGGCTTCGGTCAGCTAGCGGGTGGTTACATGTTCAAGATGTTCGGTCTACCAGCTGCAGCAATCGCAATTGCTCATTGTGCTAAACCAGAAAACCGTGCAAAAGTAATGGGTATCATGGCGTCAGCTGCACTGACTTCATTCCTAACTGGTATTACTGAGCCAATCGAATTCTCATTCCTATTCGTTGCTCCACTACTATACGGTATCCACGCTCTACTAGCTGGTTCTGCATACATCGTTTCGAACACTCTAGGCTTTGTACACGGTACTTCTTTCTCTCACGGTCTGATCGACTTCCTAGTTCTATCTGGTAACGCTCAGAAGATGGTGCTAATGATTGCCGTTGGTCTAGTTTACGCAGTAATTTACTACGTAGTGTTCCGTGGTGTAATCACAGCGCTTGACCTAAAAACACCTGGCCGTGAAGATGAAACGGAAAGTGCAGCTGTAACTTCTGGCTCTGATATGGGCGGTGAACTGGTTGCAGCGTTTGGCGGTAAAGCTAACATTACTGGTCTAGATGCATGTATCACACGTCTACGTGTAGCAGTTGCAGATACAGCAGCTGTTGACCAAGACAAGCTAAAACAACTAGGCGCTGCTGGTGTTGTAGTTGTAGCTGGTGGTGTACAGGCTATCTTCGGTACTAAGTCTGATAACCTAAAAACTGAAATGGATGAGTGGATTCGTAACCACGGTTAATCGCAGTCATTCA
The DNA here is from genome assembly GCF_033344475.1 of Vibrio sp. 1288. NCBI lineage: Bacteria > Pseudomonadati > Pseudomonadota > Gammaproteobacteria > Vibrionales > Vibrionaceae > Vibrio > Vibrio sp. 1288. The sequence goes on from NZ_JAWPOX010000002.1 coordinate 63,962, forward strand.
TAGTAATGCATAAAAGGAGGCTTCGGCCTCCTTTTTTAGTTCCTATTTTATTAACTGACAGTTCCTTTTTAGTGTGATCCTAAACTCATCTTTACTTTTGTCAGCTTTTTCATACATCGAGCTTACCCATCGTTGACATATTGATATGCCATTATGTTTGAATAGCGAATAATGTTTTTTTGAATAATTGATAACGTGTATGAAGAACAAATTCATTTTAGTTTTGGGACTAGTTTCTAGTACGGCAATGGCGGCAAGCGAGCCAACGGATCTATCAGTTGGTATGGCTGTCGATCAACAATTAAGTGTTGTTGTAGAGTTAGATAACAAATATCGTGGCATTATCGGAAACGATGGTATGGCGTTTGATTACATCGCTAAGCGTGGAACATTCGATCAAAACATGCCTGTGACTTGGTATGTCGGCGTTGGTGGCTGGTATGAATGGGATGACGAGTTTGGTGTGAGAGTACCACTTGGTGTGAACTGGGATTTATCACGCGGCTGGGACCTTTATGGTCAAATACACCCAGAGCTAGATCTTTACAAAGGTGCTGACTTGCAACTTGGCGGCGCCGTTGGCATCAAGTACAGTTTCTAGAATTGAACTAATGTATGTATAAAAAAACGCCGGTAACTACCGGCGTTTTTTATGTGGAACTTAACGTTCTATTGTTTATCCATGGCTCGCTTGATGCAAACGGCAGCGCCGCCCCAAGTGATACCTAAACCAATAACCATCATAATAATTGCGCTGATTGTCATTTTGCTGTCTCCTTGCGGTTCACTGCGTTGATCACTAGACCAAAGATAAAGAGTGCGGCGATAAGTGCCCAGCCTAAAGTTAGATCATAGCCACCGTAGCCTTCAGTAATTAGGGCGTATAGCTTGGTCGCTAAGATAATGGCGAGCATGATTGGTGTAACGAAGCGTAAGCAGATCTCGAACCATTGACCAACAGAGAAATCAGAGCGCTCGTTAACGTAATTACGTACTTCTGGCACGCGCTTCAATAGCCACGCCATCAAGACAATCTCAACCAGACCACCAACCATGATGCCAACGTTGTTTGCAAAGTGGTCTACTAGATCGAGTAGCAGCAGACCGCCATTGGTAGCAAACGCCATAGAGACAACGAAGCCAATACCAATCACAACATTTGCAGCTTTTTTACGGCTCCACTTCAGCTTGTCGATAATGGCTGAAGTTACGGCTTCCATAATTGAAATATGCGAACTTAGACCAGCAACCACCAGTGCAAAGAAGAACAGTGGACCAAGAATATATGGGGCAGGTAGTAGGTTAATTGCCGCAGGTAAAGTAACAAAAGCCAAGCCAACGCCTGCAGATACCACCTCTGTTAACGGCTTACCTTGCTCTTGAGCCATGTAACCCAATACTGAGAAGATCATGATGCCGGCTAGGATCGAGAAGCCACAGTTGATCAACACGGTCATAAACGCGTTATTCGTTATGTCTGACTTTTCTGGTAGGTAGCTAGAGTAAGCTAGCATGATGGCGAAGCCGATACTTAGCGTAAAGAAGATCTGACCATATGCCGCTGCCCATACTTTCACATCCCAAATTTTGCTGAAATCGGGTTCGAACATGTAGTTCACGCCATCTAGAGCTCCTGGCAAGAAAATCATACGTCCGATTAAGAAAATCACCATCAAGAATAGGATTGGCATCATAATTTTAGATGCTCGTTCAATTCCTGATTTCACGCCTTTGGCAATGGCGGTGTAAGTAATTGCCCAAGCAATTACCATGGATAAAGCAATCTTCCATTGAATACTGCCTAAGTCTGTTGGTGAGTTGTCACCTAGCTTTAGGTATTCACTAAAGAAAAATGCGTTGGTATCGGTTCCCCAACCTTGAGTGAACGACAACCCAAAGTAAGAAATCGACCAACCGATAACAGCCACATAGTAAACGGCAATAACTGCAGCCACACCAACTTGGAACCAGCCAAGCCATTCAAATTTAGAATGAATTTTCGCAAGTGTTTTTGGTGCCGAGCCTCGGTATTTTTGTCCCATACTGAACTCAAGGATCATAAATGGAATACCGGCAGTGATCATGGCAAAAATGTAAGGAATAAAAAATGCGCCGCCACCGTTTTCATAGGCCATGTATGGGAAACGCCAAATGTTTCCCAAACCGATAGCAGACCCAACTGCTGCTAAGATGAATCCCGCCCGGGATCCCCATTGTTCTCGCTTCATATTTGACTCCTATAAGACTCCCTGAGGAATGAAGCTCTCTACGTAACACAGTAATAATTGCGCAAACAGTTGGAAGAAAGGACCGCTGTTATCCATCAGCTTTTCTATCCTTAATTCTAACTTTTTATAATTTTATAGAGCTATATTCTGGCTACTGTAAGAGAAAGTAGATTATTAATCTTAAAATTTTGATGTGTGTTTGATAAAACTGAAATATTTATCTGTTTTCACTGATCAGACTAACTTCTAATAATACTTAGCGCAATAGAATCTAAATGTTAATTCAGATGCGTTGTCTGGTTTTAATCTTGTTAAATTTGAGTTTGATTGTGGTTTTGTGTGGGTGGTTGGTTGTTTGTCTGGAATAAATGACTGGGATCTAATAATTACTTTGGTGTTTAAGACTATTTTGATGAATTAGGGCGTACGGCTATCTTTTGTGCACCTATCTAGATGATGCTTCGTTACTTTGCCAAACAATGGTGTTTAGACGATGTCCTTTATCGGCTCTGTGCAGGACTCGTTCAGCGTTCTTTGTGACGAGCCCTACAGAGGAACATGCATAAAAATTAGAAGCGGAAACTAAAACCGACATTTGATTGGAATTGGTTCATCCAATCAGTATCGAACTTAATGATACAGTTTGAGCCGTCATTAGGTAGATTACAGGCGCCAGATGTATCGTTATCAACGACCGTTCCTAACCATCTCAGTTGGGCTGTTAATGCAAAGTTCTTTGAAAATTCATATTCCAGCCCTGCAAAAGCGCTAGCCGAAAATCCGTATTTTTTGTCTACCCAATCCACATCGGCATAAGAAGCGCCCAAACCTACACCGATATAGGTTTGCCAATTTTCTGCGACAGGATAGTACATGCTGCTTTGGAAGTGCAGATAATGGATATCTGCTGAGTTGGACAGCTTTTCAAGTTCCGTCGATTGATTGGAGTAAAACAATCCGATCCTTCCTTTTTCTAAGGGAGTCTCGACTGAAAGAGCGTAGTTCACTGCGGGGGCGAGATCGTATGTATTACCACTTTCATCCTCTACTTGGCCGCCTCCTGTATAGCCTATGTATGGTGTAACGATGATATTCGCTTGTGCATTGATAGCAGTACTCATCATCATGATTCCTACTAGCCAGCTGAGTTTTTGGTTCATGCCCTATCTCCTTATTATGACTAAGCTAATTGTGATGGGTTAGTCAAAATTGCGCGACTAAATTAAGCAAATCTTGAACATATTTCACACCGGTGTTATTAATTTGTTACATATTAAGGAGGTGTTTATGGAACACGATCTAAAATCCGCATTAATCATTGTGGTGACTGTTTTTGCAGTGCTTTTGTCATTTGGCATCATTGCTATTACAACAGCTTAAGATAACCACTTTTACCAAACGTTTTAACAAAATGGCGTGAGCCTATGATACGTAACAGCGGTATAATCACAGAAAGCCATGCAGAGCTTGATGTAAAAGTTTATGAGCACTTTAGGCATGGTAAAACTGCTTTAGTCACGCAAGGTGGAGGGCAGAGAGGGATTTTTACCGCTGGCGTTTTAGACGCCTTTTTACTTTCCAACTTCGATCCTTTCGATGAATTCTATGGCACCTCTGCCGGAGCACTTAACTTATGTTCTTACTTGTGTCGTCAACATGGCATGGGCAAAGCTTTTATTACCGAGCTGACAACGTCTCCTGAATTTTTTAATCTGTTTCGCTATATCCGAAAGCAGCAGTACTTAGGTTTAGAGTGGGCATTAGAACGGATTCAAGATTTCCCATACAAGCTTGACCTTGATTTAGGTCGTAGTGCATTGGGAAAACGAGAAGCGTTTGCTGCGGTAACGAATATAGAGACGCTATCAGATCAATATCTACCAATCTTGGATGACTCGTGGTTTAACACTATGCTAGCGACATGTGCGATTCCCAAGTTGTACCACGGACCTGTCGACGTAAATGGCAATAAGTTTGTTGATGGCGGCGTGTCTGCCTCTATCCCTGTTCAAGAAGCGTGGCGTCAGAATGCTCGCAACATTATTGTCATTCGCACAGAGCCGTTTTCAGAGATTGAAGCGAGAGCCCAAAGTGAAGTGGGGGATGTGCCTGTCGAATGGTATCGAGAGTCTATCAACTCAGTACAGCAATCATGGCAGCAAAAAGTGAATCAGTGGAAGCTGGATTGGGCGTCGTTCTTCCAACAAAAAATTAATGCAGCACATCAATCGAAGCTTGCAGGGAAAATGCTGCTAAATGGAGGCCGTTGGTTGTTCGGTGCCGATAACTTGTATCGTTTAAGTCATCTGATTGGTGAGAATTTTGATTCAGGTTTAGCCGACATGCTGATGATTCATTATCAAACATTTGAGCTCACTCAGGCCTTTATTTCTGCTCCACCTGACGACACTTTTATTTTACAAGTTGCGCCTAAAGAGGGACTTCGTTCTTCTTCTTTGTTAAGTGACCAAGAGTCACTAGAGCATGACTATCAACTTGGGCTTCAAGCTGGGTTTAACCTAGTTCAACTCTATGACCAGCTGGATGTTGAAATTGATGGTAGAGAGAGTGCATAAACCTTCTTACGTTCACGATGTGCGCAATATACAAAGCATATAAATAAGGCTCCATTTTCGGAGCCTTATTTGCGGGTTCTTGTGGTTAACTCCGGTTAGGTATAACGACTACGCTTGTAGAATGCGCATGCAATTGGTTGAGCCAACAACATCCATTACATCGCCTTGAGTAATAATGACTAAATCACCTTTGTGCAAGAACCCTTGCTCTTTAAGGCTAGTAATTGCAGCTTGAGCCGTTGGTAAACCCGCATCACTTTTTGACTCGAAATATACAGGTGTCACGCCTCGGTATAATGCTGCTCGATTTAGTGTCGATTCATTCCGTGATAAGGCAAATATTGGCAAGCCAGAGCTTAAGCGAGACATCATCAACGCAGTCCTGCCGGACTCAGTTAACGAGATCATCGCTTTAATTCCTTCCATGTGATTCGCAGAGTACATGGTTGCCATTGCGATGGTTTCTTCAGCGGTTTCGAAGGTTCTATCTAAGCGATAAGTAGATAGACTTGCCTCCGACATTTTTTCTGCCCCCACACATACTTCGGCCATGGATTTGACCGTTTCTACAGGATATTTACCTGCAGCAGTCTCTCCAGACAGCATCACCGCGTCAGTGCCGTCTAGAACCGCATTGGCCACATCCATCACTTCAGCACGCGTTGGCATTGGGCTAGTAATCATGGATTCCATCATTTGTGTCGCAGTAATCACGATACGGTTTAAACTGCGTGCGCGGCGAATCAGTTTTTTCTGGACACCAATGAGCTCAGGGTCACCGATTTCTACACCAAGGTCACCACGTGCAACCATCACCACATCGGATGCGAGAATAATGTCGTCAATAGACTCATTGGTCGCGACGGTTTCTGCTCGTTCGACTTTAGCCACTAACATAGCTTCAAGGCCTGCATCTCTGGCTAAGCGTCGAGCGTAATGCATGTCTTCGCCGTTACGTGGGAATGAAATAGCAAGGTAGTCTACTTGAATTGCTGCGGCGGTAAGAATGTCGGCTTTATCTTTCTCTGTGAGCGCATCGGCTGACAATCCGCCGCCTTTTTTGTTGATCCCTTTATTGTTGGACAGTGGACCACCGACAATCACACGGGTATGAACTTTATTACCCTCTACTTTGGTAACTTGCAGCTGAACGCGTCCATCATCGAGTAATAAAATGTCATTTGGTGAAACATCTTGCGGTAGTTCTTTATAATCTAACCCTACAGATTCTTGATTGCCTTCACCTTTTGGTAAATCACTATCTAATGTGAATTTATCGCCCACATTCAAAATGACTTGGCCGTCTTTAAACGTTGATACACGGATTTTAGGGCCTTGTAAATCACCAAGAATTGCAACCTGACGCCCAAGTCTTGCTGCAATGGTACGGACTTTGTTCGCACGTTGAATGTGGTCTTCACTGGTTCCATGTGAAAAATTCATACGGACAACGTTTGCACCGGCTTTGATGATCTCCTCAAGTATATTGTCCTTATCCGTTGAAGGACCCAGCGTAGTGACAATTTTTGTTCGTCTTAATTTGGAAGTCATAGATTCTCCGATGAATGTGTGTGTAAAGGTAACTTGAACTCTATCCTTACTTTACGCAATCGCTCTCAAGGTTAGCCTCGTTGCTGAGCCCACACCTTAAAGCTACTTGAATATAAGTATATGCACAGAATGTTTACATTAAGAGTAACCCCGGTAAAACAGACAGATATTCGACAGGCAATGGCCTTATTGATAAAAATACGCTGCTTTAAAGGCATTACTTCATAATTTAGTGAATAAAAATAAGTTATTTTTCAAACAATTTAACAGGAGTAGATTCTTCGTTATTTGATTGAATACACAAACAAACAGGTTTATACGTGATGCTTGTCACGGGGATTTATTAATTCACTTCACAATTAGTTCGCAAAGTAAAAAAATTGTCCCGTTATAGAATTTCGGAGTGCAAGATGTACATGGCTCAACCGGGCCATATTGATCATATCAAACAGGTCAATGCTGGTCGTGTATATAAACTAATTGACCTAAAAGGTCCTATTTCTCGAATTGATTTGTCCAAGCAGAGTGAGCTTGCTCCTGCTAGTATCACCAAAATCACTCGAGAATTAATTGAAGCGCACTTGATTCATGAAACGACAGTACAAGAAGCGACGAGTCGTGGTCGACCTGCTGTCGGTTTGCAGGTCAATAATGAAGGCTGGCAATTTTTGTCAATGCGTTTGGGGCGAGGTTATTTAACCATTGCTTTGCATGAGTTAGGCGGTGATGTACTGATCGATACTAAAATCGAGATACACGAGCTTGATCAAGACGATGTGCTTGAGCGCCTGCTTTACGAAATTGATGAATTCTTTCAGACTTACGCGGATCAACTTGATCGTGTTACCAGTATTGCTCTTACGCTGCCTGGTCTCGTGAACTCAGAGCAAGGTGTCGTTTTGCAGATGCCTCATTACAATGTCGAAAATCTTGCTCTTGGACCAGAGATATACAAAGCAACAGGCTTGCCAGTTTTCATTGCCAATGACACGCGAGCTTGGGCATTAGCAGAAAAGCTTTTTGGTCATTCTCAAGATAATGACAACTCCGTTCTTATCTCTATCCACCACGGTTTAGGTGCGGGCATCATTCTGGATGGGCGCGTTTTGCAAGGCCGTCACGGTAACATTGGTGAACTCGGGCATATTCAAATTGACCCAAATGGAAAACGTTGTCATTGCGGCAATATTGGCTGTTTGGAAACCGTTGCCAGTTCTCAGGCAATTCGTGAAGAAGTCGTAAGACGAATCGCTGATGGCGAAGACTCTATTCTTGCTAAACAAGAAGAAATGAGTATTGAGAGCATTTGTGAAGCCGCTGCAAACGGTGATCCTTTGGCCGTCGATGTGATTGAAAAACTTGGAGGCTACTTAGGCTCTGCAATTGCTATTGTGATCAACTTATTTAACCCTGAGAAAATCTTGATCGGTGGTGTGATTAACCAAGCAAAAGATGTGCTTTATCCTGCGGTTCGTCGCTGTATCGAAGAGCAGAGTTTACCTGTTTATCACCAAGATCTTGAGCTGGTGGAGTCTCGTTTCTATAAGCAAGCCACAATGCCTGGTGCCGCGTTGATTAAGCAAGCGTTGTACGATGGTCAACTATTGATGAAGGTTGTGGAAGGTTAAGTACTTTTTAACATGATGATGTGCCTGGCTGTTGAGACTACATTTGTAGGTGATTTAGGGTGAGACTTAACGGCTCACCCTTTTTGATCGCCTATTACTAGAATGGGAATTTGAGTTATGTTGCATTGCTATATCTGCGCCATTCATGTAATTTCCTAAAAAGCTCAAGTAAATAAACAAAATGGCTTTCAATGTGCTGCGTGACTTTGCGTCTGATGCAAAGAGAAGTAATACGCTAAAACTGTTGTACTTTAAAGCTGTGCTCGAAAAGCCAAATATTTTAAGGTTATTTGGTTATATAACCTTGCTGTGTCTGTACTGATTTCGAGTAAAATAAGAATTATCCATAATTTAGGTAGTAGTATGTCCGGAGTGTTAAATACGGTTGACCAGCGTACAAACTTGGTTGGTGAAAATCGACTAGAGCTTCTGCTGTTCACTTTAAATAGTCGCCAATTATTTGCGATTAATGTGTTCAAAGTGAAAGAGGTCATCAAGCTTCCACCGTTAACCAAGCTCCCTGGATCGCACTACAATATTCGTGGGGTTGCTTCTCTACGAGGTGAAGCGGTACCAGTGATTGATTTACGAGGCGCAATTGGTTTTCCTGCTTTACGTGGTGAAGCGGAAGAAGAAAATTTGATCGTGACAGAGTACAACCGCACGGTGCAGGGCTTCTTAGTCGGTCCGGTTAAAAACATTATTAATACGGCATGGACTGAAATTCAGCCGCCTCCTTCCACGTCTGGTCGCTCGAATTACCTCACGGCTATCACGCAAATCAAAGAGGGGGATGCCTCTCAAATTGTCGAAATTATTGACGTTGAAAAAGTTTTAGCAGAGATCGTACATTACGACGTGACTATCTCGGAGGACATTCTCGATCAAGAATTGGCCCAAGCAATGGTCGGGCGTAATGTTCTGATTGTGGATGATTCCTCTACAGCTCGTAATCAAGTTCGCGATACGCTTTCTCAATTGGGTATGAATATCATCGAGTGCCGTGACGGGCTAGAAGCGTTAACGGTTTTAAAACGTTGGTGTGATGAAGGTAAAGATGTAGAAAAAGAGCTGTTGATGATGATTACGGATGCTGAAATGCCTGAAATGGACGGTTATAAACTGACCCATGAAGTGCGCCAAGATCCACGTATGTCTAAGTTGTTTATCACATTGAACACTTCTCTGAGCGGTAGTTTTAATGAAGCCATGGTACAAAAAGTAGGCTGTGATCGCTTTATATCTAAATTCCAACCGGATCTGCTGGTTGAAGTTGCTCAAGACCGATTACGCCAGATGCTTTCTAAAAGTGCATGATTAGATCTAGTGAAATCAGAGGGAGCGCACCTCTCTCTGATTTTTAACATTTCTCTCCTTAATTCCTCTGTACTAATGGAAATCCCGAGATTTACTTTGTAGATTGTTCAAGTAGTGCGTGCAATCCATCAACTTGCCAGCAATAACGTGTGTGACTTCTCCCTCTTTTTCAAGAATGCCTTTCACCATTAATACTTTAGCGCCTAAATACGCTTGCTTTTGGGCTCGTGCTGTCGCTTGCCAAACGACCACATTAATGTTGCCCGTGTCATCTTCTAACGTAAAAAATGTCACGCCAGCGGCGGTGCCTGGAGATTGTCTTCCTGTTACCACACCTACCACTGTGACCAGTGACTTATGCGGTTTCTCTGTCAGTTGCCTCATGCGGGTAAAGTGAGGGAGTTTGCCCGTTTCTTCTAATAATTTAATTGGATGGCGGCTAAGAGATAGTCCCGTGCTTGCGTAATCCTCAATTAAATTTTCATATTCAGAGGGTTGAGTCTGGTAGCTAACATTGGGTTCTTCGACCTTGTGAAACAATGGTAGGTCAGATAAGGAATCCATTGCTGCCCAGCGAGCGTTATAACGATTTCCCGATAAGGCCTGAAATGCATTGGCTGAAGCCAATAATTCAATGTCACTTCGGCTTCTTAATATCTGCTTTACTTCTTGAATCGATCGGTAACCATTAAGTGGTTTGCGCTCAATAAGCCTTTGTGCGCTTTCTGCGTTAAAGCCTTTCACCAAGCGAAAACCAAGTTGCACGCCGAGCCTGCCATTCGGACGTGAGACGAGATGATGTTGATATTTTGAATGATTGACGCACACCGGCAATACTTCGACGCCATGTCTGCGAGCATCTTGTACTAATTGCGATGGGCTATAAAATCCCATTGGTTGGCTGTTCAATAATGCAGTGTAAAATTCGGCTGGGTAATAATATTTTAACCATGCAGAACAATATGCCAGCACTGCGAAAGACGCTGAATGACTTTCAGGGAAGCCGTACTCACCAAAGCCGCAAATCTGATCGAAAATGCGCTCAGCAAACGCTAAGTCATAACCTCTCTCTTGCATACCATTGATCAGTTTTGGTCTGAATTTAGCGAGATCGCCATTCTTTTTCCATGATGCCATCGCTCGACGGAGTTGATCGGCCTCGCCGCCGCTAAACCCTGCGGCTACCATGGCTAGCTTGATGACTTGCTCTTGGAAAATAGGGACGCCCATAGTCCGCTCCAGAACGCTTTTTACTTCTTCCGATGGATAACTGACAGGCTCTTTGTGATCTCGTCGTTTTAAAAAAGGATGCACCATATCACCCTGAATAGGGCCTGGACGAACAATTGCAATTTGAATCACTAAGTCGTAATAACAAGCAGGCTTTAGGCGAGGAAGCATGCTCATTTGTGCACGAGATTCAATTTGGAATACGCCTATCGTGTCAGCTTTTTGGATCATGCGGTACACGTGTGGATCATCTTGTCGGCGAGTGATCTCGGAAATCGAGAGGGATCGCTGGTGATGTTTCTCGACCAGTTGAAAGCACTTTTTGATGGCGTTTAACATGCCGAGTGCGAGTACATCGACTTTTAGTAGCTTCAAGCTTTCTAAATCGTCTTTATCCCATTGAATGATAGTGCGATCTTCCATCGAGGCATTTTCAACAGGTACCAACTCATATAAAGGGCCAGATGAAATTACAAAGCCACCTACGTGCTGAGATAAATGGCGTGGGAAGCCAATGATCTCGTTGACCAATTGGATAAACTGCTGCCCTTTGAGAGATTCTGGTTGTAAGCCAAGTTCAATAATTTGAGCTTGCCAGCCTTGGCTGCGATCTCGGCGATTAACGTTCTTAATGAAAAAATCTAATTGGGTCTCTTCAATCCCTAGTGCTTTACCGACTTCACGCACGGCACTTTTAAAGCGATAGCTGATCACTGTTGCAGCAAGTGCTGCACGCTCACGACCATATTTTTTGTAAATATACTGGATAACTTCTTCACGGCGCTCGTGTTCAAAGTCCACATCAATATCCGGCGGTTCCTTACGTTCTTTACTGATAAATCGTTCGAATAAGACAGCGATTTGTCGAGGATCGACGGCGGTAATTTCCAGGCAATAACACACTACAGAGTTTGCAGCGGAACCTCGCCCTTGGTAAAGAATACCTTGCTGTTTCGCAAACATTACGATGTCGTGAATAGTAAGGAAGTAGTAGTGGTATTTAAGCTCTTGAATAAGCGCCAGTTCATTCTCGATGGTTTGATTGACTTCTGCGGGCACGCCTTCAGGAAAACGCAGCTTTTTACCACGTTCGACCAACATACGTAAGTAAGAGTCGGGTGTATAACCATCTGGGATCAGCTCGGTAGGATATTCGTATTTTAAATCGGAGAGCTTAAACTCGCATAAATCGGCGATGTAAGTACTTTCTTCCAGCCATTCTGGTTTGTAAATCCGAATCAACTTTTTAAAAGGACGAAGCGCTCGCTCAGTATTCGAAATACGGTCAAAACCGAGTTTATCGACGCTACACCCATGTTTTATAGCAGTAAGTACATGCTGTAATGGCAAGCGTTCAACGTCATGCATGAGAACGCCTCCGCAGGCAGTTATAGGTAATTGAAATTCATGTGCTAACTGCTCGCAGTGCGCAATGTACTCAGTATCGTTGTTACTCAAATGGCGCTGAATCGCTACCCACAAACGATTAGCGTGGTGTTGATTGAGCCAGCGCCCCCAATAGTGATCACTCTCTTGATGTGTGGGCAGCCACAATACCAAACAATGTCGAACCGACATCAAATCCCATTCGAACAGTTGATAGTTGCCTTTTTCACTGCGTCTTCTTGCGTTTGTGATGATACGACACAACTCGGCATAAGCCTTGCGACAAGGGCAAAGCAGTACGATTTGGCATTCATCATTTAACCAAAACATACTTCCAACGATTTGTTTGATATCGAGTTTATGTTGTTCGATGGTCGCATGGGCTTTGACAACGCCCGCGACTGAACATTCATCCGTTATAGCTAGAGCTTGATAGCGATAGAAAGCAGCTTGGAGTACCAGCTCTTCTGCATGAGAAGCCCCAGTCAAAAAAGAGAAGTTAGACTGACAAAATAGTTCCGCGTAACTCATAATGACCCAACAAAAATAACTGTCGATTTAACAAAAATAGCCATGAAGAAACCAGTGCTTGTGCTGATCGCGAAATATCCATAACCAGCGGCCTTGCTTGGTGTGTGCAATGTAGTAATCACGCATGATCTCATCACCATCCCACCACCCAGAAACTATTCGCTCAGGTCCGTGGACCAAAGAAACTTGTTCTTGCAATACAATGGGAGTGGGTAATTGCATTGCGGGGCGTAGTATGGAAGGTATGGCGTGCCCCTTTTTATCTGGAGCATCAGCAGGGCGATACTGACTGGCCTTTTCTGGTCTAGGATCGCAAGCAATATTGGGTTTTAAAACAGCACTTTTTCCCAATTTAGCTTGCAGTAAAGAGAGCAGCTCTAAAGCATTCATGTTTCCTTTCTGCCCAGCAAAGAGATCGCGTGATGCACTAAGAGGCTCACCTTGACGGATGACTTTTAACGTTAGCCCTGTGACTGGGCCATTAAGCGAGAGTGACTCTAAGCTCAAACTCGCTAACTGTTGCCAACGCTGACATAGGTAATCACCTTGCGCAGAAGTGAGTTGAAGGTGTTGCTCTTGTTTCTCACGCTGGTGGAGTGTTAAACACAGTTCAAAAGCGACCTTATCTCTTAATTTAAGAAAGGTTTCGAGTTGACGAAGTAATTTGGCCAACGGTTTTTCAATCCACTGAACGTTTTCGATCTCAAACAACAGCTCTAAATAAACTTGGAAGGATTCGGTAGGGTGATAAAGGTCGACAGGGTGTTTAAACTGCCCAGTCAGTCGACCAACGTAGTTCACCAAATCGATATCAAAGCGTCGTGCGATGTCTTGCAATGGCAGTTCAAGCAGGTTTTGCAATGTGGTGACGCCTACACGTTGTAACTTCTCTACTGTAGCGCTTGATAAATCTGCCAGTGTTAACGGTAATGGTGATAGGACTTTTTGTATGGCAGATTTGTCTTCACTGATGACGTTCGCTCCTGATATTGCCATCAATTTGGCAGCAAAAGGCGAAAAACCACATCCGAATTGAAAACTCAGTTTCAGCTCCGATAAGTGAGCTCTGACTTTATTCCAATAGTTTTCAAGCCCTTCATACAGAGCGAGCATTGGAGTAGCACGCAGTAAAATACCTTGGTTTGGCATCAACACAACGTCAGATGTGATCAAATACAGCCATTGAGCAATTTCTTGTAACTTGCTCCATTCGGTGTGCGGATGATAAGGATGCACTTGTAAATCTCGACACAAGGACGCAGCACTGCCTAAGCCCATACCAGGCTTAATGCCTTGTTGTTCGGCAATCTCGTTGTATTGAAGAATCTGGCAACGTTGGCTTTCGACAATCACCACGGGTTGTTCTTGGTTATCACCAAAGAGTGCGTCTAGCTGCAGGCGAGGGAAGTGCAAGTAAATCCACAGAGACATATCACTAACCTTGGTTCGCCAGTGGGAAATTGACCACAGTCGAGTGCACAGTTTCAGATGATGGTTTCACCAGTTGCGGGTAATGGTGTTGGAATCCGATACTAACGCTACCTCTATTCCAGCCTCCTTTCCTTTTCAGCACTTCAACATGAATCCCTTGCTCGTCGCCTTTCAGTTTTAAACTGAGTGACACAGGCAAAGACAAGCGGTTGATAGTATCTGTTTTAAGCATAAAGAGAGGGCAAGTACCTTGTTCACTCGCTACCTGTAAGCGTTTCACTTGATGTATTTCAAGCTCTTCTTGCCATAACAAAACATTACTGCATACCCCACTTTTCAGACATTGCTCTGCAGCCCAAAGAGCATCTTTGGGGTGAGTTGGAGTAACAACCCACACTTGGTTTATATCCAACCCGATGTAGTGTAAAAACAGAGAATTCACTAGCGCAGGTGGTTGAATAAATGCGGTCATACCATTGGTCTGAGTGGCTTTTAAATAGGGAGCGAGCAAACGCAATTCACCAATACTACCAATAGATTCCATCTCCACTACGCCATGAGGTGGAAAGCCTCCGCCGAGCAAATCATCTAATTCAGAAAAACCGGAACTAGTCTGCAGCTGCTGAGGATCTGCTTTCGTTAAATTTGCTTGCCAAACAAGGTGTTGGCTTTTTAAGTTCTGAATAATATCTTGCATAATAAATACCTGTATATATGTACAGTATATTTCTGTGGGAGAAAGTCGCAAGATTTTTATGAAGAGAGAAATGAAAAAAGGCAGCGTTTGCTGCCTTTTCAATCGATTATGTGAGGTAACCTGAATGAGTTATTTACGCTTCGGTTGAGCGTCGATGCACTGACCGTTCACATCGGTAACCGCAGGATCCATTAAGTGCAAATATAGCGGCATGATATCCAGTGGCGTTTTGAGAGTATTCGCATCTTCACCCGGATATGCTTTTTCACGCATGCGAGTACGAGTGGCACCAGGGTTAATTGCGTTAACGCGAATCGGTGTATCACTCAGCTCGTCAGCTAAAACTTGCATCATGCCTTCTACGGCAAACTTAGAGATAGCGTATGGCCCCCAGAATGCGCGGCCAGAGTGGCCGACGGTTGAAGAGGTAAAGATAATACGCCCAGCTTCTGATTTACGCATCACAGGCAGTAGTGCTTGAGTCATTAGCACTTCGGCTTTCACGTTGATCTGCATGATATCGTCGAAGTCTTCCTCTTTGATTTGATCAAATGGACACAGCGAACTCAAGACACCTGCGTTGTGTAATAGACCATCCAAGCGACCAAACTGTCCTTCGATTGTCTCTGCCATATCAATGTAATTCTGCTGAGTTGCTCCCTTGAGATCCAATGGAATGATAGCTGCTTGTGGATAGCCAGAAGCTTCAATCTCATCATAGATAGATTCAAGGTTTTGCACATTTCTACCCAAGAGAATAACAGTTGCACCGTGCTCGGCATAAGAAAGCGCGGCTTGACGGCCGATGCCATTACCAGCGCCAGTAACAAGAATGACTTTACCTTTTAGAGCATCAGCTGAAACGGAGTAGTTCACGGCGATAAATCCTTATTATTGTAAGAGGGTCCATGATAGTTAATTGACGCTAAAAAACGCCTGTTTCTCAATGGAAAATCTTGGTAATCGTGACAAGATGGTTACAATACACCAATTCATGTGTTATACCAATTCCAGAACTTTCGTTAGGTATGCTATCAATCAGAACAAGTGGTTACAAACCGCGCTGCCTTCTCG
The DNA here is from genome assembly GCF_033344475.1 of Vibrio sp. 1288. NCBI lineage: Bacteria > Pseudomonadati > Pseudomonadota > Gammaproteobacteria > Vibrionales > Vibrionaceae > Vibrio > Vibrio sp. 1288. The sequence goes on from NZ_JAWPOX010000002.1 coordinate 79,611, forward strand.
CTGATGTTTCTGCGTAACATACTAACGTCATCTGAAATGAGATAAAGGAGCTCTCGTTGGAATTTTTATTAGATTATGGTCTGTTTCTGGCCAAAATTATCACGGTGGTTGCTGCGATAATTGTTCTGCTCATTATTGCAAAATCGGCTGGTGGCAAATCGGGTGCGGCGAAAGGGGAGTTAGAGATTACCAACCTTTCAGAGCAACACAAACAATCTGTTGAGCAGTTAGAGCATCATTTGCATGACGATACTTTCATCAAGGCTCGAGATAAAGCCGTCAAGAAAGAAGAAAAAGAGAAGAACAAATCTCGCGAGAAAGAAATCAAACAAGCGAGCAAAGACGGTTCATTAGATAGCAAGCGTGAACCACACCTATTTGTTCTTGATTTCAACGGTAGCATAGACGCAAAAGAAGTCGCGTCTCTACGTGAAGAAATCACCGCTATTTTGGCTGTCGCACGTGAAGGTGATGAAGTGTTACTTCGCTTAGAGTCTGGCGGTGGTATGGTTCATGGTTACGGCCTTGCCTCTTCTCAACTGGACCGAATCAAAGCTGCGGGTCTTCCTCTGACCATCTCTGTTGACAAAGTTGCGGCAAGTGGCGGTTACATGATGGCATGTGTAGCAGATAAGATTGTTTCTGCACCATTTGCAATTGTGGGGTCTATTGGCGTTATCGCACAAATTCCTAACTTCAACAAACTGTTGAAGAAACATGACATTGAGTACGAACAACTAACAGCGGGTGAATATAAACGCACGCTAACGATGTTCGGTGAGAATACCGATAAAGCGCGCGATAAGTTTAAGCAAGAACTTGAAGAAACACATGTCTTGTTTAAAGACTTCATCCGTGAGCGTCGTCCTAGTTTGGACCTAGACAAAGTAGCCACTGGTGAGCACTGGTTCGGTACACAAGCGAAAGAGCTTGGTTTGGTGGATGACATTAGTACATCTGATGATATCGTTGTTGCAGCATGCAAAGATAAAACTGTACTTTCTGTGCATTATGTACAAAAGAAAAAACTGGCCGACAAGCTAGCAGGTGTGGCGGGTAAAGTCGCTGATAGTGTGATTTTAAAGTTAGCTGAGCGTGGTCAAAAGCCGATTGTTTAATCGAGCTTAAGTTCATGACATTTAAAACGGCGAGGGCGGAAGCTCTCGCCGTTTTTGTTGAACTTTATGTTTATTGATGAATCCAATTACGCATTAGGTGTAATGCTTTACACGACATTTTTCCTCGCTCCAAAGACTGATTACCCGTATAATGTGCGCCTCGAAAACCGAGCAAATTGCTGAAAAGAAACTATTGGTGGAGAAGAACATGTCCTCTCAAACTCCGGTTGTAACCGTAGATGGACCTAGTGGTGCAGGTAAAGGCACTTTATGTATGTTGCTGGCGAAAAAGTTGGGTTTCCAACTCTTAGATTCTGGCGCAATTTATCGTGTACTTGCACTCGCTGCGATTCACCACGGTGTCGACACCGAGTCAGAAGATGCTCTTGTCCCACTAGCAACCCACCTAGACGTTCAATTTATCGCGGAAGGTGACTTAGTTAAGGTCATTCTAGAAGGCGAAGACGTGTCAGGGGAGCTTCGCAAAGAAGAAACAGGCATGGCAGCATCTAAAGTTGCGGCTTTGCCACGTGTTCGTGAAGCATTACTACGTCGTCAGCGTGCATTTGAGACCGCTCCGGGTCTGGTTGCTGATGGTCGTGATATGGGCACAATTGTATTCCCGAGTGCGCAAGCAAAAATCTTCCTTGATGCGAGTGCTGAAGAGCGTGCAAATCGACGCCTTAAACAGTTGCAAGAGAAAGGGTTAGATGTTAGATTTGCTGACCTTTTAAGCGAGATCCAAGAGCGTGACGACCGAGATCGTAACCGCCCAGTGGCGCCATTACGCCCTGCTGAGGATGCGCTTGTGCTAGATTCTACGTCGATGACTATCGACGAAGTAGTAGAAAAGGCACTACAATATATCGAATCGAAGCTAGCTGAGTAATAATACTCGACTAGGCTAAGAGCGTTGGTCGCAAGGATGATGACTGGCGAATTTAATAACCCCATGCGGTAGGATACCCGTGGAAGTTTAATTTATTGAAGATTAATTAAATGACTGAATCTTTTGCTCAACTCTTTGAAGAGTTTCTAAACGAAACAGAATTCCAACAAGGCAGCATCGTTAAAGGTACTGTAGTAGCTATCGAGAACGGTTTCGTTCTTGTTGACGCTGGTCTTAAGTCTGAATCTGCTATCCCTGCTGAACAGTTCAAGAACGCTGCTGGCGAACTTGAAGTTGAAGTTGGCGCTGAAGTAGACGTAGCTCTAGACGCTGTTGAAGATGGTTTCGGTGAAACTCAACTTTCTCGTGAGAAAGCTAAGCGTCACGAAGCTTGGATCGTACTTGAGAAAGCTTACGAAGAAGCTGAAACTGTTGTTGGTATCATCAACGGTAAAGTTAAAGGCGGTTTCACTGTTGAACTAAACGGTATCCGTGCTTTCCTTCCTGGCTCTCTAGTAGACGTACGTCCAATCCGCGACACTGCTCACCTAGAAAACAAAGAGCTAGAGTTCAAAGTTATCAAACTTGACCAAAAACGTAACAACGTAGTTGTTTCACGTCGTGCAGTTATCGAATCAGAGAACAGCGTTGAGCGTGACGAGCTTCTAGAAACTCTACAAGAAGGTTCTGAAGTTAAAGGTATCGTTAAGAACCTTACTGACTACGGTGCGTTCGTTGACCTAGGTGGCGTTGACGGTCTTCTACATATCACTGATATGGCTTGGAAGCGCGTTAAGCACCCATCTGAAATCGTTAACGTTGGTGACGAGATCCAAGTTAAAGTTCTTAAGTTCGACCGTGAGCGTACTCGCGTATCACTAGGTCTTAAGCAACTAGGCGAAGATCCATGGGTAGCAATCGCTAAGCGTTACCCAGAAGGTCACAAACTAACTGGTCGCGTAACTAACCTAACTGACTACGGCTGCTTCGTTGAAATCGAAGAAGGCGTTGAAGGTCTAGTTCACGTTTCAGAAATGGATTGGACTAACAAGAACATCCACCCTTCTAAAGTTGTTAATGTTGGCGACGAAGTTGAGGTTATGGTTCTTGAAATCGACGAAGAACGTCGTCGTATCTCTCTAGGTCTGAAACAGTGTAAAGCTAACCCATGGCAGTCATTCGCTGAAGCACAAGCTAAAGGCGACAAAGTTACTGGTAAGATCAAGTCTATCACTGACTTCGGTATCTTCATCGGTCTAGAAGGCGGCATCGACGGTCTAGTTCACCTATCTGACATTTCTTGGAATGTTGCTGGCGAAGAAGCTGTACGTGAGTACAAGAAAGGCGACGAGATCTCTGCAGTTGTTCTAGCAGTAGACGCTGAGCGTGAGCGCATCTCTCTAGGCATCAAGCAAATGGAAAATGACCCATTCAATGCTTACGTTGCTGACAACAAGAAAGGTGTTCTAGTTAACGCTACTGTAACTGCTGTTGACGCTAAAGGCGCTACTGTTGAAATCGCAGAAGGCGTTGAAGGTTACATCCGTGCTTCTGAAGTATCACGCGATCGCGTAGAAGATGCTTCTCTAATCCTAAGCGCTGGTGATGTTGTTGAAGCGAAGTTCACAGGTGTAGACCGTAAGAACCGCGTAATCAACCTATCTATCAAAGCTAAAGACGAAGCTGACGAGCAAGAAGCAATGGCATCTATCAACAAGCAAGATGACAATGCATTCGGTAACGCAATGGCTGACGCTTTCAAAGCTGCTAAAGGCGAATAATATACTCGCTTAAGCAAAAAAGGAGCCGCAAGGCTCCTTTTTTATATTTGGTCATATTTAAGTAGTAATACTAATGACAGTAAACTATCTTAATAAAAGGCATTTCTTCATTGCGCATTTTGCATAAAATTTGTCTAGAATTGTCAGCAAGTGTTTGTTGGAATTAGTATTACTTACTATAATAAGTGATAAAGATACTCAAAGAGGGCAACTATGACTAAGTCTGAACTGATTGAAAGACTCTGCGCTGAGCAAACACACTTATCAGCGAAAGAGGTAGAGGATGCTGTAAAAGATATTTTAGAGCACATGGCCTCTACACTAGAGAGCGGTGACCGTATCGAGATCCGTGGCTTTGGTAGTTTTTCTCTTCATTACCGCGAGCCTCGCGTAGGTCGTAACCCTAAAACGGGCGATAAAGTGGAATTGGAAGGTAAATACGTTCCACATTTCAAACCTGGTAAAGAACTTCGTGAGCGTGTAAATATTGGTTAATGCACTCTTATTAGTTTGAAAAAAGCGGCATACGTTTGTGTATGCCGCTTTTTTGTAATGTATCCAAGTTAGTCATACATCCAAGATCGTTTACTAATCTAATTGTGGATTCAGCTGTTTTCTATACCCAAATAACTTTAACTTCTAAGCATGTCTACAAACTAAGCATCTTGAGGTTACTTGGGTATAGATTATTGCTAATATACGTAGTCTGAAGAAGCATTTTCCTGCATAATCTTACCGACTTACTCCTAGAAGGGTGATGTAACATGAAAATTATAAAAATCGTTGCTGTTTTAGCTCTCTTTTTAATTGCATTGGCGTTAGGTTCCCAAAACCAAGAGATCGTGACTTTTAACTATCTTCTAGCAAAAGGAGAGTTCCACTTATCTACGCTATTAGGTGTAGTATTTGTGGTTGGCTTTGCTTTAGCGTGGGTTATCTTTGGTAGCATCCAACTGAAAACTCAGCTACAGGTCCGTCGTTTAAAGAAAAAACTGAAAAAGTACGAACCAACTGAATCAAACAACGCTGCTGATAAGCCAGCCATTGAAAAACAGGCATAAGGATAAGGCTTAACTTTAATGCTTGAACTACTCTTCTTGTTGTTGCCTATAGCTGCTGCGTATGGCTGGTATATGGGACATCGCAGCGCTCAGCAAGACAAGCAGAAGCAATCTCATCAAATCTCTCGTCAGTATATGACGGGTCTTAATCTACTGCTCTCTGACCAATCAGATAAGGCTGTCGATCACTTTATTGAATTGCTCCAAGTTGATAACGAGACCATCGATACTCACCTTGCGTTGGGTAACCTGTTCCGGTCTCGTGGTGAAGTCGACCGCGCAATCAGAATTCACCAAAATCTTATTTCTCGTTCAGGCTTAACACTGGACCAAAAGAACCTCGCCCTTCAACAGTTAGCGAAAGACTACATGGTCTCAGGTTTTCTTGATCGTGCAGAGAAAATCTTCGAACAGTTAGTCGAAGAGCCAGATTACAAAGAGGCGGCTCTTCAACAATTAGTGACCATTTATCAGCAAACACGAGAATGGGAAAAGGCGATTTATTACGCGAACCAATTGGCTAAGTTAGGTAATAAACGCTCAAGGATGCGTGCAAATATTGCCCATTTTTGGTGTGAAATAGCCATGCTCGACCAAGCTGATGGGAATACTAATAAGGCAATACAGCATTTTAAAAAAGCGTTAGCGGAAGACCCGAAGTGTGTTCGAGCAAGTATTGCTTTGGGACGAATTTATCTAGAGTCTGAAGACTATAAGCACACCATCAAATATCTGACGGGGGTACTTGAGCAAGATAAAGACTTTATCAGTGATGTCTTGCCAACTATTGCAGAATGCTATCATCATCTGGGTCAGGAAGATGAACTTGTCGAGTTTCTGCGAGCTTGTATTGATAAGAAAGCAGGCGTATCAGCCGAGTTGATGTTGGCTCAATTAGTTGCTCATCACGAGAACGTTGGGGCTGCTCAAGAGTTACTGACGAAACAATTGCTGAAAAATCCAACCATGAAGGGCTTCTACCGTTTAATTGACTACCACATTGCAGAAGCAGAAGATGGTCGAGCGAAAGACAGCCTATCAACACTACAAGCGATGGTGGGTGAACAATTAAAAGTGAAACCGCATTACCGATGCCGGAAGTGTGGATTTTCTACCCATTCCCTTTATTGGCATTGTCCGTCCTGTAAAGGATGGGGGACGATCAAGCCAATCCGCGGATTGGATGGTGAATAATTCTTAATGCAGCTGGCAGAGTTTCTGTCCGCTGCATTTTTTTAACTTTTTATTTAATAAGAACCAAAACAGTTAGGAGATGAAATGATCGACCAAAAAGTTATTGTCGCACTGGATTATGATAACCAAGCAGATGCACTTGCGTTTGTAGATAGAATTGATCCTGCGTCATGCCGACTAAAAGTTGGCAAGGAGATGTTTACGCTATTTGGTCCTGATTTTGTACGTGAACTCGATAAACGTGGTTTCTCGGTATTCCTAGATTTAAAATTTCACGATATTCCAAACACCTGTTCGAAAGCAGTTCGCGCTGCGGCTGAAATGGGTGTATGGATGGTGAACGTACACGCGAGCGGTGGTGAGCGTATGATGACGGCATCACGTGAAATTCTTGAGCCATATGGTAAAGATCGTCCACTTCTTATCGGTGTAACGGTACTAACCAGTATGGAACAAAGTGATTTAGCTGGTATTGGTTTGAATGTTGCGCCTCAGGAGCAAGTGATTCGTCTAGCAACCTTGACCAAAAACGCAGGCTTAGATGGTGTCGTATGTTCAGCGCAAGAGTCTTCACTACTGAAGAGCGAACTAGGCCAAGAATTTAAATTAGTGACCCCTGGTATTCGACCTGCTGGTTCAGAACAAGGTGACCAGCGCCGTATCATGACGCCAGTAGACGCTATCCAATCAGGTTCAGATTATCTTGTGATTGGTCGCCCTATCACTCAAGCGTCAAATCCTGCAGAAGTGCTGAAGTCGATCAATGAGAGCTTATCTAAAATGTAAGCACTGTCTCGATTGTATGGAGAAAAGTGAGGCTAAGATGCCTCACTTTTTATATCGAATGAAAATACTGATCGCGGTAAACAACCATTCCTTTTAACCAGCTATGTCTGATCATTTACTCGCTGTAACTGGTATATCGGGGCCAATTGAGATAAAGGTTCTGCGGTTTATTCTGAGTAAAGTAGGGCTTGGTACTATGCTGATCACACTTTTGTAACATAACTCACTGTGATGCCTCGAAAATGCAATCATGTGTTATTGATGGCTTGCGTTACAAATATCTAAAGAATACTATGGCGAAGATGCATTCACTGCGTTGTAAGGTCTAGGATGACCTAGTGAAACTCTTTGAAATTAATATAGAAGCTGGCAGGACGTCACTTCATATTACGTTCCTATTATTTCCTATCTGCGTATTTTAAATCGCAGCTTTCTGTGAGCTTTCACACGCTGTCTTCCTTGTTACGACCTTAGTGCGCAAACACAACAAGGAAGAAACATGACTAAAAAACTGCCATTTTCAGTACTAGCAACACTGACCGCTGCCAGTTTTCAACTGAGTGCGGCAGAATTGCCAGCTGATATCGAATGGATTTCAAACAACAACGAACCTCTATTTGCCTCTGAAGAAGCGGTACGAGGTGGCACCTATCGCACTTACATTCAGAGCTTTCCGCAAACATTACGAAGTGTTGGTCCAGATGCGAACTCAGGTTTGCGCCAATACTTAATGGATGGTTCACCAAAACTGGCTCAGCGTCATCCAAATACTGGCAAATGGATCCCTCAACTTGCTAAGTCATGGGCATTTGGAGAGGACAACAAAACCGTATTCTTTAAACTCGACGAAACGGCCGAGTGGTCAGATGGTGAAAAAATTACAGCAGATGATTACGTCTTTATGATGAAGTACTACACGTCAAAAGACATTATCGACCCGTGGTATAACGACTTCTTCACAAACAGTATTGTGAGTGTTGAAAAAATTGATGACTACACGATCAAAGTCAATCTTGCTGTAGCTCAAAGTCATGACTCACTTATGGTTATGATTAACATGCCAAGTAATGGTTTTCAGCCTCGTCCTGAACACTTCTTTGAAGGAGAAAAGGACGCAAATAACGATGGCATGCCTGATAACTTTGTCAGAAAGTTTAACTTTAAATCTGAGCCAACCGCAGCGCCTTACTACATTGATCAAGTGAAGAAAGGTAAGAGCGTGACATTCAAACATGTCGGTGAAGATTGGTGGGGATACAACAACCGCTACTATAAAAACCGTTATAACGTTGAAAAGGTTCGCATTAAGGTAATTCGCGATCCTGATATTGCCATGAAGCACTTTGAGAAAGGCAACTTAGACTACTTTGAGATGGTGCTACCAAGCTTTTGGCATGACAAAACCAATAGTGATGTGTACAAAAAAGGCTATATCCAAAAGTACTGGGGCTTTAACGAAGCACCGCAAGGAGCTGGTGGTCTTTGGATGAACACAGCGATGCCTATGTTGGATAACCTAGAAGTGCGTAAAGGTGTTATGGCAGCCACTGACTATGACGGCATGATTGAAAACATCATGCGTGGAGATTATTCACGTAAACCGCATGGACTCGGCTTTGGTCATGGCGAATACGATGATCCTAACAATACACCGCCAAAGTTTGATGCTGATGCGGCGGTTAAACACTTCGAAAAAGCGGGCTTTGATAAAGTGGGCGCAGATGGTATTCGTGTTAACGACAAGGGCCAACGCTTGAGCTTTGCTATCACCTACGGATACAACTCTTGGACACCGCGTATTGCATACCTGAAAGAGCAAGCGAAACTTGCTGGTCTTGAGTTCACGTTAAACTTGGTGGATGGCTCATCTGCGTTTAAATACATTCTTGAGAAAAAGCATCAGCTAGCGTTTTTGAATATGGGCTCTGGTGAGATCCCTGCGTACTGGGAATACCTACACTCGGATAATGCAAATCGACCACAAACGAATGCTCACACCAACTACAGCAGCCCTGAGCTAGACAAGTTAATTGAAGCGTATGATTCTGAGTTTGATCAGGAGAAGCGTTACGACTTGTCGCATCAAATCCAAAACTATGTCAGCAAAGCGAATATCATCGTTCCTGGCTACATGGTGCCTTATTCTCGAGTTGCTCATTGGCGCTGGGTTAAAATTCCTAAAAACGGCATGACAAAAGCGACAGAATGGGTGCTTCATCCAATGGATATCGGTAATTTCTGGATTGATAACCAAGTAAAAGAAGAGACAGAAGAAGCGATGGACGAGGGTAAAACCTTCCCAGAATTAACGGTAATTGATGATCGTTACAAATTGTAAATCAGTAGTTTAGATAGAAAATGATAGCCCCGGTAATGAATTTTATCGGGGCTTTCTTTTTTATTTAATAAGGTAAGACGCTTCTAAAAGGTAGGTTTTTGCATCACCAAGCAAAGAGAACGCTTTATCGATGGTTTTAAATCGATCATCAAGCGAGTCGCTTGATATCAGCTGGCTGAATGTTTGCAACGAGAAAGCTTCGTTTGCTTTGAAGAACTGATGTACGTTTTCAAGCTGCACTTTATGAATATGCTCCACCTTATTTAGGGCGGTGGTTAAATCGGAAATGTTAATCGACATTGCTACTCGGGAACCTTATCAACAAGACCTATATGAGGTCATAGAGTGGGGTTTTATATTTTGTGACAGAGAGTAGCACCGAAGAGCAATTTATAGTCTGATGAAGATCAATTTGCCTTATTTAAGCATCTGTAACGCGGCACTAGACGTGTACCTAGAGCTAGTACACGTTACAACGCTTGAATATAGGCTAGGGTTTCACCTAATCAAAAGTAAAAGCCAAGTCCGACTAAAAGCCCTTGAGAAGCCGTATCATATTCAAATACCTCTTCATTTTTGTAATCGACCCAGGTCGACTTGTAAGCTAAGTTGAGATCAGACCATTCGTTAAAGCTATAACGAACACCAGTTTGAATGGCATAAGTGAAGTGAGTATCGTTGCCAAGTCCGGCGTCGATACTGGCATGAAATCGCCAGTTTTCGCTCAATTCATCAATGAGTCGCAAGCCAACTAAAAAATCGACCCAATCTTCTTGTAATGACAGTCTATCTTCTAGTACCCGGTTATCATTGCGATACAGTTTGCCGGTGATGTCATTGTCCCACCAACGTAATCCAAACATATAATCCAGTTTACCAAATGAATATTGTTCGCGTTGGAATGCCTTTGCTTCTAGAACACCTTGCCGTATTTCGATGTCCGCACGATAACGAGCGTTAGGCAGAGCGCCCTTGATATTATTAACATCACCACTTAAGTTCATGAAACTATAATCTATGTAGTAGCCCCACTTACTTTGGTAAATACTCTCGAATCGCAACATCGCCCCAATATCGAGGTGGTCTACGATGAACTTAGGATCGACATCCACCTCTGATGAAAAGCGACCAATACTGGTATCCCCGTGGATATTCAGTCCTAGCATGTACACTTCTATGCTATTTCGCCAACGAGATTCTTGTGTCTCGGCTGAGAGCGCTACTGATGTAGGTAATACAAGAATGAGTGAGGAGAGTGATAGCAGGTTACATGGTTTCATCCAATTTCCTTTTCGGCTTTTCGGCTTTTCGTCAGCTTTCAGCTTAGTAGAAGTCGCTACACTCTGCATAAAAAAGGGAAGCAACTTGCTTCCCTGTAATTAACATTGACTTAGAGTTGTTTGGCAATGTCTGAGGTTAGGCTTTCTAAGCCTATGGATAAAGCGTTGACGAGCGCTTCATAGCCTTCATCTTGAAGCGGCTTTGAGATTTGTATTGGCGCACTGTTTTCGACCTTACCTTCGGCATTAATGAGTAACCATTCTCCCTCAATTTCGATATTACCTTTGTAGCTGCCATTAAATTTATTTAACGTAAGCTGTAGTTTGGCTTCACCGCTTTGATCCAACAGATTATTCATTTCAGTCGGCCAATAATGACTTTGCTTGTGGCGTAGTTCCGCGACGACTCTCTGAGTGATTTGCTCAGAAATACTGTGCGCCCATTGATTGTGTTTCGCCTGAATAACTAGGGTCTCAGAGGTTCGATAAACAATGCCATTATCATTCAAATAACTCGCCAATGTCACTGGACGAACAACTAAAGTTGGGCGCTGAGCGATATCAGAAGAGCTCAGCGTCACTGGTTCCACCTTAGGTAGAAGGTACATAGCTCCTTTAGTTTGCGGAGCGCTACTGCAACCCGTTAGACCGACAAATAGCGCGATAGACAGAAAGAATACTCGTTTCATTAGTTTTGGCCTTTAATTGGTATTGGGTCACTGATTTCATCTTCTCCAAACACAAGAGAGTTTGGCTTTTCGTTTAGCTGTTTAAGTACGGGTTTAAACTCTGTCATCACGCTTTCTAATTCTTTTAGCGTGGCTTCCATTTCGCTGTACATGGTTGAGTTGGGCCCATAACCATCGAGTGTTTTTTGTAATTGCTGTAAGCTTTGGCGAATATCTGTTGGGATCTCTTGCGTCTCTTTTTGATTCAAAAGTTTATCAATACTGTCCGCCACGCGTTCTGCTGAAGCTAACGTTTTTTCAGACGTTTTTAACGTTGAATTGAGAGAATCTAGCGTTTCTTCCATCGGTAAGTTATTAATCTTATTTAGGAAGTCGTTCACTTGGCGCTGAACCTGCGCAAAACCACCACGCATGGTTGGGAAAACATCTAAATCAGCAAACTTACTCGGGACGTAAGGCTCGTCATTTGGATAGAAGTCGGCGTCAACATACAGTGCGCCTGTTAATAAGTTACCTGTTTTTAAAGTACCACGTAGGCCTTTAGCAAACTCACTCTTCAATTTATCTTTTAACATTGGTAAAGATTGGGATTGGAAATCGCCATAAACACGGCCGAGCTCGATACGTACCAATACAGGGATTTTTTTCGCAGAAAAGTTCTCTTCTGGGGTTGGAAGTCGCATTGGTACACGCATCACAGTACCAATTCTCAAGCCTCGATATTCGACAGGTGCCTTACGTTTAAGTCCTCGTACCGATTCATCAAAAAGCATAACGAATTCAATATAATCATCGTACATGCCTTCTCGAAGTTGTTTAATATCATCGTACAAGCGGAAGTTGACCATATTTTCAGTGAGCTGTTCACCGGATTCAAGACCTGGAACGGTATCGAAGGTAACACCACCCGTTAGCATGCTCTCTAATGAGCCAAACTTGACTTCGAACCCTTCAGCGTTGAGCTGTAAATCTACGCCAGAATTCAGCCAGAACTTGGTACGAGTGCGCACTAAGCTGTCATAAGGCTTGAAAATAAAGAGTTGGTATAACGCTTTGCGAGTGTCAACATCAAAGCTGGTTTTCTCTACACGACCAACCGTAAAGCCTTTATAAATGACGGGGTCACCAACGCCTAGTTTACCGGCCTCGCGATGTGTTAACACAAGGCGTAGCCCCTCCGCATCAGGAGAGGCGACTGGGGGAACATCTAAGACCGTAAAGCGCTCTTTCTCTATTTTAGATTTACCCGGCTGAAGTTGGATATAAGCGCCAGAGAGCAAGGTTTCTAAACCTGAAACGCCATCACGGCCAATACGAGGCTTCACCACCCAAAACATGGTGTCATCTCGCAACATGCGTTCTGCATCCTTGTTCATTTGTGCCTTAGCGATGATGTGATCGTAATTTTCACTGAGAGTGACTTCAGTAATCAGTCCGACTTTTACATTCAATGCTCGGATTTCGGTTTTGCCAACCTCAATCCCATCTGCGGTTGGCAGTTGGAGAGTAATTTGTGGGCCTGTACTGTTGATATATTGGAACAGCATCCACGCTCCCATGGCTAGCGCAAGGATCGGGACAATCCATATCGCAGAAATCTGCTTTTGCGGTTTTATTTGAGCGGTTACGTTGTTCTCATCACTCATATTTGGCTTTCTCGTTTAAGTTGTCAGAAATCGGCTCCTGCACTTCGTTTTGTGGCAATTGCCACAACAAACGTGAGTCAAATATCATTGCAGAAAGCATAGTAAAAATGACCACTGCCGCGAAAGAGAGCGCAGCAGGACCTGGATAAATCGCCATTAAGTTTTGCAGTTGAACCAGTGCAACTAAGATCGCGACGACGAAGATATCGATCATGGACCAACGGCCAATAAACTCAGTTATACGGTAGATCTTTAAGCGTGAAATACTCTCTTCGTGCGGAAGATATCGCGCTTTTTGCGCATTGTAATACAGCCACGCGAGTGCCAGCATTTTCGCCATTGGAATAAATACGCTAGCAAAGAAAATTACCATCGCAATAGGGTAAGAACCTAAATGCCAAAGCAATATTACCCCCTCCATGATAGTTGAACCTTCTGCATGTCCAAGACTTACGGTGTACATCATAGGGTAGAGGTTTGCAGGGATATAGAAAATGACTGAAGCAAACAAAAGCGCCCAAGCTTTTTGTAAGTTGTCTGCGGGGTTGTATTTATGAATAGGGCTTTTACAACGAATGCAGTGTTGGTGTTTTTTAGCTTCAATAGGGTTGAGCTGGTGACACGTATGACAACCAATATGGTTGTGGTTATGGTGCGTATCACCCTCTTTTACATCAGATAGCTCGATAGCTGGAATAAAGTGTCCCCAGAGCCAGCTTTTGTCGACCATTGATATGCATTTGACTACCAGAACGGTATATACACAAAACGCCCAGAATGAAGTGCCCATTCCTATGTCTGCGAGGGAAGCGATTTTAATTAAGCTGACCAACACGCCAATCAAAAATACATCCACCATTAACCAGGGTTCGACTCGAAATAGAAGACGGCATAAAACTTTTGCCATTCGTTGCTGCTTTTTAGAGGGGGTATGTTTACGTGCTTTTAATGCTTCAAGGTGAAGAAAGAGAATGAGACCAACATAGATTGCAGGCAAAACGATAACTGTTGCGAGTAGCAGCACACCCAAAAGCACATTTTGAAACTCAGCCAGCATTTTGGCAGCGTGCAACAAGGTGATTTCTTGCGACAACCCTTGCACGCTGAACGACATAAAAGGGAAAGAAATGCTTAGCACTAACATGATCAAACATGCCGATGATATGGCGATCACGCTTTGGTAAGGCTTGGCATTCACTTTAGTCAGCGAATGCGAACATCGAGGACATTGTGCTTTTTGCCCCTGTTCGATATCGGGAATGCGAACAACAAGGCCGCACTCTTCGCATGAAATTAACTGACGGGAATTAGGTTGAATACTCATCGGGTAGGTTTTAGATTCATTTGCTTTAAGAATACTCTTTTTTCACTAGGCACGCTTGTTTTGATTCAGGAGTTTACGAGTTTCTTACTTTTGGCATTAGAGCATATGGGAGATCTAAGACATAAACGAAGTCGCGTTTGGTACAAGATTTTACGGCGAAGATGAATATGTTGGAAGCCGAAAGTAATGTGATATTGCTTGTCTGTGGAGGGGGGTAATTACTTGTTTTAAGGGTAAGTAACCCTGCCCAGATAATCTGAGCAGGGAAAAAGAGCATTTTATTTAAGGTGCTTAGTTGTACTTTACTTGACCGTTCCGCTCTTAAAGGCATTGGAGCCGACTTGCGTACCGTTGAGCGTTTTGCCGTAATAGCCTTGGTGCTGGTGATATTTCTCCGCGTTTGCGGTGACATTGCCTTTGAATCGAGGATCTTGTGGACGCTCATGACTGTTGACGTATGCTGCGACATCCCAAGCTTCTTGCTCTGTCAGCTGCACACTTTTCCCAAGCGGCATGTTTTCGTAAATAAAATAGGCTGCAGTGTTAATCCGGTGCATGCCTGCGCCCCAGTTATACGCATATTCGCCCCAAAGTGGTGGAATGTATGAATGGTCGTTGGTGTCTTTGATGCCTGAACCGTCGGCGCGATGGCAAGTTTCACAGCTCTTTTCGTAGACCAATGCGCCTCGCTCTATTGATGGTTCTTGCTCAGGGGCGGCGATTTTTGGGTAGCCACGCCCAGAGAGATTACCTCGCTTTTCAACTGGTAATGCTTGTGCGATGGCTTCGGGCAACGGAAAGTCTTTTGCTTTTCCACCAATTTGCAACGCTTTTGCGTCTAGCTCTGGAATGGGTTCATCCGCCATACCATGTTTGTCAAGCAAGCCGCCCATCGCTAACCAGTAGGCGTAAGCACTAAGGGCAACAATTTCTGTCGAATCGTAAGCGGGCGCTTTACCGTTCATGGAATACTCGAAACAACCTTGGATACGGTCAGCATAGCTGTTTACGCGATCGTTTTTCTTACGATATGCTGGGTATGCCATGTAAGCTGCCCACAGTGGCGCAGCGTTTGCTTTTCGTCCTGCCTCCATATGGCAGTTCACACAGTTTTGTTCGTTGCCAACGTATTTTCCGCGCATTTGTTGTGAGTTAACAAAGAGCGAGTAACCGCGTTTTACTTGCTCACCAAATGCGGTGTTTGGGATTGTGCTGAGATCACGCGGTTTTAAGTATTCACCGTGCTTTTCTTTTTCTATCGCAGGTAGCTCTTTCTGGCGGTCCGGTAACAGATCGTTAGCTAATACGAGCGTAGAAATGAAAGGCAGTGCGAACAAAGAATAGAAACGTTTCATGACTGCTCCTAGTAACGTAATGAGGCAAAGTAGTAAGCAAGATTTTCGATCTCTTTGTCAGTGAGATTTTTTGCGATGGTCCCCATCATATTGAGCGGGTCGCCACTGCGAGTGCCGTTTTTCCATGCCATCAATTGCGTTTTTAAGTAATCAGCATGTTGGCTTGCGAGGCGAGGGAACTTGTCGACGCCCATACCGCTGGCTCCATGACAAGTCGCGCAAGCTGGAATATTTCGATCCCAATCGCCTTGGAAAATTAACTTACGATACGGGTTACGAATATCAGCTTGGTCGCCGCGTTGTTCTGGATTCGTGAACTCATAGCTCGGGAGGTTAGCAAAGTACTCCATAACTTCCTTACGGTCTGCGGGATCGCTGAGTTCCTTCGCCATGCCTTGCATGACCACATTTTGGCGTTCGCCACTAAGGAATAATTCGATTTGAGTGTTGAGATAATTCGCGTTTAAACCAGCGATCATCGGCGCGATATTTGGCTGTCCCATGCCATCTTGGCCGTGACAACCGCTACATACGCTGGCTTTTTCCGGAATAGACGAGGCGCTTGCGCCCATAGTGGTTGCTAACAAACAGGCCACCACCACTGGAAGAATTTTTGACATGCTGACTCACTTTAATTTTTATTAATATGTCTAAGTGCTACTTGGTAGTCACTCGGACGATATTGTCGGCCTTGTCAATAATGAAAGGTATTGTGGATTTCCACATATTTAATAAGTGTAAATGGCCGTATTTGTTTTTATTGGTTGTTCTATAAGCGATAAAAACAAAGTGGTGAAGAGCTGCACAAATCGGCAGCTCTAAGTGGTAGAGACGTCTTAACGTGCGGCGTTACGCTTTGCGGATTTTGGCCGGCAAGGACTGACGTGCCGCCGCGCCCACTACCCAATCCAACAATACACCTTTACCTTCTCGGGTAGGATCAATTAAGCCAATGTCGTTAATGTTGACGCCATCTTGGCTGCGCGTTTTTACGGGTTGTTGTTTATCGCCGATCCAGTGCGAGCGTTGTCCTAGCTCGGTATGACCAAACCCATGTTCAAATCCGAGTGTGCCAGGGCGAATTCCGCTGACTATCATCGCAAGTGCTTTGGTGCTTGCAGATGGTGTCTCAATAACAAACTCATCACCTGTTTTAATGCCTGCGCGCTCGGCATCGATTGGATGGATGTACACTGGGTTTACGCCTTTAATCGAGTTCAACCTTGGCGATAGATTGGATACCGCACTGTGAATGTTGGATTTAAAGTTCGTCAGGCTGAATGGCCATTCTGAGCTTGGGAACTGTTCTTCCATTGGTGTGCCATCGGCCAGCTTTTGTGGATGCCATGTTGGGCAACCCGTGTAGAAATCACCGGTCATGGTGTTTCTTGCGCTGCCGACACGTTCATTCCATATCGCGACAGGTCGTGTCCATTTATGCTTCATTTGCTCACCTTGATACGCTTCGGTTGCATTTTCAAAACGTCCACCGCGAGCAAAAATAAACGCCACACGTTTCATCTCATCCGCTGTCAGCGTCTTCTGCATGGCTGGCATTAAACGCTCTAGGCCGGACCACGCAATGTCTTCTGCCGAAACTTCAGGTACCCCGCCTTTCACATAAGCCAAGTTTGCCGCGGAACGTAAGTAGAAATCTTCAGCGCTGTGGAGGGCGTGCCAATTCCCTTGCGCATCTTGAATCGCGTTGTCACCAAAGCCGCCTAGTTGCATTTTCTTGGCGACATCAATCAAAAAGTTTTCTAAGCAAATTGAACGACCATCGGCGGTTTTCTCTGTTCGCGCTCCCACAATCGGCCAGCGAGCGGTGACGGTTTTCACCGGAACGTCGTGCCAAGGCGTTGCCATACCCCAGCTTTCGTAGGTGACCGTGTCCGGCACAATATAGTCCGACAATGCGGTGGTTTCGTTAATGAACGCATCAACAGACACAATCAAACCGAGCTGCTTTGGATCTTTAAGCTTGTATTCCAGCAGCGTTTTCAAACCGGGTACACCATACATTGGGTTCGCCATGTGGTTGATCCACGCTTTTACGCGGTATGGATACCCATCAATAGCCGCAGATAGGTGCTCTGTCAGCAGTGGCGCGGCAAACGGATACCAAGGGGCGCGAGTTGGGTAAGGTGATTCACCTGCCTCAACGCGACGTTTGTATTCGCTGGTTTTGTGGTAGGGGAATTTACTGCGCGACAAAAAGACGCCTTTCGGGCCGACTTTGCCAGTAAATTTGGTGAAGTCGTAACGAGGACCCGCAGCGGAAGTTGGGTAGCCACCCGCTTTGGCCATCGCGCCGCCTTTCATATTTATGTTACCAATCAACGCATTGAGCATCATGATGGTAAACGAGTTATAGAACCCATTGGTGTGCATGTTGCCACCGTGGGTATCGACCACCGCTTTTGTTCCGTGACTGGTGAAGCGCTTTGCTAGTTCAACAATTTGTTCGACAGGGATTTCACATTGTTGGCTGTAGAACGCAAGGCTGTATTTGAACGCCTCTTCTTTGAGTCTTTGTAGAGACGATTTTACGCGCACTTCGCCCGATGCAAGCGAAACCGTTTTATCGACAAACAGTGCCGCTTCCTCAGCTTGGGTATGAACACCAAATTCGCTGCTTTGCTCATCCACGATGACGTACGGGTCGGAGTCAGACAACGCTTCGCCCTCAAATGGCAGGTTCAGATCAGATGCGCGTAAAAACGTGCCGTTTCTCGGGTGCTGCTCATCGCTGATTACCAAGTGCGTGGCATTACACCAGTGCGCGGTGCCGGCTCGCTTCATCGCGTTTGCCCCCGGCTGCGCCAAGAAGGTTTTGTTGTAGCGTTGGTTTTCGATGATCCACTGGACCATGCCAAGCACGAGGGCAGAATCGGTACCCGGTTTGATTGGTATCCAGCGGTTGTTGTCACCAGCGGCCAAGCTCGATGAACCCGCAGGCAAACTTGGCGTGATGATGGTGTATTCCAAGCTACCTTCTGTTCGCGCATTGGCGAGTTGGCGCGCCTGGCGCTTAAAAGGGTTGCCAGCTTGCGCAGGCGACATACCGATGAAGATGATGTATTCCGCATTATCAAAGTCTGGCTTCAAATGTGCGTTCTTATCTAAGTCGTTCATAAATGCGCCGCTGCCAGCACGAAATGCGTAGCCGCAGTAAGAGCCGTGATGCCCAAAGTTACGTGTACCATAGCTGTTGAACGCGAAGCGTTTGAATATGTCGTCTCGGCCTTCGTTACCGGCGTTGGTCATTAACAATTGGTTGGCTTTCGGTCCATATTCTGGGTTTTCAGGATCAACGGGTGTTGTTAAATCGCGAATGTCGCGTAAGCCATCAACATGGCCTTCACCAAATAAATCACCACCTTCTACGACTTCTTCTATCAATTGCTCGTAGCTGATCGGAATCCATTTTCCTTCGCCGCGTTTTCCAACTCGTTTCAGTGGCTGAGTAATGCGGTACGGGCTGTTGCGAATTTCTAACATCCCATTGCCACGTGCGCATGCTGTTGAACGACCTTCAAGGCCCGCTTCTCCAGCCAAACTTAAATAAGCATCTTTGACTGGCGTTTCGAATGGAATGTGTTGCTGATGAGAGAGTGGGTGATATGGGTTGCCAGTGATACGCAAAATCTCGTCGTTGCGGTTATCAATGCGCACACGCAACCCGCACAGTGACCAACAGCCAAAGCACATCGATGGAGCTACGCGCTGGTTTGGGTTCGGGATCAGGTTGCCTTTGCTGTTGACCGTGTACTCTGGTTCAAGAGAATTACCGTGGTGAATATCACGCGTTTTTTCTCCTGCGGTGCCTTCGAGCGCACCCTCGACCATATGTTTGGTGGTGGTGGCGTAACCCGCAGCGAATGCGCCAAGCCCACCCACTACAATGCCTGATTTCAAAAACTGACGGCGTTTGTTATCCATGATGAAATCCTCTTTGATTAGCGTTCAGTTAAGGTGAGTGATGAGGCTTTTACTTCGATCTTTTGTTTTGGCTGAACCAGCTCCGAACCGAGCAGTGCCAGTGCAAGCCATAATCCGAGCATGCCGATAATGCCTATCCAGCCATTTCCATCCATAGTGAGTTGGTATGGATACAGCGCTGCATCGAACTTGGCGATGATTTGCACTTCCATGATGGTAAACCAGCGAATCAGCCATGCACTTGCCAGTGCGGCAGCAGACACAAAACTGAGCCCTATGACGTGACGAAATCTGGCTGATGCGGACTTTTGGGTATCGCGCAAGAAGATGAAAGCGAGCAAAACACAACCTAAAACGACAAAAGTGAGCAGGGCAATGTTGTGCATCCACTGTTCGCTAGAATAGAGCGAAAATGCGGAATTGTTGGATGCCCAAATCGGTAGCAGTATCAGCGTTAATACACCGCTGGTAACCACTGATTTTTTAAGTAAATTAGTATCGCCAGATGTCAGTGTCTTTGACTGACTAGGCAGCAAGAGCCAAATCAACAGAGAAAATCCGACCGCGCTCATAAATGCAGTGACAAACCAAAGAACCGGCGACGCGGGTTGGTGCCATAAAGAGCGCGATTTAACGACTGCAATTTCAGCGCCTGTGTAGACTGCAATGGTGATGCCTGATAGCACCGTGATAACAGATACCATAAGCATGACTCTACGAGAGAGCACCCAGTCACCCAGTGACAGCTTTGAAATTAGAGGCAGTACTTTCCCTGGCTGATTACGTAAGTTGATCAGATCCTCGCGGAGATACAGCCATGCAGTCACTACCGCTAAACCTGAGAAAACAGGCAGGAACAGCGAGCCTAGAGACATCCATGACCACGGCGTGATGTGCACGTAAAAATGCCAAGCTCGTCCCGGCTGGTGAAGGTCGCCAGTTAACGCCAACGGGCCTACGATAGCGCCGATGGCCATCGTTAGCACCAGCGCGGCGCGTAACCGATGACTGGTGTGTTGCTCAAATAATAGGGCGATTAGGAACAAAATAGCGGCAGCGTAAGCAGAACCGATGTAAAAGAAGTACTGCACCGCCCACGGGAGCCAAGCCATCGCTTGAGGTTGGACTAACACTTCGGTGATGTTCATGCTCGCTCTCCTTGAGGGTCGTAAATAGCTGGCTGCCCGTCGATGTGGCTGGTGAAGCGTTCATCCATGCCGATGTAAAACACATGTGGCTTGGTCTCTTCATTGGGCTTTAGCACTTTGATGTCGTCTTGGTGCTTCGTAATTAAGCGGCGGGCTTCACTTGATGGATCATTCAAATCACCAATCACGCGAGCACCACCCACGCAGGTTTCCACACAAGCGGGTAATAAACCTTGTTCTAAGCGGTGTGCGCAGAAGGTGCATTTGTCTGCGGTGAGCGTGTCCTCATTGATAAAACGCGCATCGTAAGGGCAGGCTTGTACACAGTACGCACACGCTACGCAGCGACTGTTATCCACCATGACAATGCCATCTTCGCGCTGAAAGGTTGCTTGAACCGGACACACTGCCACGCAAGGTGGGTTGTCGCAGTGGTTACAAAGGCGCGGTAGCATAAAGGCTTTTGCTTCTCGCGTGGTAGAGCCATCATCTAACGTAACTTCGTATTGCTTTACGGTGGTTCGGAATTGACCGATAGGCGCTTGGTTCTCGATGCTGCAACCCACAGTGCAAGCCTGGCATCCGACACATTTACGCAAATCTATCACCATGGCATAACGCTTCCCGACTTGTCCTTTTCGGTCAGCGGACTGGTTATTTCGAATAATGTTTCCCGCAGTTGCCGTGCCAATGCCTGCGACTGGAATTAACGCGGCTCCGGCTGTGACCGCGCTGAGAAAGCGACGTTTGGTGGAATCCATAACTCACCTGCTTTTTTGTTGTATTTGAATTGACTGATTCCATTGTGAGAAATGCACTGCGAGGCTTATATTGTGGATTTCCACATACCCAGATCAAACTTGATCTAAAACAAATGTGGTTTAGGGAAGGTAGCTGTTATTCTTGTCGTACTCTCTTGACGGAACGATTCGACTCATCATGAAAAAAGCACTGTGGCTTCAGCTTTGGATTCTTTGCTTAGTTGCCTTTGCATCTTTGGCTCACGGCGCAGTTTCTGAACAAGCAGATCTGCAAGAGCAAAAAGCAGAGCAGCCACAGGTCAAGAAAAAAGTCGAAGTGGGCGTGTTAGCGATACGTGGTCATCTTTATGCCGAGCAGAGATGGCAACCGACCATTGATTGGCTCAATCAGCAAATTTCCGATGTGCATTTTGTTCTTCATCCCCTTAACTTGGATGAAATGGGCGAAGCGGTGAAGTTTCAGACCATGGATTTCATCTTAACCAACCCAGGTCAAGCAGTGCGGTTGGGCAGGCAATACGCGCTGTCGTGGATGGCAACGCTAACCAGCAGAGCACCACAAAACTCGAATTACGGAATTGGTTCGGCGCTTGTGGTTCGAGCCAATTCAAGTTATCAAACGGTGCAAGATGTCTCAGGACGTCCCGTTGCGGCGGTATCAGAAAAAGCCTTTGGTGGTTATCTAACGATGCGCTATCAAATAGTCAAAATGGGGCTTAATCCAAACGATTTCTTTTCCGATGTCCGCTATCTTGGTTTTCCTATTGATGCCAACCTGTATCAATTACGTGATGGCAATGTGGAAGCGGCCGTCGTCCCTGCTTGTTTATTGGAACAGATGTTAAGTGAAGGGCTTTTACAACCGGGTAATTACCGAGTTTTAAATCAACAGCCGAACGAGCGCTCGTTATGCGCTGTTTCCACACCGCTTTATCCTAACTGGTCATTTGCCAAAACAGAGCGCGGCTCAGCTCAGATTGCCAAACAGATTGCGCAAGTATTGTTAGCGATGCCACCTGAACACCCTGCGGTTATTGCGGCAGGCGCGTCAGGTTGGACGTCCCCCGTCAGCTTGCTGAGCATCGACAAACTTTATCAGGCGTTGGATCTCCATCCGTTGCAACAACCTTGGTGGCAAGAAGCATTGCGCTGGCTGCGTAGTCATCAAGAATGGGCATGGGCGCTGTTCATGTTTGTGATTGTGTTGAACGCGTACCACTTTTGGCTTGAGTATCGATTTAGCAAGAGTAAGCAAGCGTTGGAGCAGACATCGTTACGATTAAAAGAGAAAAGTGAACAGTTAGAACATTCACAAAGGGTCGCGATTGTCGGAGAAATCGGCACTAGTCTTGCTCATGAACTCAATCAGCCACTGGCAGCCATTCGCAACTATAGTGAAGGCGGTTTACTTCGCTTGGCCAAAAAGCGCCCTCATGAAGATATTGTCCCTGTACTTGAGAAAATACAGGGCCAAGTTGAAAGAGCCGATGCAATTATTCAGCGATTAAGAACGTTGATTCGTAAGCGCAGTGTCGACAAAGCGCCGTGCGATCCTCAAGTACTCATTGATGACACGATTGAGTTACTCCATTTTCGAATGCAGAAGCAAAACATTTCTATTGTGGCCAGTACAGAAGGGAACATTCGTCCATTACTTGTCGATGCAGTTGGCGTACAACAGGTTTTAGTTAATGTGATCAGCAACGCGATTGATGCGTGTACTTTGTTCCAAGAGAAATATCACTCATCAGGTTATCAAGGTAAAATTGCCCTGCATTGCGATTACCAAATCAGTCAACTCTCTATTCGAGTGTTAGACAATGGTACAGGGTTGCAGCAAGAGAATCCGACTCAAGCGTTTGTGAGTAGCAAAGAAGAAGGGCTTGGGCTGGGGTTAGCCATTTGTCGCGATGTGATGGAAATGCATGGTGGCGAGTTTGTCATCAGCTCGACAGCACCACATGGTTGTTTGGTTGAGCTTGTGTTTCCATATCAAAACTAATCTGAACTAGGCATAGGAGCATTCAATGAGCAGCGGTGAAAAGCAGCTACCTGTTTTTGTAGTCGATGATGATGAATCGGTGCGTGACTCGCTCGCTTTTATGCTGGAAGAGCATGACTTCAACGTGACGACTTTTGCTGATGGGCAATCTTTTCTCGATAAAGTGGACATTCATCAAGCCGGATGCGTGATCCTTGATAGCCGAATGCCCAACTTTCGTGGTCAGCAAGTGCACCAAATTTTAAATCAAGCCAACAGCCCGTTGGCCGTTATTTATCTGACAGGGCATGGTGATGTCCCGATGGCGGTCGATGCATTACAAGCTGGGGCGGTCAATTTCTTCCAAAAACCAGTCAAAGGCGATGAACTGGCACGAGCTATTTTGCAGGGACAGGCGCAGTCTGCCACAAACCTCGATATGGCAGCAGCTAAATCGGCTTATGAATCGCTCACACCTAGAGAAAAAGACATTTTACGTTTGATCATTGAAGGAAAACGCAACATTCGTATTGCTGACGAACTTTGCATAGCAATGCGAACGGTTGAAGTACACCGAGCCAATCTATTGAAGAAGTTCTCGGCAAAAACCGTCGCAGAGTTGGCATATATTTATGGCAAGTTAGATTAAAGCTTAGCGAGTGAAGCCTCTTAAGGCTATTTAGAGGATACAACTTGAGCTTTATGACGACTCGCGTATTATCTTCTTCGTTCTTACTTTATCTGAATTCTTATGGGTTTGTTGACTAAACGACATCACACGCCACATAAGCGGGCAAAATGGCTACTGGCGATTATTGGCTGGGTGGTCGTTGTGTGTCTGATGCAAAATTCAGGCTTTGCATCGTCATGCTCTATGAAATATGAGACGGAATCGCCCGCGGTTTCACTTACTGATGAGCGTTCGAGCGTCAAGTCGATTGATACTAAAGAAACCAGCAAGTGCGAATTGTCTGAAAAGTTAATTCAGTTTTCTCAACATCAACTCGATGTATTTATTGTTGTTCTGTTTGTGGGTCTTTTTGCTTCGGCAATTTGGTTGTGCAGTGCCTATATTGGTGCGCAACATTGGACGGAACCGATAGGCCGTAAGTATCGAGTCCATCTGACTTTCTGTGTGTTCCGAGAATAAAAGCGTGCTTTCTGACCACTAGCGTCAGTTATTTAGCACCTTTGTCTTTTAACTAGGAATCACTATGAATCAAATTACTAAACTGACTCAGTTTGCGTCCATGTTTTTTATGACGCTTGCTTTGAGTTTGCTCTCTCTGAGTATTTCAGCTCAAACTACTGATACAGGTTGGCTAACCAACCCACAACATCCTCCAGTGCAAACGCGCTTTGTGCTCACTGGTCAACAAGATCCGCAAGCCAAAACAATTACTGGTTATCTGGACGTCAAGTTGGCTGGGGACTGGAAAACTTACTGGCGTTCACCTGGTGAGGGCGGCGTAGCACCATCTATTGATTGGCAAAATTCACAAAATTTATCCAAAGTGGATTGGCAATGGCCGCACCCACAAAAATTCGAACTATTAGGTATCGAGACTCTTGGGTATAAAGGCGACACTTTGTTCCCCATGACGCTGCACGTCGAAGACATGTCCAAACCTGTCACGATTGATGCGGTACTGACACTTTCTTCTTGTACGACGATTTGTGTGCTGACCGACTATCAAATTCAATTGACGTTCTTGCCTTCTGATCTAAAAGTCGATGAAGACGTGATGTTCAGTTACGCTCAAGCAGTGAGTAACGTGCCGCAGCCATCGCCGTTTATTGATGTTACTCAGGCGAGTTGGGATGCGAACCAATCGAAACTACAAATCAAGCTACAGAACAGTCAGGGTTGGCAACAACCACAAGTGCTGGTGGATGGTGTCGATGAAGCAACGCGAGACTATAGCTTCAAGCTTGAAGGAATGCATCCAGAAGGAAACATCGTCACCGCGAGCTATATCGTTGATACTTGGCTGGGCGATGTGGAGTTAGATGGTCAGTCGCTGTTTGTGACCATCAAAGACACCAATTTACTAGCAGAAGAAACCACTCAAGCAACTGCTGAGGCAATAGTTGAACCGCTGCCGAGCACGTCTCTAACGAGTGTTTTTCTGTTCGCGTTGCTCGGCGGTTTAATTCTTAACATTATGCCTTGCGTTCTTCCGGTTTTGGGGATGAAGCTAAGTAGTATTGTTGCCGCTCAAGGTATCGAGCGTCGTCAAATTCGCGCTCAGTTTGTTGCCTCCTCACTTGGTATATTAACGTCGTTCTGGATTCTCGCTGGTTTTATTTTGGTGCTCAAGCTAACAGGTAATGCCATTGGTTGGGGCGTGCAATTTCAAAGCCCTTGGTTCTTAGGTTTGATGGTGTTGGTCACCAGTTTGTTTGGGGCCAATATGCTAGGGCTGTTTGAAATCCGTCTATCATCGGGTACCAATACATGGCTGGCCTCGAAAGGTGATAACTCCCTAGTTGGCCACTATGTTCAAGGTATGTTTGCCACATTGCTTGCGACGCCTTGCTCCGCGCCTTTTCTAGGAACGGCCGTGGCGTTTGCTTTGGGTGCCGATGTGGTTACGCTGTTTGCTATTTTCACCGCCTTAGCGTTGGGGATGGCGTTGCCTTGGATTATGGTGGCAATTTTCCCAAGTATTGCGCTTAAATTGCCGAAGCCGGGTCAGTGGATGAACGTGGTCAAAAACGTATTTGGTGTGATGATGTTGGCCACCAGCGTTTGGCTACTGTCTTTGATGGCCAATCACCTCCCAGTGTTTTGGGTCATTTTCGCCGGTTTAGTCGCGTTTATTGTTCTGATGATTCGCGTTAAACGCGTTCATGGCGATAAAGCACTCGTGCTATCCGGCTTTGCATCGCTTATCTTAATTGCTGGCGGGCTGCTACTTGGTAGTATCACTGCCGACCAATGGGCGACACCGCTTCCTGAGGACTTAGCGTGGCAGAAGCTTTCTAACTCGGCGATAGAACAGCACGTCAATAATGGGCGAGTGGTGTTTGTGGATGTCACTGCGGATTGGTGTGTCACGTGTAAAGCGAACAAGATCGGCGTGATCTGGCAAGATCCTGTCTACTCATTGCTGCAAAGCCCTAATGTGGCGACGTTAAAAGGGGATTGGACACATCCGGACGGCTCGGTAACGGACTTTTTACGAGCTCATGGGCGTTACGGTGTGCCGTTTAACATCGTCTATGGCCCGGCGGCGCCACAAGGTATCCCGTTACCTGTTATTCTGACTGATGATGTTGTTTTAAGCGCGGTGAAACAAGCGAGTGGGGGAACCATTCAATGAGTTCGACAAAGCAGCGTAGAACATTCCGATATTGGCTCGTTCAAATCGTACAGATGGTGCTTATTGTCACCGCGATTTCTATCGCGATGGATTGGTATCGCACCAAAGATATTCCTAAACAGGAGGCTCCACCATTGAGCTCCGTATTGAGCGATGGTGAATACTTCGATGCAATCGCGCAAAGTTATGAACAACCTGTCGTTGTTTATTTTTGGGCTACTTGGTGTCCCGCTTGTAAATTTGTAAGCCCAAGCGTGAGTTGGCTGAGTGATGACTACACCGTAGTTGGCGTTTCTGGATCGTCGGGACCGAATGAGCGTGTGGCGCAGTTTATGAGGGCAAAAGAATATCGTTTCGAAAACATAAACGATCCTTCAAGCGATATTATGCGTGAATGGAAAATTAGCGTGACCCCAACCATTTATGTTTTAAGAAATGGTGAAATTTCCTCCGTCACAACTGGCGTTACTACTCCGATAGGAATATTAGCGAGAATTTGGTTAGCTCGATAACGTAATAAAAATCCGATATTCAAAATATTGAGTATCGGATTTTTTCTTTTTATTTTCTTGCTCTAACGGGAATAATAATGTGTGCGTATGGCATACCATTCCACATCACGTATGGGCCATCATAACTTGAACCGATGGGTAGATAGTCGAGCAACACTTGGTCTAGGGTAATAATCATCATGTGTGGTCCTTCCACAATCCATTGGTTATCGTCCGTTATTCCTTCTGAAAATGGGTCGGTGTTATTGGCGCCGCCATCACCCGCTAACATGCCAAAAAGTACAATTAACTGAAATGAAATTAGTTAAATAGTCAGATTAATAAATTAAAGCTCAATTTAATAAAAATTAAAGTTTGATAAATTTAATTATAGAGTGCCTTTAAAAAGGAAGTGTTATTTAAATTTAAAATAGTAATTGATAGTTTTACTATGTTAATTTAAGTGTTCATTTATAAACATTTTTTCGTCTATTAATACGCATGGTTTAAAACATCTTGGCTGTCCTGCTTTGAAGTGTGACCAAAAGGTGATAAATAGGTGTTTTTAGTGATATGAGCTGAGTTTATTTGTAATCTATATTTTCAACACCTAATTCCCCTCGTATGGCTAATCGTATAAAACAACATTTTATCTTTATTGTTGTCACGCTAAAGCGTACTTTCTTAATTATATGATTAGTTATAAAGGTAACGAGAATGGGATTAAAAATCCGTGGCTCTGTTGGTATAAATGGCACTAATTCGAAAAATGATGTTAAAGCAGTTCAACAATTTTTAAATGATAACCAAAAGAGAATAGGTTTTACCCGACTGTTGGTTGTTGATGGCTCGTTAGGGCGGAGTCCTCATTTGTCGAAAACAGTAGAGGCAATAAAAGTGTGTCAGCGTAAGCTACTTTATATGGTAAAGCCAGATGGTCGGATCGATGTAAATGGTAGAACTCATCGTAAGCTCAATGGATTACCATCCTATAGTTCAGTGAAAAATGATCCTCATGATGCTCAAAAACTAGTAACCAAAGTGCCTTGGATGAAAACAGCGTTGGGAGAAATTGGACAAAAAGAAGTTTCAGGCACTAAGGCCAATCCAAGGATTTTAGAGTATTTTACAGCATCTAAGTTCTGGGGCACTGATGACTCTGGAGGTCAAAATGCTTGGTGTGGTTCGTTTGCCGCTTGGGTTTTTAAACAACACGGAATCACTCCAGTAAAAGAAGCTTATCGAGCAAAGGAGTGGAAGGGTTTTGGTAAAAACATCTCAGAACCTATACATGGAGCTCTAGGGATTAAATCGAGAAAAGGTGGTGGGCATGTTGCTTTTGTCGTGGGAAAGAGCCCTGATGGTAGGCATTTGTACATGTTAGGAGGAAACCAAAGCAACCAAGTCAATATAGCAAAGTACTCTATTGATGTCTGGGACAAGTTCGTAGTACCGAGTAACTACGATGAAACAAAAGGTACTTTACCTGTATATACAAAAGGCTCTGCCTTAGCAGGAACGGAAAGTTAAACATGAATAAATTTATAAGTTTGCTAGGCTGTGTGAGCTTATCAGCTTGTGCTTCACAGGGAGTGTACTCTCAGAATGAGGTACTCAAAGATGCGATATTTCAAACGCCCTATTCTGCAGTGGTGAAAATTACAGGTTTTGAAAAGTTTGCTGAACACGAGGAAGATGTTCTCTTTAAAGTTCAAGCAGAAGTGATTCAGAAACTTCGTGGAGACGTTGGGTCTGAGATTACTTTCAGTATGTATGGCGAGCTAGGAGATGAGCCCAATATACACAATGATCCTGTCATTCTCACACTATGTCGTGATAAAGATACATATTATTGGCCTGGAACGGGGGCTGAGTTTGGGGCTAATCAAGAGAACATATTAAACGCTCAAGAAACAGCTGCTCACTTGGATACAGAACAGCGCCATTTTGCACATTGTTCAGAATGAAAAGGGTGGCGGTTGAAACGAGCGGTTACAGAGCATGTTAGTCGCCATCGTAGACAGCGTCTTTGCTGAATGATTCGTCGAGATTTTTTAGTCTTTGATTGTCAGAGGCGACTGACAAAACCATACCAACTGTGACAACCATACCGCTATTAAAGCAGGATATTATTCCTTCAACTTTGTGTTTTAGGAGTAGTCATTAGACTACCCAATAATTGTTGGAATAAATAATGACGAAACGTTGGCTTGTCTCCGCTGTGAGCATTGCGCTGCTCGGCGGTGGTACGTATTTCTATCTCCAATCTGCCGCTCAACCAGAATTGCTGCCTACATTGATTGTGGAAAAAGGCACGATTGAAAAACAAGCGGTGGCTGTTGGTAAAATTGTCCCTGCACACTCCGTGTCTATCAAGTCACAAATCGACGGTATCGTCGGTGAAATTTACGCGAAAGTTGGTGAAAAGGTGAAGCAAGGCCAGCCGCTGATCAAAGTGCGTCCAAACCCAACCCCCCAAGCATTAACGGATGCATCGGCAGAACTCATGCGTAGTGAAGCCGATCTGGAATCCGCCAAACAAAAACTGTCCAACTTAGAAAGCTTGGTCAAGCAGGACATTATTCCAAGTAACTACGACGAATACGTAAGTGCGCGCTCGGCAGTCAAATCTGCGCAAGCGGACGTATTGCAAAAGCGCCAGAATCTCGAACTCATCCGCAGTGGTGAGGCGTCTATCGGCGATGCGCGTTTAACGTCGACGATCTACGCGCCAATTGATGGCACAGTACTCAACCAGAAAGTAGAGGTCGGAGAGCCGATCATCTCGACTCAATCAAGCCAAGCCGCGACTGAAATGATGTCATTGGCCGACATGAACAGTCTGATTTTTAAAGGTAGCGTCAGTGAGCATGATGCTGCGCAGTTGTCTCCGGGAATGCCCGTTATGTTGACGGTTGCGCCTTATCCTGATGTGGCGATTTCTGGTGTGCTAACCAAAGTGGCGATTCAATCTGAGAACCTTAACTCACCAGAAGGCAACGCTTCGGCAAAAAGTTTTGATAACGGTTTTGAGGTTGAAGTGGGAGAACTCAAGATCCCACAAGATGTGTTGCTTCGTTCTGGTTTTTCATCGACGGCTCAAATCATTCTGAAGAAGTCTGAAAACGTGCTCACTCTACCGGAGCGCGCTCTGCAATTTGATGGTGACGCACCGAATGTTCTGATCCCCGATAGCTCAGAACAAGGGTTTCATAAACAACCTGTGAAACTCGGTCTGTCAGATGGCATCAATGTCGAAGTGCTTGACGGCGTGGAGCTTGATGAAGAGGTTATCGACAACAGTATGATGGGAGCGGCGCATGGTTAAGCTGCAACGATCAACAATCGCCTTTGCATTGTTGGCTGCCACACTCAGTTTGCCGACCTACGCAATTTCTATTGAACAAGCTTGGCAACAAGCAAAGCAGAACGATCCTAATTACGAAAAAGCGAAAATCGGCGTCCAGCTTGGCGAGGTTGGCGTACAGAGTAGCCGCAGTGCGTTATTGCCGGGTTTAAGTGCCAGTGCGTCAGCGGATTGGAATGAGTCCTCAAGCCATTCGAACAGTTACGGCGCTACCTTATCTCAAACTATTTGGGATAGCAGTTTGTGGTCGGAACTGGATCAAGCGAATGCCAATTATCTCAAAGCACAGTTAGAGCTATCTCAATCACATAACGAGCTTGCGCAGAAGTTGCTCACCGCTTACCTAGATGTGGCAAGCGCACAGGGCGACCTCAAATTGGCGCAGTCCAAGCTGGAGGAGGGGAAAGAACTTCTCAACATCATCGAGAAACGCTATCGAGCAGGCAAAGTGAAGTCGGTTGATGTCGAAGAGATGAGAGCGAATCAAGTCTCTGAGCAAGCAAGTATCCTCAATGCAAAAGCCGATCTCGAAGTGAAAAAAGCAGAGCTTGCGGCGTTAATCAATCAAATGCCGGAGAGTGTCGACCAAATTCGAACGGATTCTTTGATTCAGCCGCCGATGCTGGTGGACTCTCAGGAGCAATGGCTAAAGCTGGCTAAAGACAGCAGTCCAGAGCTGTTGGTGGCGGCGCAGATGGTGAAAGCGAGCGAGTTCGCGAAAGATTCAGCTAAAGGTGGATACTACCCAACCGTCAAAGGCAGTGTGGGCTACAGCGATGGTGACAATCGTTCAAACGGCGAGTTTAACGCTGGGATTAGTTTGAGTTTGCCGATTGACCTCAATGGTGCAGTGCGAGCGAAAGTGGACGAAGCATCGTTGAACATTTTAAGCGCCAAGCAAGATATGCGTAGAGTGGAAATTGATATTCAGAAACGAGTTATTCAGCAGTTTACGCAGGTCGATATCAACTGGAATCAAGTTTTGATAGCGAACGAGCTAGTTGAGTCGCGCGCCAGAGTGTTGCAAAGCAAAGAGAAACTTTACGACGCTGGCCTGCTTGAAGTGTCGGAAGTTATCAGTGCACACAACAGCTTGTTTGAGGCGAAAAACAGTCTGCAAACCAACTTGTACAGCTATTGGCGTAAGAGAATCGGCTTACTGCAAACCGCAGGGAAACTCGATGACGATACCATGGCGTTGATCTCTCGGGCTTTTCATTCATGAGCAGCCTGTTGCAGCAAACTTGGCAAACGTTGATGGCACACCGCATGAAGAGCGTGCTAGCCATTATCGCGATTGCTTGGGGCGTGATCTCTGTGGTGGTGTTAATCGCACTTGGCGAAGGCTTTTATCGCCATCAGACCCAGTCGTTTTCATTTATGATCAACAATGTGCAAGTGGTGTTTCCGTCGAGTACCAGTAAACCGTGGCAAGGGTTACCTTCAAGACGACAAATTGATATTCCACAAGAAAAAGTCGACATGATCAAACAGTCGGGCTTCGTGCAACAGGCGTCGAGCGTTTACGCCAAATGGGATGCGAATATCACCAATCTCAAAGGACAGAATTTATCGAGTACGGTCAGCGGTATTGATACGTCTTACTTTCCTTTAATGCAACGCAAGCTGCAATCCGGTTCGAGAAACCTGTCACCAAGTGATATGGACAACCACACTCGCGTGGCAGTGTTAGGCGATCAAATTGCGCAAATGGGCGGAATCCAAATCGGGGATAGGCTCAAAGTCAACGGCATTCCGTTTTTGGTGATTGGGATAACCGTTGGTGAGGACACTGGCATTTCATTCGGCGATAGCCGCACGGTTTTCATTCCTCAAACAACGTACCGCGATTTGTGGGATGCGAAACCTTGGATGGTATTGATGAAGCCGAGAGAAGGGATGGATGCATCGTCATTTCGACAAAATATCGTGAACTTTTTCGCCAAGCAGTTTCATTTTGACCCAAGTGATAAAGATGCGGTCGAACTACCCGATTTTAGTGAAGGTGCGGCGGTCATCAGTGGAATTTTGCGTGGCATTCAGATTTTTCTCGGAGCGAGCGGCGCGATGACCATGGCGGTCGGTGCGCTTGGTGTTGCCAACATCATGTTTTTATCCGTCACGGAGCGCACGCGTGAAATCGGTGTGCGTTTGGCGATCGGGGCGACTCAAAAATCCATACTCAGTCAGTTTATTCTTGAAGGGCTTATATTGGTAGCCGTGGGCACGGCATTAGGTCTGATGTTTTCGTATGCAGTGGTATCTGTCCTAAGCAGCATGGCATTACCGGAATGGATTGGTTTACCTGTGATCACGCCAGATTCCATTGCTTGGTCTTTACTTGTGACGCTTATCTTGGCATTGATGGCGTCGTATTTCCCAGCAAGGCGAGCATCGCGTCTCACGCCAGTCATTGCTTTGAGTGCGAGGGCCTAGTCATGTTGTTACCGATGAGACAAATTTTCCAAGAAATGGCTGCAGAAAAGCTGAGATTGGGTTTGACCATTCTGGCTGTAGCGTGGGCGACCCTCTGTATCGCTGCTATGTTGGCGGTAGGTGAGGGCATTCGTCAGGGTGTATTGAAAACCGCACAAAATGGTAACGGCAACTTGATTTATTTGACCGGAGGGATGGCCACCGTCGACCACGGTGCTTTTCACCAAGGTAAATTTCTGACATTAAAAATGGACGATTCAGAGGTCGTTCGAGCGTTACCCGATGTAAAAAGTGTTGCGCCAACTGCGAAGTGGAAAGAGCGCATCACCGTTGGTGATAGAAACTCGTGGCAAGAGCCGTTAGCGGTCACGAGCGAGTTTCAATCCATGACCAATTTGGTGCCGATGGCGGGGGGGCGATGGTTAAATCCACTCGATCAAAAAGAGACGCGCAAAGTCGTTGTACTGGGTTATGAACTGGCAGCCGACTTATTCAACCCGAATGAGGACTTTAGTTGGTTTGCGACAGTCACATTGCAAGTCAACCCTGTGGGGAAAAAGGTAAAAATCGGCAATGAGCAGTTCACCGTTGTGGGCGTATTGGAGAAAAACAGCGCCCAAATAGAACTGGGGGATCTTATCAACTATTCCAGCTTTGTGCCGTTAGCGACGTGGAAGCGATTTCATGTCAACGGTGAAATTGGTGGCATCAATGTGCAACCACAAGCCGATGTAGACCGAGAAGCCTTAGCAAAGACGATCAGGCAAGTGATTGCCCGTAAACACGGGGCAAGTGTCAGTGATGAACAGATCGTCCAAGTCGATGATATGTTCCTTAAGCAAAAGAGTATGCAGCAGTTTCTGATAGGTTTGCAGAGTTTCCTTGGCATTATCGGCTTCGTGACGTTAGCTGTTGCTGGTGTTGGCATCGCCAATGTGATGTATGCCACCGTAAAGCGATCTACGCGTGATATCGGTGTGCGCATGGCAGTCGGTGCAACCCCAACGGCTATTCGCATGCACTATTTAGTACAGTCTTTATTGACAATGATGATGGGGGGGGCGTTTGGGTTAGCCGTGACGTACGCGCTGGTGTCTGCCATCAGTTCCATTCCTTTAGAGGGCAATGCTTTTTATGAACAACTGGGTAAACCTGTCCCTGAGTTGTCGTGGGTCGTTGTCGCGATTGTCATCCTCACCTTAGTGATCATTGGTGTGGCATCTGCATGGTTACCTGCAAACCGAGCCGCAAAAGTCAGCCCGTTGGAGGCGCTACAAAGTGAATAACAACAATAACTCTGGAAAGAACATGTCGAACAAGCCGCTTGTTGAGCTGACCAACATCTGTAAATACTACTCAAGCGGGGAGGCGGAAGTTCGCGCGCTAGACGGCGTTGACTTAACCATTAATCAAGGCGAGTTTCTTTCGATTCTTGGCCCGTCCGGTTCAGGCAAATCAACGTTGATGAACATGCTCGGCTGTTTAGATAAGCCCACCGATGGCAAGTACCAACTTGGCGGCCAAAACGTCGCAAGTTTAAGTGCGAATGAGCTGGCTGGCATTCGTAACCAAAAGATCGGATTTGTCTTCCAAAGCTTTAACTTATTGGAATACGCGACGGCGCTTGATAACGTGGCACTGCCGTTGGTTTACTCTGGTATCAAAGCCAAAGAACGTCGCCAGCGCGCAGCTAAATTGCTAGAGCAAGTCGGGCTAGGGGATCGTTTAGACCATAAACCAAACCAGCTTTCTGGTGGTCAAAAACAGAGGGTCGCGATTGCAAGAGCCTTGGTCAACGATCCGCAAATCATCTTAGCAGATGAACCAACGGGTGCATTGGATTCAAAATCCGGCGCAGAGATTGAAGCCTTGTTCAACCAACTCCACGCCGAAGGTAGAACGCTGATCATCGTGACGCACGATAACGCTCTGGCAGAGCGCACTAAACGCATCATCACCATCAAAGACGGCAAGGTGATTTCGGATAGGGTGCCGGTAAGTAGGGAGAAATGAGCTTTTCTTAATTGAGAACTGAGTTTTAAGGGAAATAGCGATACAGAGGCTATCTCCCTTTACTTTTATTCGCGATGTTCGTTTTGTCTCTCTTTTATCAAGTCATGCTTTTTTTCTTTAAGTAGAGTGATTGCGAGCTTAGTGTCCTCAATCAATTTACTGTTATCGTTGAGATCTTTGCTCTTCAAAGGCAAAACTAGATAATGAATGCTGCCATCTGCATTCTGTACTCCGGTAGCGATGATGACATCACCTTCAGACGCCGTACCAAAATACTCTGATACGACTTTGGTTTCGCTGACACCGTAGCTATCCAAATAGGATGACTCCGTATTGTCAAACAAGATAGGAACCCCTTGCTTAGCTAATGTTCGCAATTGTTTTTGCTTTTTCTCGTCGAATGGATAGTCGTTCGTACTGATGTAACTTACCTGTTCAGCTTCAATAAAATCGTACAGTTCATTGCTCAGTTCATTTAATGGGGCAGATATCCAAGGTGTAGCTGGAATGACGTCGGAAGTATCATCATTGCGACTTAGTGGTGTTGGAGCGGTAACAACCTCTTGAGCAGCATCGCTCTCAGGAGGCGTTACACTTATTGTCGCAGCGTCTTCTGTCTTGATTTGCTCATCAAGGCTTGCAACAGGTTCGGTCTGGGCATTCTTGTTATTTGAATTAATTAGAAACATGGCGAGTACTGCACCAAGTGCTAGCGCCGATCCAGTCAAGAGTTTTTTGTTACTTGTCATGTGTCATGTCTTACCGTTTATTTCATTAGTAAATATAGCGGCCACTTATTTATTCCGTGGCCGCAGGCTAATAAGTTAGTGGTAGAGATCGTCATTCCAAGAGATAGTTACGGCTCGGCTAGTCTCTGTCCATTGACTGCTATCACGATTTTTCTTCCAGGTATTTTCTGGTGTGGTATACCAGCTACACCAGTCGCGACCAAAGTAGTAATTGGTTTTTCGCCAACCAGCAACCAGCTTGACCTCTGATGTATCTAGGCCATCTTGAATGTCATTTTTTCTATATACGACGCCGACTTGTGGTTTAAAATCTGAACGCATAACGACAGGTAACTCATTGTAATCTATCAAATTACCCATGTCACAACTGGTCCAACGATACAATAACCAGTCTTTAGCTGGCGTATTATGGCGGATAGTCTTGTTTTCAATTAACCAATTAATGCTTTCGTTAGCTTGGTTAAAATCGGCGACCGTTTGAAACTCGGGCTGGTCGTACGTTACACGGTTGCTCCAGGAGATTCCCCCACTAATATTTGGAGAAGTAGAAGCACTGAATCCAAGGTTAAAATCTAGAGACTCACTGACAGATGCCGTTGCAATGGTGTTTTCTGGAGCATGGCTCATGTGGCGTAAAGGGGCGCCATTTAAATAGCTCAGTGCCAGCTTAAAAGCCGTTGGAACGGTGTAACGGTAATCTCCCCCAGTAGCAAAACCATAGATTTGTTCTTTGTTTGGAACATTAGTCATGTCGAAGCCAGAACCGCCATTTAGGATCAACTTGGCTTCTTTAGCGCCATTTGGTAGCAAAGATTGGTTCCAGACATTTTCTAAAGAATAAATTAAGCGGATTTTTTTCGAGCGTGCATCACCATCATCAAGCTGAAGCAATGTCGAAGTGTAAGATTTCAATGTATCTTCAGCATGTGCTGGTGCTAAAGAACCAAGTAAAGCGAGTTCGATAATACTCGCGGAAAGATGCTGTTTTTCCATTATTTTTTCCTATTAGTCAGCCCATAAAGACTTTTGTTTTAAACCATCTTGATGGGCACTTTATAATTATGGACAGGTTATAAATTCAAGCTCAATAAATGAGCGGTGAAATAGTGCATCTTGTTTTTTATTAAAAAAAGAAAAAGGATAGATTCGTGGGATTAATGTCTCATAGTTTTTAAATTCACCACTCAACTATAATAAATAAGAATTTGGTTATTAAGTCTTGTCTTTTTAAGTTATTGCTTAATTTTAATTTTCTAATGTTGTGTTGAGATTTTCTATTGATAAAAGTGAATTTTATAAATGTTAGCCATGTTATTTTTAGGGTTTTTGTTATACCAAATTAAGTAAAGTATCGTTATGTGGTTATCTCGGGTTTATGGGCTTAATTCAAATTAAAACAGTGGTTTATGTTTTTTTGTTATTATTTTTTTAGAGCTTAATGTAATAGTTTAGTGATAAAGTCCGTCAATGAAGTTGCCATGTTCGTGTATGAAGTTATATGTGCTTTTACAGCAGGAAATTAAACTTTACGTTTAAGATGGTAAAGATAGAAAAAGAAATAAATAAGATTATTAAATAATCATGTTTCGAGAATATAAAATGTAACGTACTTCTAATTAAACGAATGCTTGAATAAACGATGGAGTGTGAAAAGTGCTATTTAAGTTACGCTGCCCTATATTCCAGTAGGTGCCTTGTTCATACAATGCGTTTTCTCGGCTTAAACTGGTTTACGTACTGCTAATCTCTTAACCGTTTCTTAATTACACATATTGGCAATATGCTCGCCAAGTTACGTGTATTGGTGTCAATGAAAAACAGTATCTACGATAGCTCTCTCAGGGTTGGAACTGCCACTATGAATTTCCTTCATGTTCAATGTGAAACAATACCAATATTACTCAACTCGTGAAGCAAGTATAAAAAAAGGACTGCTCTGGTGTTAGGCACTGCGACGGTCGTTTTTTGTACGAACCGTTCGTCGTAAGTGCTGTGCAACCTAACGATTGGGAAAACCAAAAAACAAAAAATGTCCCCATGCACAGAGTTAGGAAAAGTCTGCTTTATCTAAGGAAATAGGATACCAACTCACGATGAATAACGATTTCACATTTGCTATCAAAAGCATTCGCTTTGATGAGAATTACCAACCATCAGACAACACGCGAATCACTACCAACTTTGCTAATCTGGCTCGCGGAAACTACCGCCGAGAGAATCTGCGCAATGCGCTCCGAATGATCGATAATCGTTTTAATGCGTTGGCATATTGGGATAACGCGCAAGGTGACCGCTACTCAGTTGAACTTGAAATCATCTCTGTTGATATGGATATCCAAGGTAGTGGAGAAGCATTCCCATCGATTGAAGTGCTCAAAACTAACATTGTTGACCACAACACTAACGAGCGTATCGAAGGCATTGTGGGCAACAACTTCTCTTCATACGTGCGTGATTACGACTTTAGCGTTTTGCTGTTGGACCACAACAAAAACCAGCCACAGTTCAGTATCCCAGCGAACTTCGGTGATTTGCATGGCAAACTGTTCAAAGCTTTCGTTAATTCTGAGTCTTACAAACAGCATTTCAAAAAGCTGCCAGTGATTTGTCTGAGCGTATCGGACAACAAAGTATACCGACGCACCGAAAATCAACATCCTGTTTTGGGCTTTGAATATCAGCCGAACGAATCTTCGTTGACGGAGCAGTACTTCAAAAAGATGGGCTTACAGGTGCGCTACTTTATGCCACCAAACAGTGTCGCACCATTGGCATTCTATTTCTTCGGTGACTTGCTGAACGACTACTCAAACCTAGAGCTTATCAGCACGATAAGCACGATGGAGACATTCCAGAAGATTTACCGACCTGAGATTTACAATGCCAACGCGGTTGCCGGTAATTGCTACCAGCCAAACCTAAAAAACCTAGACCACTCGCTAACTCAAATCGTTTACGACCGAGAAGAGCGCAGCCAACTGGCGATTGAACAAGGGAAATTTGCCGAGGAGCATTTCATCAAACCTTATCAATCTGTGCTTGAACAATGGTCTGCAAACTACGCGTAATCGACAACGAGAATCTAGAAAGGAATGACGATGAAAACACTATTACCGACTTCAACGGCTGGCAGCTTACCGAAACCTTCTTGGCTGGCCGAACCAGAAAAACTTTGGTCACCGTGGAAACTGCAAGGTGAAGAACTGATTGATGGCAAACGCGATGCGCTACGTGTCGCTTTGCAAGAACAAGAACTGGCAGGCGTTGATATCGTCAGTGATGGCGAGCAAACTCGCCAACATTTTGTGACGACCTTTATTGAGCATTTAAGCGGCGTAGATTTTGAAAACCGCAAAACGGTGACCATTCGCAACCGTTATGAAGCAAATGTTCCGACTGTGGTTGGCCCAGTAAGCCGCACAAAGCCCGTGTTTGTTGAAGATGCCAAGTTCTTGCGTCAGCAAACTAAGCAACCTATCAAGTGGGCGCTGCCAGGCCCTATGACGATGATCGACACACTTTATGATGATCATTACGGTAGCCGTGAAAAGCTGGCTTGGGAATTTGCGAAGATCCTCAACCAAGAAGCGAAAGAGCTTGAAGCGGAGGGTGTCGACATTATTCAATTCGATGAACCTGCGTTCAATGTGTTCTTCGATGATGTGAACGAATGGGGCATTGCGTGTTTAGAGCGTGCGATTGAAGGGCTGAAATGTGAAACTGCAGTGCACATCTGCTATGGCTACGGCATCAAAGCGAACACGGATTGGAAGCAAACGCTAGGCACTGAATGGCGACAATATGAAGAAGTATTCCCTAAATTGCAGCAGTCAAATATCGATATTATCTCGCTTGAGTGTCATAACTCACGAGTGCCTATTGAGTTACTTGAGTTGATTCGCGGTAAGAAGGTGATGGTTGGTGCGATTGACGTCGCTACCAACGAAATTGAAACGCCAGAAGAAGTGGCGAACACACTGCGAGAGGCGTTGAAGTACGTTGATGCCGACAAGCTTTACCCATGTACCAACTGCGGTATGGCGCCTTTGTCTCGTGAAGTATCGACCGCTAAGCTCAATGCGTTAAGTGCGGGTGCGGAGATCATTCGTAAAGAGTTGGTGGGTTGATATTAATACTTAGGCTCCGCACCATGAACTAAAATTAGGGTCATTCTAGCGAGTTTAGATGAGACTAGGAATCGGTTTACTGCTCGCTAGGAAATGACGATAACTTTCGCACTTCAAAGCAGTCGGTGAGTAGATCCTGAATCACGCTCGTCCCTCACTGTTCAGGATGATGGATGTTGGAAGATACATTGCTCGCCATCCCTCAGGTATTAGAGCAGCTCTAAGGTAGGGTCATTCCAGCGAGTCTAGACGAGACTAGGAATCTGATTACAGCACGCTAGGAAATAGCGATAACTTTCGCACTTCAAAGCACTCGGTGGGTAGATCCTGAACCACGCTCGTTCCTCGATGTTCAGGGTGACCGTTTTAAATAAAAATGCCGCTCACAGTAAAGTGAGCGGCATACATTTCCCGTTTCCAGCCTCGGCCAGATTTAATTCAACTCTACGTTCTTAATCTCAGGATGCTTTAGCAACATCACACGAATCCAGTGATGCACCACCCACATCACCATCGCGGTGAGCAGAACCGCAACGAAAATCGAGCTGAAACGGTACAAGATCGAAAAGAACGCGTCTTTTTGTTCTGGCACCAACGAGGTCGTCAGCGGAACCGATAGGGCAGACATGGCAGAAAACGCGATAGCCGCTTTAATTTGCCCCTTGGTGAGCCACAAGCAGAATGGCCCCATTGCAATGGTAAAGGCGAGCCAAAAGAGTAGCCCATGCCCATACCAACTGCCCAATATCAGCTGAACAGCCATCCCTGCGATGCAGCCTAGTGCGGTGCCGATGATGCGAATTTTTGCCATGGCGAGCGAGCCCGCTAAAGTCATTGGGGTTAGGATGATCAAAATGGAAGCTTGTGCGGATAGCGAGTCATATAAGTCCGCTACTTGGAATACGATAAACGCAGCCATCGCCACTACCCAACCCATAGCAACTTGGCTGATGTAGTCAATATCGCTTTTTACTGGGGTCGACATCTCAAGGTGCTCGGCGGGGGATTTTGGCTCCGGGAACAACCAATACGCGAATGCGCAAACAAAAATATTGCTGAACGCCATCACCCACATGTTGACGTTGAACTCTTCAATATCCATGAAGTTATAGCTGGCAAAATTCAACACAATTGAACCCACCAACAGCCCCATGTAACCAAACAAATAGGTTTTCTGGTTCATCATTGCAATGCACTTGAACAGCATCATAATTCCGACGGCAACGGTCATTAATGTTGGATGAAACTGCAAGTATTCCAGCAAAAATGTGGCTTGTATGGTTGTCCACACCGCAGAGAAAAACACGATCAATAAAGCCGAAATATTAAAGTTGTCCATTTTGCCCAATATAAACAGCGGCATCATGATGGCAAAAAATCCGTAAGACCAACCGAAGATCATGCTTAGCGCGAGCCCTAAAGAGCAGCCGAACCAAATTCGTAAGGTTTTCATTGTCGCCGCCTAGTAAATGAAGTGGAACCAGCTTGCGAGGTGAATCTGTGCTTGCGCCATCAACTGCCAGAAAATGCTGTTGTCTGGGTACAAAACAATGGTAGCGCGAGAGCCGACAAACAGTGCTGGTGGTAACTCTTCGCTGCTGGTTAGGTTCACTCGTGTACGCTGCGCATCACGTACCCAGCGGTTGTTCACTTCCACTTTGGTCAGTGCGCCATTAGGCGTTTGTTGTGCGGCTGCTACACCGTAATCGCGGCTAGCTAAATCAAAGTCGTACACCGAACCTGGGTTGGAATCAAATGTGACCAAGGCGTGGAAAGTCTTGTCTACGTTCGCGACGGACTTTTCACGAAAATCAGCGGCTACCCAGAGTGATCCTGTTGGTACAAACGTCAGCAATGGCATGTTGGTGTTTGCCATCGTGCCAACTTCTAGTTGCAGGTTGGTCACGACACCATCACTGGGAGCGAGTACCGCGGTATTTGCCAAATCAAGTTGCGCCTTTTCGATGCCGTTTTTGGCAATTCGAACGGCGGTGCTTTGACCTTTTTGATCGCCTAATTGCGCCTCAATGACTTTTAAGTTTTGTCGTTCCGCTTTAAGCGCTGCACGTGATACCTGATTTTGGGCAAAGGCATTATCGAGTGTCGATTGAGAGATGACTTTCTGCTTCGATAGTGTCAGTAAGCGGTTGTACTCGCGGTGTGCATTATCAAATGTCGCTCGTGCGCGGGCAATATTGGCAAGAGCGGCTTCGCGTTGAGAATACAGTGTTGCTTCTTTTTCATAGGCGGATTGCAGAGACAGCTCCGCCTGTTCAAGCGCTATCTTGTATTTACGATCATCAATCGTAAACAACACATCGCCTTTTTGAACGGACTGGTTATTCTCGATGAGAACGTCGGTCACTTTACCAGATACCTCGGGTGCGACTTGGACAACGTATCCTTGCACTCGTCCTTCGGTCGTTAAGGGGGCGTGGCGGTCAGCAATGATAATGTACAAAAATAGTACGATGAACAGGACAATCAAAGTTCGCATCCAGTGTTTGAATTTTTGGTCAGCCGTCATTACAAGTTCCGTTAAACATATTGGATAGCGGATTATAGAGAAGT
Organism: Vibrio sp. 1288; assembly: GCF_033344475.1. NCBI lineage: Bacteria > Pseudomonadati > Pseudomonadota > Gammaproteobacteria > Vibrionales > Vibrionaceae > Vibrio > Vibrio sp. 1288. The sequence continues at coordinate 121,984 of NZ_JAWPOX010000002.1, forward strand.
CACTCACAATTCAGTAGAATGATAATACGAACATAAATGACCTAAAAATAGGACAATGAACGTTAATTTTGATGATATTTACCTATTCACTCAGACGGTGGTTCACGGCGGTATAAGTGCAGCGGCAGAGGCGAATCAACTACAACGCTCAAAAGTGAGTCGTCGTCTGCAAGAATTAGAGAAATCGCTCGGGGTACAGCTTTTGATTCGCACAACACGCAGCATTGAGTTGACGGAGCACGGGAAACGCTTGTTTGAGTTGGTGGGGCAGCCTATTGACCATATTCAGCAAGGTTTAAATGCCATGCACGAATATCAACAAGAGCTGACGGGCAAGGTGCGTTTAGCCATTCCTTCCGCATTGATGAGCTCTGCTGCGTTTAACGCGATCATCACTGAGTACACAACGCGGTATCCGGAGATTTCGGTCGAGATCGAAAACCATCAAGAGAGTGTCGATCTCAAGCGTCAATCGTTTGATTTACAGCTTCTTCCGAGCGTGGTCAAAGTCACCGATGACAGCTATGTGCAGTTCAGTCTTTTGCCTTATCGTAGTCACTTTGTTGCGTCAAAAGCCTATCTAGAATCGCATCCGCCAGTAAAAACGGTGGAAGATCTTAAGCAGCATCGCCTTTTAACTAATCGTTACAATGCCGATTTGCTCGATTCAGATCTGCATGTGGCGTTGCGTTCGGATGACCTCAACTTGCTGCGCTCGATGGCGATAGCAGGAAACGGCATCGCGTTTATTCCTCAAATTCATTCCAAGCCTGCACTGAGAGACGGTTTGTTGGTCGAGGTGCTGCCTCAATTCGCGCATCCGAAGCAGCATCTTACTCTGATTTATCCCTCGGCCTTATTTCTGCCCAATAAAGTCAAAGCCTTGATTGAACTAATTCGAGAGAAATTTAAATAGCCAGTTCAAACCACTCTTACCTAAGGGCAAATGTGTGAGCGAAGGTGATCTTTCTAGGTTTTATTGCTCTAACATGAAAGGGTTCTGATACATTAACTTTTGCTCAACTTGTTGAGTATGGTTTGTGGTCGCACAAGATAGGAGATGGAAATGTTATCGAAAGGAAACACGGGCCTGATTGTGGTGGATGTTCAGGGCAAACTCGCTACATTAATGCATGAAAGCGACGCACTGATTGAAAATATCACGAAACTGGTAAAGGGCGCCAAAGCACTAGATTTGCCTATTCTGTGGCTAGAACAGAATCCAGAAAGGTTGGGCCCAACCGCGGAGCCGATTCGTGAAGTGCTTGAAAGCACGCATTTACCTATTACCAAGTACACGTTTGATGGTTGCAAAGAGGCGACGTTTAAGGTCGCGGTGGAGAACGCGAAAGTTGATACCTGGTTGGTTTGCGGTATTGAATCCCACATTTGCGTCTATCAAACCGCGGTTTCTCTGCGCCAGTCCGGTTATCGCGTTGAATTAGTCACGGATTGTGTCTCTTCCCGAACCGCTGCCAATAAAGCGCTCGCTCTTGCGAAGTTAACCGCTAACGGTGTGGTGCTCACTGGGTTAGAAATGTGTTTGTATGAAATGGTCGAAGATTGCCGAGCACCTGAATTCAAAGAAATTCTGGCGCTCATCAAATAGAGGAATCACTGTAATCAGCAACAACTTTATTTGAACACGCTATTCAAATTCTCGTTGATATCTTGGCAACATCGACTCGTTGCCAAGTAACCCGCCTTGGTGAATATAAATCACCGTTTTATCTGTGTTCTCTTCCAACCAAGGGGTGAGGCATTGCCACATATACGGGTCGTATAACAGGTCAAATTCGAGGTCGGTTTGCTCAAAGAGTGCTTTCCATGTGATGTAATCTTCTTCGTACAAGCGACCAAAATGGTGTTTGTTGCGCACGGTTAAAATGGTTGGGTGGCTGTTTTCACCGAGCTGGTTGAACTGCTCAGTTAAGTAATCTGCATCGCCTACGCAAGGGCAAGTTAGCACTTCTATGCCGTGTGGGCTTAAATGTTTATGAAGATATAAAGCCGTCGTGCCAGTACCTGATGGCAGGGCGACCGTAAACTGCTCTTTACCTCTCAATCGCGTCCAATCAAGAATTTCTCGTGCTAACTGTTTGATGCCAGCTTCAGCGAGGTGGGAACGTCCACCCTCTGGAATCAGCAATGTCGACTCATCTACTCTTCGTACCTGGTGGATGTATTCACTAGGGTGAAGTTCGCTACCGATGTCTTGCATGGCGGTGATTTTCATACCCAAATCAAGCGCACCACGATAGTTGCCGATAGGGGAGTCTTTAAGCCAAGAAGGAATGTGTTGAACGTAGAATTCGAAGTTCCAGCCTTTGATTTGCGCCAGAGCGGCAAGCGAATACATCGCGTTGGATTGAGCAGAGCCATAACTGATGAGGGTTTTGATGTCGCTGTTCTGCGTTTTCATCAACGCCATAAACTTACGTGCTTTGTTCCCAGAAAAGTGAGAATGCAGCATGTCATCACGCTTAAGAAAAAACGTATGACCGTTGAAGTTGTGTTGAGTTATCGGGCTTTCAGAGAGTTTCATGCTGCTGACGTGTCCAACCACGCGACCTTGCCGTTAAAAAGGGCGCGTAGTGTAACGCCATTAAACCCAGATAAAAAGTCTGGGTTTCAGTACATCCATTTCGTTATTCCTGATGTTTTGCCGCTTTGTTTTCAGGGGATTCAATTCCACGGCTCGCCTTTCTGCTTTAAGCCACGTACACTACGCCGCTTATTTCAACTCAATCAGAAGGCTTGGTTTTGCAAACTCTAGAACAATTAAAAACAGGACAATTAGTAGGAACGAAACAACTGAAGTTGGCGGAAGGGCTAACTGAGTTTCCTATGGAAATATTAGAGCTTGCAGAAACGCTTGAAGTGTTAGATTTATCTGGCAACGCACTGTCAGATTTACCACCAGAACTGGAACAGCTGACCAAGCTAAAAATCATCTTTGCTTCCAACAACCTGTTCACCCATCTGCCAGAGGTGTTGGGCAAGCTGCCAAACCTTGAGATGGTTGGGTTTAAAACCAACAAGATCAAAGTAGTCAGTGAAGCCTCACTACCAACTCAGTTACGTTGGTTGATTCTGACCGACAACGAGATTGAAGTTCTGCCAAACAGCCTGGGTGAAAGACCGCGCCTAAGAAAGCTTGCTTTGGCGGGCAATCGCATCAAACAACTGCCAAACAGCATGGAAAACTTGGTCAATTTAGAATTGATTCGTTTATCTGCAAACCAGTTAGAGCATTTCCCGGATGTGTTGATGAAGCTGCCTAAATTGGCATGGTTTGCATTCGCAGGTAACCCATTCTGCAAACATCCATCTTCGCTAGACAGCGTGCCTAAAGTGACCACAAACAGTTACTCACTTAACCATGTTCTTGGCCAAGGTGCGAGTGGCGTGATTTCTCATGCTAACTGGACTGACGCTCAATACGACTTCCCGAACGAAGTTGCGGTGAAAGTGTTCAAGGGTGAAGTGACCAGTGACGGCTACCCACATGATGAACTTGAAGCATGTTTGCAAGCCGGGCATCACAACAACTTGGTGAAATCCATCGCGCAAGTGGATGACGGTAATGAGCTTGCTTTGGTTATGGAGCTGATCCCAAACTGTTACTACAACTTGGGTTTGCCACCAACGTTGGAAACTTGCACCCGAGATACATTCCCACAAGGTTTTACGTTGACGGTCGAGCAAGTCAATTCCATTGTTGAGCAGATGGTGGACGTGTTTAATCACCTGCACGACAACAAGGTGTGCCATGGCGATTTGTATGCGCACAATACTTTGGTGAATGAGCAAGGTGAGATGATCTTCGGCGATTTTGGTGCGGCGAGCATTTACGGTTACTTATCGGACGAACAGCAAGCGGCAATCCGAACCATTGAATCTAGAGCGTTGAAGTACTTTATCGAAGATATGTTTTCTGTGTGTGACGCGTCGGAATCGGCATCGCAAGCATTCAATCGACTAGCAGCACTTGCAGCATAAGATTTCATTCAATCGAAATTAGAAAGAGGTATCGAATTGCTCGTTTGATACTGAGCAAAGTAGATACCTCTCAATTGAATTAGGCGCTGGGGAAGTTACTCTGAGCAAGCCTCTTGATGCTCTGACGTAAGGTCAATTACTGCTTCACAACCACCCTCTGGATGTGTACCAATCTTAAATTGCCAGCCATAGCGTTGGCACAAATCATCCACAATCATCAAACCTAATCCGTGCCCATCAGAGTGCGGAATGGTCGAAAAGCCTTCACCTTCATCACGCACCGAGATGGTGTTCTCATCCATGTTGATATGAATTGATCCCGATGGTGTCGCGGCGATGCCGTTGCGAATCAGGTTGCCAAGAATAATGGTTAGCACGGCATTGGTCGCGCGCGTTCTTGGGTTACCGTCTATCTGTACATCAAAGTTGAGTGCTTTCTCATCCGCCTGAGCTTGGCTTTGGAAGATGATTTGGTTGAGTTCTTCTTCGGTGATGCTTCGTACTGGTGAATCATCTGCATTACGCTCGTAACGCACTAAGCCGAGTAGGGCATCTACCATGGTCGACATCTGCTGCGTTGCATCCTGGATTCGGTTCACTTGTCGGGTCTGGAAATCCGTGTTCGCACTTCTCGCCAGTAAGCTGCTTGAGCCTTTCATTACGGTTAACGGTGTACGCAGTTCATGGCTTGCGTATCGTGCAAAGGCTTGCTCACGCTTGATGACTTGGTTGATTTTGTGGCGATACTCATTCAACTCATCCGCGAGGGTTTGGAACTCTTTGGCCGAGCCCTCAGGCACACTAAAAGTTTGCGTGGCATCTCCTTGGTGATGGTCGAGTTGAGTTTTGAGCGCATTGACGGGTTCAATCAAGCGTTGTGATAAGCGCAGTAGCAGGCTACCAAACAGGAACACCAGCACGGCGACAATGGACAGCACCATAGCGACGACGAGAATGAATTCCTCTGAGGTGATCTCGATTTCATCAATCAAGGAAACCAGGATCACAGGATGTTCAACGCCTTTGTAGGTGTAAGTACTCATGTAAACCATGCGCGAGTATTCACCGTCTTCTACTTCATCAAGAAAGTGCTTTTGACCAATCAGGTATTTTTGGTAGCGCTCGGCAACCAATGAGATGTCGTTGTATGCAGTGGTGAGCAGGTCAAGCTGAATACTGCCTTGCTCTGGGTGGGACTGGAAATGTTCAATCGCTTCTTTTTTGTCGACCATAATACGACGCTCGCCCACGCGGTCTTCAGACCAAAGCAGGGAGCCGGTAATCAACAAAAAGCAGAAGATGCCAATCACGACCGACACAAAAGAGAAAAACAGAGCGAGTCGCCCTGTCATACTTTGTGTGCTTTGCGTGCTAGCAAGTAAGCGATTGATCATGCACCTGTCTCCAAGCGGAAGCCAACTTTCGGCACGGTGATAAGCACATGTTGTTCAAATGGCTTATCAAGTTGGTTGCGAAGTTGGTAAATGTGGCTGCGCAGAACGTCGTTGTTTGGCTCGTTCTCTTGCCAAAGTTGGAAGGCGATTTCTTCACGTGTCACTACATCTGGCGCGCTTTTTACAAGCATTTCCAGAATGGTGTAAGTGGTGGGGTTTAGCGCCAGCAGTTTATCTTGGCGGTAAGCTTTACGCGTTTTTTGGTCGATAGACACTTCACCGTATTCCAACTTGCTCGATGCGACAGTGCCACGGTAACGGCGGATCAGTGCCATCATGCGCGCTTCAAGAATATCCAGATCGAAAGGTTTGGTCAGATAGTCATCCGCACCGTGTTGGAAGCCTTTGAGCATATCGTCACGGCTATCGAGCGCCGTCAGCATAAGTACCGGTGTGTTGTTGCCCGCGTCGCGAAGTTTATTACACATGGTCAGGCCATCCATGCGTGGCAGCATGAGATCGAGCAAGATGATGTCGAAGGTGTTTTCCATCGCTAGTTTCAGGCCGAGTTCGCCGTTGTCTGCATAATCGAGTTCCATACCTGCACACTCAAAATAATCGAACAGCATGCCTGCAATTTCTCGATTATCTTCGACTAAAAGTACGCGTTTCATGTATTTCTCTCCAAGTGGGCAGGTGTTCGAAAATAAGACTTCGTCTTAACCGAACATTATTCACTAAGGACGTGAAAAAGATGTCAATAACATCTCTTTCACGTTGATGTTTGTAGACTGGATTCATTCATCGGATTTAGTGGAAGAGTAGCATGTCAACCTTCAACATTCACGCTGCAACCTTTTCAAAGGTGAGCCAACACACTGAGCCTAAAACAGTTTTGTCTGTTGTGGTGCCATTCTTTAACGAGCAAGAAGTCTTACCTGAATTTCATCGTCGTTTAGCCGCCGTTTTGGATGAAATGCCAGAACGCTGTGAAATCGTTTATGTGGACGACGGCAGCAAAGACGAGAGCCTAATGATCGCGCAAAACTTTTCTCAATCTTCTAGCGACGTTCGTTGTATTGCACTAAGCCGTAACTTCGGCAAAGAGTCCGCCATGAGTGCGGGTCTGGAACACTGTCAAGGTGAAGCGGTGATCGTGATTGATGCCGACTTGCAAGACCCGCCTGAGTTGATCCCGCAAATGGTATCAAAATGGCGTGAAGGGTATGACGTGGTGAACATGCAGCGCAGCGAGCGCCACGGTGAAACTTGGTTCAAACGCTTCTCGGCCGCTTGCTTTTACAAAGTGCTTAACAGCATGGCGAAATTGGATGTGCCTGAGAACGTGGGCGATTTCCGTCTACTGAGCGCAAAAGTGGTTAAACACATCAATGCGTTGCCAGAGCGTAACCGATACATGAAAGGCATCTTTTCTTGGCCGGGTTTCAAGCAAGTGACGGTTCAGTTTGAGCGTGACGCTCGTTTCTGTGGTGAAACCAAATGGAACTACCTCAAGCTGATTGGCCTTGCAATGGACGGCATCACCTCGTTTTCCATTCGTCCTTTGCGTTTAGCGACACTTGCCGGTGCATTGGTGGCGTTCAGTGCCTTTATCTATGGCGCATTCATAGTGATGAAAACTGTTGTGTTTGGTGAGCCTGTCACTGGCTACCCATCCATGATGGTCGTCCAACTTGCCTTGGGCGGTGTGCAACTGCTGTCGATTGGCCTTTTGGGCGAATACATTGGCCGCATTTTTGTCGAGACCAAGCAACGCCCTCTTTATCTTGTTCAGTCTGTTTACGAGCAGCCTGCAAAACATCAATCCATCCAAACCATGAAGTTTAAACTGGGAGAAACCGCGTAATCATGAGTATTAATAAAACCCATCTGTGGTTGTTGTTGGCGTTTGCTCTTTTACTCCGTCTTATTTCACTTGCCGCTTACCCTTTGATGGACACCACGGAAGCCCGCTACGGCGAAATGGCGCGCTTAATGGTGGAAACCGGCAATTGGCTTACCCCACAGTTTGATTACGGCGTGCCTTTCTGGGGGAAGCCACCCCTGTTCACTTGGATGAGTGCTTACGGCATTGAGCTGTTTGGATTGAATGAATTTGCAGTGCGCGCGCCTCATTGGTTGGCGGGTGTTGCGACGATTGTTTTTGTTGCTTTCATGGCGTATCGCGCTGGCTTTAATGCTGGCATCGCAGCGTTGGTACTGGCGACGTGTGGCATCTTTTCAATTGCGGCGGGTGCGGTGATGACCGACATGGCACTGACGTTGGCCATGACGATGGCGATGGTTGGTTTTTACTATTGCTGGCTTGGCAAAGACAAACACAGCCGATTATGGTGTTACCTCGGTTTCTTTGGCTTGGCTTGCGGGCTGTTAGCAAAAGGTCCAGTGGCGATCGTGATTATGGGTATCGCAGTGTTTCCTTGGCTCGTGATTCAGCATGGTTTCTTCGGTGCCTTCAAAGCCTTGTGGCAGCGTTTTCCAATTGTGTCGGGGTTGGCGCTCATGCTGGCGATTGCTCTACCGTGGTACATCATGGCTGAAATGGCGACGCCTGGATTTATTGATTACTTCATTGTTGGCGAGCACTTTAAGCGTTTTGTTGTCAGCGGTTGGGAAGGGGACCTGTATGGCTCTGCTCATGATCAACCACGTGGGATGATCTGGGTATTCTGGCTACAATCGGCTGCGCCTTGGTCAATCGTATTGCCTATCTTGGCGTGGAAACGTCGTACGGTGCTCAAAGCCATTGAAACCGATCATCAAGGTTTGTTTAGCTTCCTGATGTGTTGGCTGATTTCACCAATGATCTTGTTCACCATGGCTGGGAATATTTTGCCTGCTTACGTACTACCGGGTGTGCCTGCATTGGGGATCTTGATTGCAATGCTGGTGGATAAACACGATTTCAAATGGCTGACCGGAACGGCAGCGGTGTTGCCAGCCCTGCTTATGATTGCGATGTTGGTTTTGAATATGGGCAAAGCAGACAGTCGCAGCGACCGCATCATCTTCGCGCAAATTAATGACAACGCTCCGGTCTTTTATATTGGTAAGCGCCCGTTCTCAGGCCAGTTCTATAGTCATGGTCATGCGAAAAAGCTTGAAGATAAGAATGACTTAAACAATCTGAAGAAATTCCACCTGATTGGTAAATCGCAGCAAGTGGATAGCATGATTCATGAAAATGCGTTGAGTTGTACCAACGAGTTCACAGCAAAATCGAAACGCTCACTCTACACCTGTGTGGTTGGATAACGGAATGCGCAAATTACCAAAATTTACTTCGCTGGAAAGGTTTGCTTCGTTAACAAGGTTTGCTCTAGTAGGTGGTGTCGGCTTTATGGTCGACACCCTTATCTTTTCTGTGTTGTTCCATTGGTTTGGTCTCGAGCTGATGCTGGCTCGTGGGATTGCATTTTTGTTTGCGGCAACCACGACTTGGCTTGGCAATCGCTGTCTGACTTTCTCTCAAGCAGAAAAAACCAACCCTTTCGCTCAATGGCAAAAATTTATGGCGAGTGCCTTTATCAGTGCTTTGCCTAACTTTATTGTGTTCAAAGGCGTAACGCTCGCGCTAGGAACGCAAGGGGTGATGGTCTATTTGGCTTTGATCTTAGGCATATTGGCAGGCATGGTGAGTAACTATTTACTCAGTGCAAAATGGGTGTTTAGTTGAGGATAGAAAGGTTCGGGCTTACTATCCTATCCTCGAGTTAAAAATTCGTTATCTGAACCAATTTTTCTTTTTGTACATCAGAGTAAACCTAAAGCTTTTCATGGGGGGATGTAAAAAGGTAAACAAGCCAAGGTTTATACCTTGGCTGCCGTTAGTTCAGATTTTGATTGTTCGATTTCAGACTCGGTTTGCCACTTGCCGTTATATAGGTACTCTCGCTCTGGGAGCGGGGCATTTGAAGCCCTTAAATCAAATACCTCATCGGTTTGATATTCTTTATAACAAACTGGCGTACCAAACAGTCTAGCCTCTGGCTTAGCTTCAAATAGCTTTTTGTGGTCGGCGACTTCTGTACAGTCAAGCTTATATTCCGTGGCTAGCTGATTGACCATCGATTCTAAGTCCGTTTCAGTTTTGAAAAATACGTAGCAATCAGATCTACTATGTGAACGGACAATAGTGTTGTGTTCCATATCGATATATTCACACTTATCGTGCTTAAAGTAGAACTGGATCACTTTGCGCTTTTTGTTGTAGTCGGCAAACAACCAATCTTCACGCTCTCCAATTCTCACTTCTGTTGGTTCATCGGGCTTGCGTTTTAACATACCAAATGAGAATAAAATAAGAGCGCCCGCTCCAGCTAACGCCATCGGGCCAACTACCGCTACCATCAAAACGCAAACTACCGCACCGATCCAGCCAACGGCTTGTGTGGCGGTATTCGCCCACTTAGGCATGTTGCGACGCTTCTTCATCACAAAGCCTTTGTCAGAAAAGATATAGTCATAGCGATAGTCGAGGCCAATCGTAAGATAAAAGATCCCGGCCATCATTACTGACAAGATAAGGCCAAAAAAGGTCACGACAAGCGTATCACTTGAGTGTGTCAAAAATACAATTACAAATAAGAAGCTCATAAATGGCAAAGCCGTTAACTTGTAATGGTAGCGAAATGGCTCTTCTACATCATACTTATGCCATGTTGTTAAATTGTCCCCTTTGAGAATCTCTTGCTCTTGTGCTTCTTGATAAACCGCCAATTCTTCTGGGGTGATATAAAACGGTGAATATGCCAAGGGTTACTCCTGAAAACCTAGTGTGCCAACAGCGGGGGTGAGTGTTTTTTTAATTATGTCTTGTTTGATATTGTCTGAAATAATGCCATAAGTTGCACTCTGTTTTATGCCGTTTTGGAACCAATACTCACGCTTAGCAGGGGCATCATCTTCCACATCGTAAGCTACTTGCATTGCAAGGTAATGATCTGCTTCTTCAATTGGCAAGGTTACTTTGTACACCAGTGATTCTTTGCTCGCTTGATCTTGAGTTTGTAGCGTGACTAAATCTGCGTTTTGATGCCACGAGCCTGACATCAAATCATCTTCTGTTGCCTTGCTGTTAGTTCTCAACGTAATACCATTCGTTGCAGCACGCCTTGGCAGTTGAATATGCACTTCCAAACCGATTAACTCACGATGTGTGTAACCTGGGTAAGCTTGTACTTTTTCAATAGGTTGATGGTATACCGTAGGCTGTTGAATAATAGATTGTAAGTCAAACAGCGCTTGCTGAACCAATGCTGAATTATGCTTCTCTCTTTCGGGTAAGCTCGAAGATTGGCTCCACTGAGTGCGAGTCGGGTGATAACCCCAAGGCAGTTTATCTAACCATTTTTGGAAATCATCTTGTTTCAGTTTATTCAACTTATAATTGATGGCCAGGTATGCAATCGTGAGAATAACCAGGCCGGCCGTTATAGGCCCGCCAAAGGATAAGTTTAATGCAAATTGTCCAGTTAACCCTCCGTATACTTGGAATATACCGACAGCTGACATTGCTGTTAATACTAGGGTATTTGCTACATGCAGATATTTTTCTTGACCATAAACTTTGTCAGCACTCTGCCAAGAACGGTAAGCCTCAATACCCGAAGCTAACGCACCTAAAGCCCCTGTGATTGCTAGCCATTTATTGAATACCTTTAGGTCATCAAGGTTTAAGTTTTTAAAGGTATCTTCGTTTCTATTCACTAACTTTTTTAAGACATTATATGAATGTGACCTTAACCTAGGTTCACCCTTCACTTTCTCCCATAACTTACCTGTACGAACACCTGTCCAAGCGTTGACTGTGTAAAATAACTTTTGCTGGATATCCAAAAATTCATCTGAGGACATTAACCCCGTGTCTTGAATACTGCTCATGGCATCACCAAGCGCGATGCAGTTAAATATTAATGCCAGAAAGCCTAGACCACCGGCATTCTCGAACAGTTTATTCAAATCATTGAGCTTATTCATCACGATCCGCGTTCTAAGCTCGATGGTTCTTTGAGGTAGATCATCAGGTAACTCAATGTACTGCGGGTACTCCAATGTAGCTACAGCGAGAGCCTTCTTAATAGTCTTTTTATTTTTTAAAGCTGTTGTGTATTTAGAGTCAGCTTTGCGGTTATTTTTCTGGAAGTCAGCAATGATTGCATCGTTTTTTTCGAGCTTAATCAGATAATCATTTACGCGTGTTTTCCATTTTTTAAAATCGCGAGCGTAACCTTCTTTTATTGTTACGGGCATGTTGTGTGCCATATGTTCTGCAATAACGGCAAATAAATAATAGCTATGACGGTTCAGAGGTTTAGCGAAAACAGGCATCAGCGAAATTGATACTTGTGAGGTCATGCTAACGCCAAACTCTACAACGCCTTTTGCAAGCGCACCTATTGCAGATTTAAAAATAATATCCAGCTCTTGGAAACCTTTGGCGATATCTTTGAGAAAGGCTGTTTCCGCAGTGTTTGGGTTGGAAACAAAGTCCATGATCTTAGAGTACATATTCACGCGGTTGCTGGTATCAGATATCTGGTCCATCAACTGATTATCAGGATCAGGATTTTCTGAGACGATCGACTGTTCATCAAGCGCCTCTGTAATATTCTTCTCCATCACTTTAAATAAACTACGACTAAACCCAGAGGCATAGAGAGCAAGTAAACTGGTTGGTTTCTCCCATTGGCTTTCAGCCCATTGGCGGTCTTCTTCTTGTATCACCAAAGTAAATGACTCAACCGCTTGCTTGTGTAGTTGATACAAGCTGTACTGCGTGTCTTCGCTGTATAGGTCGAAGGTTCTTTCGAGATGATGCGGCGTTAAGGACTCCATTACTGCGATAAAGTCGCGTTTGACCGAAACCACTTGGGCTAGCATGGTTTCTTTTTGTTCTGACAGCTCTTGCATCTCGCTCAGCATTTGCTTCCAGTTGAGCTGCTGACGCCAGCGTTCAGTCGCTATCCATTGTTCGTATTTACCAAATCGGCTTGCAGAAATTCGATATTTGTCCTGTATTGCTTTGGCAATGTCGCTTTGGGTATGTTGGTGTGATTCAATCGCTCCGGCGGAAAATTTAGCAGGATAGCCTGATTGAACTGAGCTTTTGTTTTGTTCTGCCAAGTCGAGTTGACTAGAGGAGTCATAATATTCTGCCATGTCGGTATAAAACGACAGCTCTTCGCCGTTACGCTTAACGCTAGCTGGCATGTCTATCTCGTCACTTGCCCCGAACATGCACAGTTGCATAGCGGTCTGCATCAAGTTCCACTGGTTTGAAAACTGGTCAGTGAAAAGACGGTAGGGGCTTGCAGCGCCAACAAAATGCAGCGACATATCTTGAATGTCTGCGGCGTAATCTTTTATCGCGACTAAGTAGCCTGATTCTTCTTCTGGAATCGCAGAGGTTAAATCGCTTTCGACTGCGACAGGTTTAAAGACAGAACCATCTTCATCTGCTTTGGTGGCGACGCCAGAATCCGCAAAGCGACCATCATCGACGGCAGAAGATTCAATATCAGCGACTTGGGTTAACTTATCGATTGGTGCAATGTTGTGCTGATTCTCGTTTGAGGACAGAACAATGGTTTGCATGCGATCGATATGATTACTCGGATTGTTAAGTACGCGCATGAACGTGTGCCATGTCCACCGGTGCTCAGAGAAGCAAATCGATAGTACGCTTCCGTTGACGTAAGTAAGGAAGGGCTTTGCATCTTGTGGTGTCCCACGCTGCTCTGATTTTGGGCTTTCTGATTCTCCCAACTTATAGAGCGTGAATTGCGTTCCTTTGATTTCGTATTCGTCTAAGCTTTTGTTGATTGCATCATAGACATACAGCCAACCGTCGCGCAGTTGACGCAGGGTGTAACCAACGGTATTGAGTTTGGCTGGGCCTTGCCCTTTCCATTCTTCAGGCAAACCAAAAGGTTGTGTCTCTTCTGTTTCTAGCTGATCGATGGCATAGCGGACTGGGATAAAGTGCGCAGGTGATGCTTCCGTTGCTTCTTTCTCAGTTTTTAAATTGAGAGGCTCTGGTTCAGACGGCGGTGGCGGATCGATTTTTTTTGTTTCTCCCTCCCAAAACATACTGCGCTCTGGGGGTGAGCCAGCAAGATCATCGGATTCCGTGGTTGGAACGATATTCAGCGATTTCAGTGTACCATCGCTTTCAAATGCCTGAACGGCCTCCTCATAGGTATAGCTGTTGTCATACCAGAACATAGAAGTTTTTGGGGGAAGTGGATTATTCATCGTTAGCCCATGTTTAAGAGTTTTATTCTATTACGCAAATATCGCACCAAAATAAAGCAGTTAAAAATCAATAAGTTAGATTTTTATGGTTTTGCGTCAATCAAATAATTGTTTGTTTTTCCAATAAGTTGGTTGGTGTTTACCATTTTTTGTATTGATTGAATCAAAGTTTTAGTTGTGAGTGATGCCTCAATGAGCCGACAAAACAAAAGGGCTCCAGAGTTACCTCTGGAGCCCTTTCTAGTATTTAAGTGCTAAAGAGTTAGCGACGCTTTGGTTTACGTTGACCAGCTGGTTTGCTTTGTCCTTGTGGGCGACCTTGGCCTTGCGGCTTGCTACCTGCCGGGCGGTTTGCACCGTTGCCGCTAGGACGTTGGCCGTTGCTTGCAGGGCGTTGACCACCTGTAGCTTTACCCGAACCGTTACGGTTGCCAGATGGTTTACCATCTTTTGAACCGCCTTCAGAACGTTTGTTCAAATGACCACCGAAGCCTGGTTGGTTTTTGGTATGTTTGGTTGCAAAGCGGTTTGCCCCGTGACGACCAGATTTACGACGTTGCGCAGGTGTTTGTGCTTCAATGTCTTCCGCAGGAACGAGACAGCCTTGTTTGTCACCGATCAAATGTTTTTTACCCATACTGACTAGGGCTTCACGGATCATTGGCCAGTTTGCTGGATCGTGATACCGCAACAGCGCTTTATGCAGGCGACGTTGACGTTCACCTTTTGCTACAGGTACATCTTCACGTTTTTTGTACTTCACGCGTTTCAGAGGGTTTGTCTCTGAGTAGTACATCGACGTTGCGTTACACATTGGCGAAGGGTAGAAGTTTTGTACTTGGTCACATTCGAAGTTGTTCTTTTTCAGCCACAGAGCAAGGTTCAGCATGTCTTCGTCTTCTGTGCCTGGGTGCGCAGAGATAAAATAAGGGATTAAGTACTGCTTCTTGCCTGCTTCTGCACTGTATTTCTCGAACATCTCTTTAAAGCGATCGTACGTACCCATACCTGGCTTCATCATTAGATCAAGAGGACCTTTCTCTGTATGTTCCGGTGCAATCTTCAAGTAACCGCCCACGTGGTGAGTCACGAGCTCTTTCACGTATTCTGGTGATTCAATCGCAAGGTCGTAACGTACGCCAGATGCAACCATCACTTTCTTCACGCCTTCAACTTTACGCGCTTCGCGGTATAAATCGATCGTGTGTTTGTGGTCTGTGTTTAGCTTGTTACAGATGCCCGGGAATACACAAGAAGGACGACGACAGTTCGCTTCCGCTTTTGGATCTTTACAGCCCAGGCGGTACATGTTTGCAGTCGGGCCACCAAGATCGGAAATTGTGCCGGTAAAGCCTGGAACTTTGTCGCGAATTTCTTCAATCTCGTTGATGATAGACTCTTTCGAACGGTTTTGAATGATTCGACCTTCATGCTCGGTAATCGAACAGAAAGAACAGCCACCAAAGCAACCACGCATGATGTTTACAGACGTCTTGATCATGTCGTACGCAGGAATTTTTGCTTTCCCGTACATAGGGTGAGGGACACGCGCGTAAGGCAGGCCAAACACAAAGTCCATCTCTTCGGTCGTCAATGGAATTGGAGCTTGGTTTACCCAAAGTTCACGATCACCATGGCTTTGAAGTAACGCTCGACCAGAGTACGGGTTCGTTTCTAAATGCAGTACACGGCTTGCATGCGCATAAAGAATGCGATCGTTTCTTAGCTTTTCAAACGAAGGTAAACGGACCGCAGTCGTCGCAGCATCGTGGCGTGATGGGCGAATTGTGATTGGTTGTGCAACTGGCTCGTCTTTTTTAGTTTCACACTGAGTTTCTACTTCGTATGGGTTCTTTGGTACGAACGCTTCTTTACGAGGTTTTTCAATGCGAGAAGAGTCAATAACCGTGTAGCCTTCTGGCGCCGCTGGCAAGTTCACGGCAGTACCACGAATATTGGTCATGGTGCTGATGTCTTCGCCGTTTGCGATGCGATGTGCTACTTCGACAAGTGCGCGTTCTGCGTTACCAAAAAGTAGGATGTCTGCTTTTGCATCAAACAGTACTGAACGACGAACTTTATCTGACCAGTAATCGTAGTGTGCCACACGGCGTAGGCTGGCTTCGATACCACCTAAAACAATAGGTACTTCTTTGTAAGCCTCACGACAACGTTGAGAGTATACCAACGTTGCGCGGTCTGGGCGTTTACCACCTTCGTTATTTGGTGTGTACGCGTCATCGTGACGAAGCTTTTTATCCGCGGTGTAACGGTTGATCATGGAGTCCATGTTACCCGCAGTGATCCCGAAGAACAGATTTGGCTTACCAAGTTGCATGAACGCATCTTTATTTTGCCATTCTGGTTGAGCAATGATACCGACACGGAAACCTTGTGCTTCTAGCAGGCGGCCAATGATAGCCATACCAAAGCTTGGGTGATCCACATAAGCGTCACCGGTTACAATGATAATGTCACAGCTATCCCATCCTAGGGCATCCATTTCTTTGCGACTGGTCGGCAAGAAAGGTGCCGTACCAAAACACTCTGCCCAGTATTTTTTGTACTCATGAATAGGAGTGATGTTATTGGTCATATTTTGCTCTCTGTTCCAGGGAGCGCGAATTATAGCGATTTGATTATCAGGTATCTATAACAAACTCATCTATTCCAGCTTAGTTCATCGAGTTTTATTTGGTTTGTAAAAATATCAATGCTCTATCGGCGATTTTCTGTCTAATTTCACCTTGAAAGCCTCATGGTTATAGATCGGTTCATGAAAAATGTCGCAATCTTAATACAAAGTATAAGCAATGGTGTGCTTATATGGGGTAAAGCCTGTAATCAAATTGGTGCATATTAAATACAAAAGGCTGAGCTGCTCTGGAAATAGTTCTAAGTCGATAGGCTTATCGTTGACACAATCCATCTATAAAGAGGATCGGCAGGTCCCAACTGGAATGTCGCGAATTGACTGTGAATTTTGAGCCTTGGGCTAATTACAAAAAAAGGGGCTAGGGTATGAGTGAATCTACGACAACAGTGCATCCAAAAATGCAAACGACTTCCAGTCTAACTCCTGTTATAGAGTGGTCTTACGATATTGATACTCGCGAGTTCGAATGTGATCAGCAAGGAATGGCAAAGGCATTTGGGATAAGTACGCCAGTAACCAGCCTAAATAACTTGTTTGATCATATGCTGATGGGGCAACAAGAAACGCTAAAACAACGAATTCTAGAAGTGGAACTCTTTGGCGGACGGGGGCGGTTTTCTTGTTGCATGATGCTAAAAAACGTTAACTTAGTGCACGTTACTATTAGTTTTGAAAGGCTCAATAAGCGCATTATCCAAGGCACTATCATTCCACAATTAACAATCACTGGTTGCGAGGAGTTAGCGAAAATTCTCGAAACGATTTTTGATTTGCCAAATGTAGGCGTTTTAGTTGCCGATGAAGATACGCGCATCTTAGGTTGTAACCGTGCCTTTGAGTTACAAATGGGCTATCAAAACCGAGATCTGGTTGGGCTTAAAACTCATATTTTCAGTACCTCTCACCATAGCCAAGCGTTTTATGATCAGCTGTGGCAGCAAATTAATGATGAAGGATGTTGGTGTGGTAACTTGCTGAGCAAAACAGCAAACGGTAGCAACCAAGCTCATCATCTTTGTATTTACCGACTTACGTTTCATTCTGGACGAATTCTTTATCTCGGATTTTCTACGGATATTTCTGCTTCGTTGTTGTGGATGAAAAATCGTTGTGAACAACAGCATGATTGGGCTGCCTTTTTACCAACGAGGAAAGAATTTGAACTCCAATTAGCTACCTTAGCGAATGAAAGCAGAAATAAAGAACTCAACATTGTTATGACACTAAGACCCAAGTTTTCGGAGAGATACTTGCTTGAACAGCAATTAGGTTTTGCAGATTTTATTATGCGAAGTCGCTACACCAGTATTGCGGGGCAGTTATCTCGGGATGTGTTTGTCGTATGCTTGCAGACCCCTCATTGTCAATGGTTGAGCCCGGTTCGTTTGATCCAAATTGCCATGAAAGGGTTCTTTAATGAGCTTAGAAATGAAATGGGCACAAAAATGCATGCCACTATCGTTAAAGGCCAAACTGGTGTGTCAATCCTTGGCTATGATACGAACCGACCAAGACAAGCGCTAGCACATGCAGCGCAAGCGATGTTGTCCTCTATTTCCGGTGAAGGCAGCTATTTCAACTTTTACGATAGTGAACTTCACTCTGAATTAGTGAAGCGCCAACATCTCGAGGCGTTTTTGGAGGCGCAAATAGAGAGTGGGCTAGTGGACGTTTACTTTCAACCGATTATCGACGTTCAAACCGGAAGAGTGGTTAAGTTCGAGGCTCTCGCACGCTTCTATGATGAAAATGATGCGTATTGTACGCAAAAGATGATCGCTATTATTGAAGATCTAGAACTCATAGCGGCACTTGATGATGTGGTCTGCCAAGCTGCGTTGAAGCATTTTCCGCGCTTACAAGAAATTTATGGCGAGGAAGTGGGCGTGACCATCAATCGCTCCCTCAATACGAAATTGGATTCTCTTCAGATCCTTCAGCGGTCGCATGATTTGATTAAAGCCAGTGGTGTAGACCCTAAGCGAGTAACTATCGAGCTAACAGAAACCGCGTATTTTGAACAAGATGAGGAGCATACTCGAGCTCTAGAGGAAGTGCGGAAAGAGGGCATTGAGATCGCGATTGATGACTTCGGTACTGGGTATTCTTCTTTTTCTTATCTAGAAAAAGGGCAGTTTGATTTACTGAAAATAGACCGAAAATTCGTCAAGAACATTCATAAAGGGAGCACTAGCTATAACATTGTGAAAATGGTCACCGAGCTTGCACAGCAAATGAATGTAAAAGTGGTTGCTGAAGGCGTGGAATCTAAGCAAGAACTTCAAGTATTGGCAGAAATCGGTGTCGATTACATGCAGGGCTTTCTATTTTCTGCTGCCGTGCCTGTCGATTTGATGGATAAAGCGGACAGTTATGAGCATCTGTTCTCTGACATCGCGATTGAGTCTAAGCAAAGTGATGTGTTGCAATCTTTGAGCCATGAACAAGTCAGGTCTATGGACCCTGGAGAACCGCTCTCCTTGGCAGTGGAGTACATGAATTTGAATCCAAGCTCGCCTTTAGTTGTTCTCAATGAAAATCGTTGTGTTGGGTTAATTACGAAAGAGACGGTGAATTTACACCTAACGCCTTCGATGGGAACAGAGCGAGAAACTGAACGAGAAAGCCGAATTTGGAAACGTCCTGTTAATCAGATAATGAGCACCGAATTTGTGTTGGTTGATGAGGATTTACCTGTCTCTGTTATTCGAGAGTTGGTTAAAACCGGCATCCGTTTCCCTTGGGTACTGTGTAATACCAAAGAAGAGTACCGTGGAGTTTTAACGCAGGAAGACGCGTTGAAGTATCTTGCTTCTCTGTGAATAAAATTGTCTTACCGTTTTAGCTCATTTGGGGGCCGACTTTCGGTGGTTTGGCGATAGTTGATTTGATATTATCGCCCCCCAAATGACTTTTGAGCGTGCATTCAACATGATTCAACAATTGCTGGTTACTTTCCCTCCGATGCTATTTGGCGCACAAGCGCTACTGACTTTGCTTCTAATCAAGGGCGATATTTGTCCTGGTCAGCGAGGACGTCTTCATAAAATGTTGCCTGCAGTAGCTGTATTGTGGCTCGCTGTTGCGTCACTTCGCATTGAAGCATTTATGATCGTGTTTGCTATTTTCTACTTCTATTCTCAGGTTCAAACCAAGAAAACGCGTGAAAAAGGGCCACTATGGGCGATGCATTTAGCGAATGGTTTGGCCTTTGCGTATGTAAGTATTCAGGTATTTGAGCAATCAAGCTGGCCAGCATCGATAGCGATGGCGCTAATGATATTTTTCCTTGGGGCGTCATTTTCTCAATTGCTACTTACGATAGCTCGCAGCAGATTACAGGCATTTCACCGCATTTTACCAGTTACTGGCATTGTGTCTGGAATGCTATTAGTCATCGCAACGTTGTTTGCTTCTTACCAGTTAGATGAAGCCACACTAAACGCTGCAACACAGCCGATCTTGCTGTCTTTAGCTATGCTAATTTCTTCAATTATCGTGTGGTGTTGGCATATTTTTACGCATAAGAAACCAGAAAAGGTGCAACTGAGCGTAGCTTTGTTGCTAGCACTCGCGTCGATGACGAGCCTGCAAGGTTTATTCTCTCTCGCGGCTTGACCTCTACTCTAAAGACAAAGTTAGACGGCTTATATCCAAGTGCTTTCTTGATGCTTGGGTATAAGGTGATCACGTTTTAGATCTCACTCACTTTAAATTCGCGTGATTACTACTACGCTTGTTTATATACCTTGTCGAAGAGGAGAGTCGCGATGGATTTAAGCAATGTAGGTAATCTGGACAGCACTATTTTGCTAGGTATCGTCAACGAAAAGCTACGTTTAGAGTGCGACAGTTTTGACGAGTTAGTATCAGTGTATGAGATGGATGTAGAGTCTGTAGTCGGCAAGCTTGATATGCTCGGTTATCAGTACGATCCATTGACTAACCAATTTAAAGCATATCAACGCTAAGCCTTTCATAACCCAAATCTTTTAAGCCACCTTGATTCCGTCAAGGTGGCTTTTACATTGTAGCCTCGCGGTTGCGAAAAAAGCTTGTAAGTAACGCTTTTCTTTCTCTGAGTGACGCGTTGCAGCAAACAAGCGACGCCATAAGCCTTGGCCAAAAGGTTTACTGGTAATAAGACCTTGGCGAGAAAATTCAGAAATCGCCCAATTGGGTAGTGCCGCCACCCCTAATCCAGCAGAGACCATCTGAACTAACATGAGAGTGTTGTCGGCTTGCTTCCATTTCGCAGGTTCTATTCCTGCTGGCTGAAGAAAGTGTTTTACGACGTCTAGCCTTTGTTTTTGAACCGGATAAGAGAGCATGGTTTGATCTGCGAGATCTTGCGGATCAATAATTTCTTTTTCCGCCAATGGGTGGTTGGTTGCGGTAATTAAACGCATTTCAAAGTCGAATAGAGGCTCGTAGTGGACTTCAGATCGAGGTTGGATATCGGAAGTAATAACAAGATCGAGTTCGCCTGCCAATAAAGCTGGGAGTGGTTCAAAGCCAAAACCAGAGGAAAAGTCCAATGTTACGCTAGGCCAAGCAAGTTGGTACTCCCTAAGTGCAGGCATTAGCCATTGGAAGCAAGAGTGACATTCAATGGCCATATGTAATCGGCCATTGACGTCTTCTTTCAAGCTCGCTAAATCATTTTCTGCTCTTGCGAGTTTCGGAAGGATATCTTCTGCAAGACGCAATAGGATTTCTCCCTCTGAAGTGAACTTCACCGGACGAGTCTTTCTCAGGAACAGTTGCCCTCCAATTCGCGCCTCCAAATCTTTGATCTGATGAGACAGTGCCGACTGAGTGAGATGCAAAGCGGTCGCTGTCGCCGTTAGAGAGCCAGTGTCTCGAAGCGAAGTGAGTGTCCGCAAATGTTTTAGCTCTATCATGAATTCCTTTCATCCTTTGTTGCTCGCTATGAACAGAATAGCAATCGTGTAAATAACTTAACGACAAAAAATGGATATGTAAACGTCTAGACGTCTGTTTGTTGTTTTTATTTGCGAATCATGTCGCTTCATGATGAATTTTTTTAATAAACAAGTTGAATAAATGGACGTTGTTCTAATATCAGATGAGAGCGATAGTTTAGCCATCCAGACATCTTACTCTTTACCGAAAGATGCTCTGATCCAAACAAATTGAACAAAATTGAGAAAGGAATAGGGACATGGCGACAACGACTCACATATTAGGTTATCCACGTATCGGTGAAAAAAGAGAATTAAAATTCGCTCAGGAGAAATACTGGCGAGGGGAAATTGATCAAGCTGAGCTTAAAAAGGTTGGGGCAGATCTACGCGCCAAAAACTGGCAAACACAAACGGATGCTGGTCTGAGTTTTGCCACCGCTGGCGACTTCGCTTGGTATGATCATGTACTGACGACCACGTTGCTATTGGGTCATGTGCCAAAGCGTCACGCTGATGGTTTCCCTAACCTGGATACGTTGTTTAAAGTGGGTCGCGGTCAATCTCAGGCGGGTTGCAGCTGTGCGGGCGCTGCGGCATCGGATATGACCAAATGGTTCAACACAAACTACCATTACATTGTCCCTGAGTTCAGCAAGGACGATACGTTTGAAGTGAGCTGGCCGCAACTGTTTGAAGAAGTCAACGAAGCGCTTCAAGCTGGCCACCAAGTGAAGCCTGTTTTGCTTGGCCCAGTCAGTTACCTTTACTTGGGCAAAGAGGTCGAAGAAGGGTTTGACCGCTTAACCCTGCTACCACGCTTACTTACTGCTTACCAAGCTATTTTGGCAAAGCTAGCAAGTCAAGGTGTTGAGTGGGTTCAGATTGATGAGCCAATTTTGTCACTGGAGCTAGAAAGCAAATGGGCTGATTCGTTTAAGCTAGCCTACCAAGTGATTCGAAGCGATGTAAAAGTGCTGCTAACGACGTACTTTGACTCCGTAAGCGATACGCTAGACAAAATTGTAGAGCTACCGGTGGATGGTTTGCATATCGATTTATCTGCCGTCCCTAAGCAGCTTGACGATGTAGTTACCAAGTTACCGGAGGATTGGGTGCTTTCTGCTGGTGTTGTGAATGGTCGTAATGTGTGGCGTTCAGATTTAAGTACCCAACTCGAGCGTCTACAGCCAGTCAAAGAGAAACTGGGCGACAAACTTTGGGTTGCCAGTTCATGTTCTCTGCTACATAGCCCTGTTGATTTAGCACTGGAAACAGAACTGAGCGAAGAAGTAAAAAGTTGGTTTGCCTTTGCAAAACAAAAAGTGGCAGAAGTCGCCTTGCTTGGCCGAGCGCTCGATGGTGATCAAAATGCGATTCGCGCTTGTGATACCTATAGCCAGCCAATCAAAGCGCGCAAGAGAGCAACACATGTGAATAAACCTCAAGTACAAGCGCGTTTAAACAACATTACCGCGTCACTTGCCGAGCGCAGCGCACCTTATGCAGAGCGTGCTGCGCATCAAGCTGAAGTATTGGGCTTGCCTTTGTTGCCAACAACGACAATCGGCTCTTTTCCTCAAACGGGTGAAATCCGGGTGCAGCGCAGCGCTTATCGTACAGGTCAATTATCTGAGTCTGAATATATCCAAGCACTTAAAGGACATATTGCTGACGCAGTGAAACGTCAAGAGGCGCTCGACCTAGATGTGCTTGTTCACGGTGAAGCAGAGCGTAACGACATGGTGGAATACTTCGCTGAGAACTTGGCGGGTTTTCAAACGACCAAATTTGGTTGGGTACAGAGTTATGGCTCTCGCTGTGTGAAACCTGCCATTGTAGTTGCTGACATTGAACGTGAAAAACCGATCACAGTTGAATGGTCGACGTACGCACAATCGCTAACCAGCAAACAGATGAAAGGCATGTTGACTGGACCAGTAACGATTTTATGTTGGACGTTCCCACGTGAAGACATCACACGTCAAGAAATTGCGCAGCAACTTGCTTTGGCACTGCGTGATGAGGTGTCTGACCTGCAAGATGCAGGCATCAATATCATTCAAATTGATGAGCCAGCCATTCGAGAAGGTTTACCACTCAAAAAACGCGATCACAAAGCGTACTTAGAATGGGCCGTAAATGCGTTTAAGGTCTCTGCGGCAAGTGCAAAACCAGAAACTCAGATTCACACTCATATGTGTTACAGCGAGTTCAATGAAATCATTGATTCGGTTGCGGCACTCGATGCGGACGTCATTACCATTGAAACATCTCGCTCGAATATGGAGTTGCTGAAAGCATTTGAAGAGTTCAATTACCCGAACGAAATTGGCCCTGGTGTTTATGACATTCACTCACCAAACATTCCTACGGAAGAATGGATTGAAGGTTTAATCAAGAAAGCGGCAGAAAAAATTCCGGCTCAACGTTTGTGGGTAAACCCAGATTGTGGTCTGAAAACACGAAACTGGAAGGAGACAGAAGCCGCATTGGCAAATCTGGTTTCAGCGGCGAAGAAGCTCCGTGCTGAGCTGGCGTAACACATCGTTACAGCAAATAAAAACGGAGACTGTGGTCTCCGTTTTTCTATTCTTAATTGTTAACTTTCGTTTTCAGATTATCCAATAATAGCGAATCATCGTCTCATGCCGAAAGCAACAAAAATTACTGTAGCTACTTCACCTGAGTACAAGTCTGTGCGGAAACCAACTCATCTGCCATCAACTGACCGCGAGAATTACGTACCTTAATACGATACATCAAGCCCATATCAATTTGCTTGCGAACTTCTGGGTTGCTGCAGTAGGTATAGATACTGGTATTCAGTACTTGATTTAACGGCTTTGCACCGAGTGCGCCATCGTTATAAATCATCATCATCTCTACAACATTTTTGTTGGATGAGACACGCATTATTTGCAGTGGACCGTACTCTAAAGGGAGGCCCGCTGACAAGACTCCTGCTCGGTTTGATGCCATAAGCTCAAGTTGGCGCTGATTATCATCGGTTGATGAACAGCCAGCCAGAGCACCAAATACCAAGAAAAGACACAGTAATTTTTTCATAAATTAAAACACTTTTTTGAACGGTTTCACGATTACATGATCGTAAACACCAGCCGCTACATAAGGATCGGCTTCTGCCCACGCTTTAGCATCCTCTAGAGAGGCGAATTCAGCGATGACAGTTGAGCCCGTAAATCCAGCTTCTCCAGGATTGTCAGAATCTATCGCAGGCATCGGACCAGCTGTAAGAAGGCGACCTTCGTCTTGTAGCTTTTGTAAGCGATCCAAGTGTTGTGGGCGAACGCTCATGCGTTTTTCCAACGAGTTCTCAACGTCCTGTGAAAAGATGACATACCACATAGCATAGTTCCTTAATTGGTAGGGTAAAGTGTTAATTTAACGCCTTTTTTGTGTCTCTCACAAGTGAACAACAGAAAATGTGAGATCCTTTCTAACTGTTAGCGTTGTAGGTTGACTAATTCTGAACCGGACGTGGTTTACCTTCACTGTCAATGGCTACGTAGTTGAAGGTCGCATCACAAACCATGAAGCGTTCGCCAACACCGTGAGCTTTGACGGGTTTGACCCATACTTCCAAATCGACACTCATGGATGTGCGGCCGATCTTAGTGCATTCGCCGTAGCAGCATACGACATCGCCCACACCAACAGGTTTTTTGAACGTAATGCTTGATACCGAAACGGTGACAACGCGACCACAAGAGATCTCTTTTGCCAGAATCGCGCCCGCTAAGTCGAGCTGAGACATTATCCAACCGCCAAAAATATCGCCATTGGCGTTTGTATCTGCAGGCATTGCAAGGGTACGAAGCAGCATTTGACCTTTCGGAGAGCTAATTTCTTGACTCATTGTGACATCCTAAATCTTAAAGGCGCTCAAACTAAGCGCCAACATAGTAAATACCTAGAACCAAAGGTCCTTAAAAAACCGCAGATACCGGACCAGAGAAAGTTGGTTTACAGCAGCAAGAATGGTCTGAAAACGGTACGTTGTTTGAGCGGTTTACTGATACATGGAGCAAAACAGCGACCTTAAGGTCGCTGTGAAGTCGCGGATTATAGCAAAACTGAGTTTTTAATCATCAGTGGACACATCGGATGAGTTATTTTTTTGTTCTTTTGGCATGTGTTTATAAATGTAAAAGCCAGTCGCAATCATGTAGGCAAATGTCGCGATCAACATTCCAAATACTTTGAAGTTAACCCAAACATCCAACGGCAATTCGTAAGCAATATAAATATTTAGGCCAGCGAAGAATGAGAAGAAGCCAACCCAAGCCCAGTTAATCTTTGCCCAAACAGCGTCAGGTAACGTAATTTCCTTGCCTAGCATACCTTTGATGGCTGATTTTCCCAATGCGTGGCTCACTGCTAAGCCAATCGCCAGAATCGCGTAAATGATGGTGACTTTCCACTTTATAAAATTGTCGTCGTGGAAGAAAAGGGTCATGCCGCCGAAGATAGTGACGATAACAAATGTTATTAGCTGCATCTTTTCGACTTTCTTATACAGCGCGTAGGTGACGACAAGTTGAATGGCTGTTGCTACGATCAGTGCACCTGTCGCTACGTAGATGTCGTACAGCTTGTATAAAGCGAAGAAAACGATGAGTGGTATAAAGTCTAGGATCTGCTTCATGATGGCAAAATCTACCTAATTATTGAATTGAAGACAGTCTAACGGAATCTGACAAGATGTGAATACTGAGGAAGTTAAGGTAAGAATAGTAACGCTTAGTATATCGTACAGCCCGCAAGCTTCTTCCACGTCGAAACAGCAAGTGGAAGGAATAAAAATTGCCGCGTGAAGCGGCAATAGAGTTGAGAGTTTTAAACCTTAAGCCACACGTTGATATTGGGAAATAAGCGTTTTTACATCTTCTAAATAGCCTTCCCGCAGTAAGTTATCGACCGTTGCTTCTAGCTCTTCGAGAGACATCGTGAAGCAAGTGGATTTACCAGTCATCAGGGTCAGATATTGATGATACTCTTCTTCTGTATAGTGGCCTAAGCGATCAAGTAACAGTGTTTTGATTCCATGATGAATCAAGCCGTAGTATGTATGTCGATGAAGTAACATGGCGATCTCCTTATCAAGCTCATACGCTACTCATTTGCAGCCTGCTTGACCTTCTGGATAATTCGATTTACTCCAATAATGCACATCTAGTGCCAATTCTATATTTGCAAATTAAAAAGTGCTGGAAGGTGCAAAATTCTCGTTCTGTAACCATCTTTGGATGACGACTTGAAGTGCATTTAACGTGGTGGGCTTTTCGAGCCTGTCATCCATGAGTTTCGAAATTAGCTCCAACTCTCTAGCTCCAGACTCACCAGATAAGGCAATGATTGGAACGGAGGATGTGATTTGCTTAATCCGCTGGCTGGCGTCAAATCCATTCATTACCGGCATTTGGACATCCATAAGAACGAGATCAATCTTGTGAGAGTGGAATAGTTCTACCGCAGAGGCTCCATTATTTGCTTGTAAGCTGTTGACTCCCAATCTTTTTAAATACATCTGTACCAAGGTGCGTTGCACCTCTTTGTCATCTACAATGAGCACTGTTGGTGCATCTTTACATACTTGTACGTGTTGAGCTGAATGATTTTCAGAATGTGATGCAGTTGCTTTCCAGCTATCAAAGTCCGGTGCTCTTAATGTCTCTGGTTTTGGTGCGTTTGGTACGACTGGGAAATACAAGTAGAATTCTGTGAACTCGTTCAATTCAGACTGGCACTCTATTCGTCCTCCGAAGGAGCGCATAACACGTTGGCAATAGCCCAAACCTAAGCCACTGCCTCCGCTTTTTTGATACGAGAAAAAGTCATCAAATATCTTGTATAAGATACTGCTATCTATACCTGGCCCACTATCTCGGAAGATCAGAATGTTTTCGTAAGCCCCCGTCTGGGTACGAATCTCAATTTGACTGTCGGGATAAGAATCAAAATAGTAGATAGCGTTACGAATCAAATTGAAAATGACAAAGTTAAACAGGGTCTCATTTAACTTCGCGACAAAATCGTGTGCCTGTGGCAGGTTAATTCTCTCTATTATTTGATCGTTTTCAAAACCATAACGGCTTACTGCTTGGTCGATGGCTTTATGTATGGAAGTGAGAGCTAAAGGCTCATGCTCTGGTGAACTGTCGCTAACTTCTCGTAAAATAATATCGATAAGTTGTCTACCGCGTTGTATAGCGGCTTCACCTTTATCAATTTCTCTTTTTAGCGTATCCAGTGAGGCGTTTGACTCTATATGCTGTTTTAAAGCTTCAAATTGTAATTGTACTTGAGCGAGAGGGTTACGCATTTCATGTGCAATGGAGTTAGCCAGCGCACGGCTTTGGCGTACCTTTCTATCGGCTTCAATGGTGCTCTGGATGCGAACTAATAACGTTTGCAGAGCTGAGATTTCTTCATTAGAAAACAGCTTATTATCTATTTTATGTGAAGAAATTAGTAAGTGAGTAACAGACTTTCCACGACCGAAGAGAGGCATAACGAGCGCAGTATTGCTTGAGCGCATGCGCTCGTAGAGCTTTCTCATCGACCCTTTAGAAGAGGAGGCATAATCAATTTCTTCAGACAACTCATCTAGCACGAGAACTGACTTGCTTGACGGCAGGTACTCTTCGTAAAACGTTTCTGTGTAATTGCTAGTGACTAGCTGTAGCTTGTTGTTTGGTATGTTAAGTAACGATGCCAACTGACGCATAGCATCATCTATTGAGCGTTTAAACTCTTCCTCTAACCCAAGGATTTGCTGAACGGGAGTGTGTCGTTTCCCATAAATAAAATACGAAGCGAAACGACTGACTCGCTTAAAAAGCAAGTGCCAAGTGATACCGATAAGCGCGCATAAAGGTACCGCAACAAGCCATTGGTTATCTTCAGAGATAGGAATAAATATCGCCCCTAGCGGCAGAACAAAAATGGCGCAGACTAAGAGCGCGCTTACCGTTAAGTACGTGAGATATTTAGCGCTGTAGAAGCGAGAGGTAAGTAGGGCATAGCCCACAAACAACATTTCGCTGATTGAAAGTGCTGGTGGTAACCAAGTTAGGGAGAAGTCGCCAAGGAAATACGTCATTCCAAGGTGTATCACTGCCGTAGATAACATGAATACCAAAATGCCAGCGATCATATAGTTGCTTTTTGCTAGCGTGAGCTTGCTGCTGTTAGCGCGCATGGCAATCAAGTTAAGCAGCGTTAGTACCACGAAAGCTAGCAAACTAATGAAAAAATATGAGGTATGTGGGCCAAATTCAATGACGAACTGGCTTGGACCACTAATGGTGACATTTTCGACAGTAAGATTCGGCACTAAGTTGATGTACAGTGAATACGTTGCTAGTGCGACAAAGACGACTTTTTGCCAGACTTTGACCGCTGTTTTTTTAACATCTGCGGTTAACTGGCAAGAAAAATAGAATGCAAACGCAAAGGCGAAAAAAGACGCTAAGTTCGCTAACTTAGCCATAAAAATGCCACCAACAGAGCCTAATTCTGGCAATAAATCGGTATGGAAATAGGCGTTGCTGCTTATCCAAACAATGATACAGCTGGAATAAGCGATGTAAGGCGCGTGATGCGAGCCTAAGATTGATTCACTCTTCTGTTTTAGGCGATAGCAGTAATACAGTAACCAAGCGAATACTATTAGTACAGTCGCGTACAATGCCATTGCTTTTGGGTAAAAGAGACCGTGCAAATGAACATCAAGCATGCTCATTCACCTTTTTATCCATTCTTTTTGTTCGTACGCAATGTTTGTAGTCGCGAAATTGTATGTCTTGAAATGCTTCAACCATCATACCTAAATTCCAGAAACCGCGGTATGTCTTGGTACCGTCACCGTTAATGTCGCGGTATCCTGAGTGAAAGTAGGCACTTAAATCAATAGATTGATAGAAATTTAACATAAATACTTGCTCAATAATGGTAAAGCCGAGCTTATAGCCTGCTTTATAGAGCTCGCTCATCATAGTTTTTTGCGCCAGATACAAAAAATACAGCTTTTGTTGAATGTTGCCTCCCACCGTAAGACGCAGTACTTCGCAAACCGCTTCAGTGTTCTTTACATGAGATTGAAACTGAGCATCAAACCCAATAAGAGTGTGCTCATGAGTTAGAGCAAGACACTCCAAAATACCCAGTTGATTGAGAACACTGTACCCATGATTAGGAAAGCAAAACTGCCATTGTTCGTTACTAAACTGTGGTGAGTAACTGAGCCAGTTATTTCGTTGATGCCAGCCTTGCACTAAAGCGGAGGAGACCATGATTGGTGAAGATGACGATTTGAGCAAGAGCGCAAAGTGCTGCCCTTTTTGCGAGAGTGATAAAAGAGGCAAGATTTCAAACCATTGTTCAGTTTGGACGAAAAGCTCAAGATTATTCAGTGTGATCGCTTCGGAAATCGGCATTAACGCTGCATGATTTGGCAGCATTACCTCAAGATCGCAATCTGCGATATCTTCAATTAACACGCTAGTATAGCTGTGGTCGTCAAACGGAAGCGGAGTAGGAATCGCAGCTTCGTTTGAAGGATATTTTTGCTTGATTGCTTCGATCTCGCATTGACACCAGAAAACCATCCAATGCGGGTAACAATCTGCGGCAAGTTGTTCAAGTAAACGAATCTCTTTGGAGAAACCTGTCGGATACTGTTGCACTAAATCTCGATAATCCATTAACTCAAATAGTGCAGAAAGACTTTTTGATGCGTGTTTAGGAAAGAGAGATTTAAGCAGTTTTATTCGATACAGAGCAACCTGTTGAAAAAGAGCATCTCGTTTTTGTTTCGTTAGGGTAAGAATAACTGAGTCAACCAGTGCCTGCTGCTTTGATTCGATCGGCAAATTTGTTTTGGTGAGATATTCCAAAGATTGCTCAAGACTCATGATATAACCTAGTTCTAACGTTTTGTTATATTTTGTAATGGTTTATATCATTTTGAAAAATTTATGCCATCGGTTTCTATTTGTATAGTTACGTAATGCAAGAAAAGACAAAAAAACCGCTCATAATGAGCGGTTTTTGGTCTATTCAAGAAAGGGTTAGGCTTCTTGCTTTTTAAGCTCAGCTTCTGCCGTTTCTTCTTCAATTAGCGCATCAACGATAACTGCACATGCAGCATCACCTGTGATGTTCAGTGCTGTACGAATCATATCGAAAATACGGTCAAGAGCGAATAGCAGCGGTAGACCTTCAATTGGAATACCAGCGGCAAGAAGCACGGCAACCACTAGGAAAGAAGGGCCAGGAACACCCGCTTGACCAACCGCACCCAATGTAGACGTTACGATAATTGCAATGTAAGCGCCCATGCCTAGATCGATATTGAACAGTTGAGCAAAGAAGATAGCAACCAAGCCATAGTAAATCGCATTACCTGACATGTTGATCGTTGCGCCTAGAGGCAGAACAAATGATGCAGTTGAATTTTTTACGCCCAGCTCTTTTTCACAGGTGTCCATTGTGACAGGCAGTGTTGCCATAGAAGACGCTGTTGAAAGCGCAACTGCTTGCGGTTTCTTCATTGAAGACAGGAATTTCTTCGCAGATGTCTTCGTGAAAACATGCACCATTGCTGGGTAAACAACGAAACCGAAGATTAGGATGGCGGCAACGTAAACAACGAACAGTTTAAACACCACCATTAGCGCACCAAAACCAAACGTACCGACGGCTTCTGCCATCAGACCAAATACACCGATAGGTGCAATGATCATTACTTTGTTGATCATCCAAACCATTGCGTCAACGATGCAGTTGACACCATTGATGATTGGTTCACGACGCTCTTTTGCTTGCTTAGAAATCGCAATACCAAAGAACATACAGAAAACGAGGATCTGTAGGATGTTTGCTTCATTTAGTGATTGGAAAACGTTGGTTGGGATCATACCAGTGATGGTTGCCCAGAAAGTCGGTAGTTCACCTTTTGAAGCGTATTCTGCTGAGAACATGCCTTCAACGCCAGAGACGTCGATACCCATGCCTGGTTGGAATACTTCACCCATAAATAGTGCAAGCGCAACGGCTAGGGCGGATGTTAAACCAAAATAACCTAGAGTGACGATACCAACTTTACCTGCTGACTGGCTGTTCCCAAGACCAGCGGCGCCAGAAATCAAGGCTACAGCAACCAAAGGAATAACCAACATTTTGATTAAGTTGATAAAGATAGCACCTAAAGGAGCGAACACTGTCGCATCATGACCCATCATGGCACCAACGGCTGTGCCCACGATCATGGCGATTACGACTTGTACGCCAATGTTGTTTAGCAAACTCTTTTCTTTTAACACTTCCATAACCTCTGTGCTAATAAAATGTAAAATCCTAAAATTACCCACTAACCATAAATGGATTTACGGATAATTATCTCGCCTTGCTTTTTACACTTATCGTTTACAATTGGCAATATGCAGCAAGGTATTATTGATGGATTAATCGATATTTTATTGACGAACGATAAAGTTTTGTTCAATGGCAAACGTTTGCTATTGATTTTTCTTATAAGGGTTACGCTTGGGATTGTTCAAGTTTATTTCTCTTTATTTGTTTTCTTTTTGTTAATTTTAACCGCTTTTGTATTTGCTATTGCAGTCAGAGTTTTTAGTGACTTGGGGTGATATTTATAACAATTCATCTCTTTCAAGCTCACACTTTTATTAATTTGCCTTCTGAAATGTTAATTGCTTTACATTCTTAGTCCTGATTGCGTTGTAAACATAATGTTAAATGGTAATGACTGGTGAGAATCAAATGCTGACGATCCAGTGTTAAGGATAACTTGCTTAGTTAATGCTCCTGAGCTGATTAGACGAGAAAGACAAGTAAGAGGTGAAGAGACTATGATGAATCTTGCTGCTGCGTTACAAAGAAATGCTGCGAGTAAACCAGATAAAACGGCGTTGATATGTGGCACTGAAAAGATAAATTATGCGCAGTTTGATGCGATCGCCGGCAAGATCGCAGCGTCTTTAATCAATAAAGGCGTAAAGCCAGGTGACCGCGTTGCGATTTCATGCCCAAACATTCCTTTTTTCGCGTTTGTTTATTATGCAATACAAAAAGCTGGCGCGGTTGCAGTCCCATTAAATGTGCTTTTGAAAGCGCGAGAAATTAAGTATCACTTAGAAGATTCAAAAGCGAAGTTTTATTTCTGCTTTGAAGGGACGAAAGAACTGCCAATGGCAAAAGAGGGTGTCAAAGCCTTTGAACAAGTCGATACATGCGAAGGCATAGTCGTATTGACTCAATCTCAAGATGAAAGCTATTGGAATGGTGTAATAACTCTCAATGCGTTTATAGCCGATGTCCAACCGTTGCCGGATTATATACCGCGTAATGCGGATGATACATGTGTGATTTTGTATACATCAGGGACGACAGGCTTACCAAAAGGCGCTGAACTGACTCAGCAGAACATCATAATGAACGCTCTGGTGGCACAAAACATTATGGGCAGCCAGGCCGATGATATTCACTTAGTAACTTTGCCTTTATTTCATACATTTGGTCAAACCGTCCACTTAAATGCTAGTGTTTTGGGCGGGGCAACATTGGTGTTAGTGCCTAGGTTTGAGCCTAAACATGTTCTTGAGCTGGTGGAAAAACATAGGGTGACGATATTTGCTGGTGTGCCAACGATGTACATCGGTCTGCTTCATGTGCAGCATCAATTTGATACCTCGTCATTGCGTGTTGCAGTAAGCGGTGGTGCGCCATTACCAACCGAAATCTTTCGAACCTTTGAAGAAACATTTAATGTGCCGATCTTAGAAGGATACGGGTTGTCGGAGACAAGTCCTATTGCATGTTTTAATCATTTAGATCAGGAGCGAATACCAGGCTCGGTAGGTCAACCGGTTCAAGGCGTCGAAGTAAGAGTTATCGACATTGAAGGCAATGCACTACCGATAGGCGAAGAAGGTGAGATTGTTGTGCGTGGTCATAATGTTATGAAGGGATATCTTGACCGCCCAGAAGTTACTGAATCTGCGCTACAAAATGGTTGGTTCCATACTGGTGATGTGGGCCGCTTTGACAGTTCAGGTAATTTATTTATTGTCGATAGAATGAAAGATCTGATCATTCGAGGTGGATTTAATGTTTATCCCAGAGAAATTGAAGAAGTTTTCATGACTCATCCTGCCGTTTCAATGGTCGCGGTGATAGGGATTCCAAATGAAGAGTATGGCGAAGAGATAAAAGCCTACGTTGTACTTAAACCAAAAGAATACATTGACGCCGATTCATTACAAAAGTGGGGTAAAGAGCAATTAGCCTCGTTTAAATATCCTCGTTATGTCGAAATTCGTGAACACCTCCCGATGAGTGCGACAGGAAAGATTTTGAAACGTGAGTTGAAATCTGAATTGAATATAGCTTAGTCAATTCAATGGTTTTTGTGTCACAGCGCCACTTGCCTAAGTGCAAATGGTGTTGTGCTCTTGACCAATTAGATGCATAAGGTTTTTAGCTATCGTTAGACAATACTTACCGTTTGTTGAATGGATCTATTGCTCGAGTTCTTTAAAGTATTCTTCTAAGCGTTTCGGATTGGTAATGGTTACTGAGCCATAGTTTAGCTCTAGCATCCCAATACTTTCTAATCGTTTTAGTATCTTGTGTACGCTCTGACGAGTTAGCCCCATCATGTTAGCGATATGTTCTCTTGTTACCCTGACAACGCATGGTCGAGTATCGATCGCTTGATTAAGTTGGTATTCAGCAAGTAGCAGCAACCTTTTGGCGACTCGTTCTTCAATTCCTCTAATCGCGTCATCTTCGATAACAGAAATAGCAGACCACAAGCGGCGGCTAAGTAAGTCGAGTATAGTGGGGTAACTTTGAGGGTATTTGGCGAGTAATTGGCGAAATTTATCTCCAGGAAGCTCCATTACAGTCACGTCCGAATGCGCGGTCGCACCAAAAATACGAGGCATGCCGGGAGAAAAAACATTGTCTCCAAACCAGCCACCAGCTTCGAAAATCATCAGTGTGACTTCTTTGCCTTTTGAACTAATTGAGTTCACTCTCACTGCACCTTGAGCTATGACCATAAGAGAAGATTGAAGCGCACCTTTATTGCAAATCAGTGCTTTTTCGTCGAAGCAGCGAACCTTAGTCATTTGCGCTGCTTCACTAAGCCCTTTATCTGGCAGCCCTGATAGTACAGGACATTTGGCTAGCAGTGTTTTGACTTCTTCCATGTAGCAACCTTACTGCACATTGCTTTATTGAGTTAGTTAAGTTACCCAAGCTTAACACTCTTTGAGTGCTCTGCTTGAGATAGATTTGGAAAGTGCGGGCGTTGAACAAAAAATGACGTGGTATAAACGCGATAGTAAGAAAACGCCCACTAAACATAATGTTAAGCGGGCGTTGTTGTGTCATATCAAACTGAAATTATTTTTGAGTGGCAGCTTTCATTGCAGAAACGAATTCACCTAGCTTGTCGAGCATAATTTGTGGCTGCTCAACGTTCGCTTCAATGATTTTTACCACGGCTGAACCAGAAATTGCACCAGCCGCACCAGATTCTAGTGCTTGTTTCACCTGTGCAGGCTCAGAGATGCCAAAACCAAGTAGCGCTGGTGGCGCATCAAATTTGTTCAGTCTATCCAGCATATGACCTACAGGCATGTTTGCTTTGGTTTCTGCGCCAGTAACACCTGCACGAGAGAGTAGGTAAGTGTAGCCGCCACCTAACTCAGATACTTGCTTCAGTGTTTCATCACTTGCCGTTGGTGGTGCGATGAAGATTGGGTGAATACCAAACTTCTCTGCAGCCGCAACGAACTCAGTACTTTCATTAGTTGGTACGTCTGCAATCAAAACAGAATCGATGCCTGCTTTTGCACAACGCTCATAGAAGCTCTCGATACCACGAGAGTAAACAAGGTTCGCGTACATCAGAAGGCCAATAGGTAGCTCTGGGTACTTAGCTCGGATCTTACCAATTTGTTCGAAGCAGATATCCGGTGTTGCGCCTGAATCTAGCGCACGAATGTTAGCGCCTTGGATGGTCGGGCCATCCGCAAGAGGATCTGAAAATGGAATACCGAGTTCAAGGGCATCTGCGCCAGACTCGACCAGTGTTTCCATGATTTTGTAAGACTGCTCGGCGTTTGGATCGCAAACCGTTACGAACGGTACAAATGCGCCTTGGTTCTTTTCGTTTAGGCGCTCAAACATCTTTTCATAACGGCTCATTAGATTGCTCCTTTTTCTTCTAAGATGGCGTGTACGGTGAAGATGTCTTTGTCACCACGACCTGATAGGTTAACGACCAATAATTGCTCTTTTTCTGGATTCTCACGAGCCATACGCAGTGCATGAGCCAGTGCGTGAGAAGATTCTAGAGCAGGGATGATACCTTCGTGACGCGCAATCTCTTGGAATGCTTCTAGCGCCTCATCATCTGTTACGTTGTCGTATTCAGCACGGCCGATTGCGTTTAGGTGGGCGTGTTGTGGACCAACTGAAGGGAAATCAAGGCCAGCAGATACTGAGTAAGACTCTTCAACTTGGCCGTTTGGATCTTGCATCAATGGCGCTTTCATACCGAAGAAGATGCCTGTTTTACCATGCTTAAGTGGTGCACCGTGCTGGTCAGTATCGATACCTTTACCTGCTGGCTCAACACCAATTAGGCGAACGCTTTCTTCTTCGATGAAGTCAGCAAACATGCCGATAGCGTTTGAACCACCGCCCACACATGCGATAACCGCATCAGGAAGACGGCCTTCACGTGCCAAAATCTGATTCTTCGTTTCTTCACCAATCATGCGTTGGAAGTCACGCACGATGGTTGGGAATGGGTGAGGACCTGCCGCTGTACCTAGTAGGTAGTGCGCGTCTTCATAAGTTGCAGACCAGTCGCGTAGCGCTTCGTTACATGCGTCTTTAAGCGTAGCTGAACCCGAGTGGACAGGAATAACTTCTGCGCCCATTAGCTTCATACGGAATACGTTCGGGCTTTGACGCTCAACGTCTTTTGCACCCATGTAAACGCGACACTTAAGGCCAAGCAGCGCACACGCTAGTGCAGTTGCTACACCGTGTTGGCCTGCGCCTGTTTCTGCGATGATTTCGTTTTTACCCATGCGTTTTGCAAGTAGCGCTTGACCTAACACTTGGTTGGTCTTGTGCGCGCCACCGTGAAGTAGGTCTTCACGTTTTAGGTACAGTTTGGTTTTCGTACCTTTGGTTAGGTTACGAGTTAGAGTCAAAGCCGTTGGACGGCCCGCATACTCTTGGAGAAGCGTCATGAATTCGCTGCGGAATTCTGGATCTTCTTGCGCGTCGATAAACGCTTGCTCTAGTTGCTCCAGTGCTGGAACTAGAATTTGCGGAACGTACTGACCGCCGTATTCGCCAAAGTAGGCATTCAGTTTTGCCATCGTTATATTCCTTCTCGTATTTTTCGCTACGAATAGCTTTAAATTTTTTAGCTGATATCCAGCTTTAGTAGTTGCGAATGGCGCTGAATGCCGCAAGCAACTTCTGTGAATCTTTTTTGCCTGGTGCGCTTTCTACACCAGAGTTTAAATCTAATCCCAAGCAACCTAGTGTCGCTGCTTGTTGAGCATTTTCTGGCGACAGTCCGCCCGCTAGCATAATTTGACTTGGGTCGCCGATCAGTGACCAGTCGAACACTTGTCCGGTTCCACCTGTTTGAGTGCCAACTTGCGCATCTAATAGGTGACGGTCAATGTTGTCCGAAAGCAGTTCTGGCTTCGCATCTGTCACACCGTAAGCTTTCCAGATTTCAACACATGCTGGTAGCTCTGCTTTTAGCTGATTAACGTAAGCTTGGTCTTCTTGACCGTGCAGTTGCACCGCTTTTAAACCCAAAGAGGTCACGACAGAAGCAACAAAATCGATATCGTGATTTTGGAACACGCCTACGTAGTTAAGTGGAGCACCGCTCATGGTTAAGCGCGCACCTTCAAGGTCGACCGCACGCTTCGAATTCTCGACAAAAATCAGACCACCAAATACCGCACCAGCTTGGTACGCTTTCGCTGCGTCATCTGGGTGCGTTAAGCCACAGACTTTATTTTCGCCCAGCGTCACTTTGCGTACTGCAAGCTCTAGGTTGTCTTCCGCCATCAGTGAACTACCAATCAAGAAGCCGTCTGCGTATTCCGCTAAATCACGAACTTGTTGATGTGTATAAATGCCAGATTCTGAGATTACTGTTGCGTTAGGAGCCAGTTCGCGAATTGTCGGTGCCAGTTCTTTAGTACGATTCAAATCAGTACTTAGGTCGCGAAGGTTACGGTTATTAATGCCGATAACGCGTGCGCCTAGCTTAACTGCACGATGAAGCTCTTCTTCGTTGCTGACTTCGGTCAAGATACCCATGTTCAGGCTGTGCGCTACTTCTTCTAGCGCTTTGTACTCTTCGTCATTCAAGACAGAAAGCATCAATAGCACGGCATCAGCACTGTAATGACGCGCTAGGTAAACTTGGTAGGTATCTACCATGAAGTCTTTGCACAGAACCGGTTGTTTGACTTGACCACGCACTTGAGGAAGAAAGTCAAAGTTACCTTGGAAGTACTTCTCGTCTGTTAGGACTGAAATCGCATCAGCATGGTTGTTGTAAACCGATGCAATGTAATCCAAGTCGAAGTGATCACGAATCAAACCTTTAGAAGGAGATGCCTTCTTACATTCGGTGATGAAGGCCGTCTTTTCGCCACTCAGAGCATCGTAGAAGCTGCGGTCCGATGGCAGTAAATCAGACTGAAATGTGCTTAGCGGCTGAGACACCTTACGGTCTGCTACCCACTGATATTTGTCGCGGACAATTTTCGCCAGTACTTCTGCCATTTCTGCTTCTTTCTTAGAAACGTGTTCAGACAGGTTGTCAGCTTGCTGAGTGTTGAAGTCAGTCATCTTCTTCAATTCCTTAAGCGTGTGCGGCAAGTTGTTGTACCAAATGGTACGCCTTGCCTGAATTCATTGCCTCAATCGCTTGTTGCGTGTTGGCTTTTAAATCTTCGTGGCCGAATAGACGCATTAGCAGAGCAACGTTCACTGCCACTGCGCCCAATTGTGCGTCTGTACCTTTACCCGTCAGAATGTTGGTAATGATCGCTTTGTTTTCTTCAGGATCGCCACCTTTGATTGCTTCTAGTGGGTGCGCGTCTAGACCGAAGTCTGCAGGCGTTAATTTGTATTCTGTGATCTCACCGTCTTTGATTTCGGCAACGGTTGTTTCACCGTGAATTGCTACTTCGTCCAAGCCACTGCCGTGTACTACAGCGGCGCGCTTCATACCCATTTGTAGCATGGTTTCTGCGATAGGACGAACCAGTTCTTTACTGTAAACGCCCATCAATTCGATGTTAGGACGAGCAGGGTTAATCAGTGGGCCAAGAATGTTAAAGATGGTGCGTGTTTTCATGGTTTGACGCACTGGCATCGCATGGCGTACACCACCGTGGTACTGAGGTGCAAATAGGAAAGCAACACCAATATCGTCTACCGCTTTGCGCGTATCTTCTGCGCTCATAGCTAGGTTGATACCAAATGAATCAAGAAGGTCAGAAGAACCAGATTTGCTTGAAACGCTGCGGTTACCGTGTTTCGCTACTTTTAGACCACATGCTGCAGCAACAAACGCCGCAGTGGTTGAAATGTTGATGGTGTTGTGACCGTCGCCGCCAGTACCTACGATATCTGCGAAATCGTAATCTGGGCGAGGGAATGGGTTTGCATTTGCCAGCAGCGCTTTTGCCGCACCTGCTATTTCATCCGGCGTTTCGCCTTTGATTTTTAGTGCAGTTAGTGCTGACGCCATCAAAATTGGGTCTAGTTCCCCACGGATAATGATGTCGAATAGCTGTTGGCTCTCTTCCTGAGTAAGCGATTCTTGCTCGTACAGTTTGGTAATAATAGGGTTGATGATTGCTTCCATATTTCCTCTCCTAAATTTCTTATGTGCCAAGTGCTTTTTAAGCAGTGAGTGGGTTCGCTGAAGTTTGTTCTTCAAGTGCCCATTCGATGGCATTGGCCAACAGTGTTGCTCCGTAGGTCGTCATAATAGATTCCGGGTGGAACTGGAACCCGCAAACTTTATCTTCTTCATGTACAACAGACATTACCAAGTTATCCACTTCTGCTGTGATGGTTAGGCTCTCAGGAACCTTGGTCGCAACCAGCGAGTGGTAACGTGCAATTGCAAGTGGTGATGGTAGGTTTTGGTAAATCGCATGGTTTTGGTGCTCCATCATAGAGACCTTACCGTGAATGATTTCGCCCGCGCCAGCAACGGTGCCGCCGTATGCTTCAACAATCGCTTGGTGACCAAGACAAATACCAATCATTGGCACTTTGCCTTTCATACGTTGGATAAGCTCTGGCATTGAGCCTGCCTCTGACGGTGCGCCAGGACCTGGTGATAGCAGAACCACTGGGTTTTCAAGCTCGTTTACCGCTTGTTCGATGGTTTCTGCTGGGATGTTGTTTCGGTAAATCTTGACTGAGTAACCTAGCGAGCGGAACTGATCCACAAGGTTGTAGGTGAACGAGTCAAAGTTATCGATAAAAATGATATTAGCCATCTCTGAACCCTATTCCTTATTGTGACTTATGCGCTGCTTGGATAGCAGAGATTACCGCTTGTGCTTTGCCGCGCGTTTCGTCTGCTTCCGCTTGTGGATCAGAGTCGAACACCACGCCAGCACCAGCTTGAACTTGAGCAATGCCGTTCTCAACGTACGCTGAGCGGATCACGATACAGGTGTCGAGTGTGCCTTCACCAGTGAGGTAGCCAACAGCGCCGCCGTAGCTACCGCGTCGTGCGCCTTCTACATCGCGAATCAACTGCATGGCAC
Source organism: Vibrio sp. 1288 (assembly GCF_033344475.1). Taxonomy (NCBI): domain Bacteria; kingdom Pseudomonadati; phylum Pseudomonadota; class Gammaproteobacteria; order Vibrionales; family Vibrionaceae; genus Vibrio; species Vibrio sp. 1288. Next base: position 162,140 of record NZ_JAWPOX010000002.1, read on the forward strand.
GAATCTTAGGTGCGCCGGTGAGCGTACCCATGTTCATACATGCTTGGTATGCGTGCAGGGCGTCTAGGTCTTCACGCAGTTGACCAACCACACGAGACACCAAGTGCATTACGTGGCTGTAGCGGTCGACTTTTAGAAGGTCTGCTACGTGGCGAGTACCAGTTTGAGCAATACGAGCGACGTCGTTACGTGCCAAGTCAACCAACATCATGTGTTCTGCGTTTTCTTTCATGTCTGTGCGCAGTTCAAGTTCGATGCGGCTATCTAGGTCGAAATCAATCTCTCCATTCGGGCGTTTACCACGGCGACGTGTGCCTGCGATTGGGTAGATTTCAATTTGGTTGGTATCGGTTTCATACTTAAGCGCGCTTTCTGGTGATGCGCCAAACAGAGTGAACAGCTCATCTTGCATGTAGAACATGTAAGGGCTTGGGTTACTTTGTTTCAGTTCTTTATAAGCCGCCAGTGGAGAAGGACAAGGTAGAGTGAATCTACGAGACGGTACAACTTGGAATACATCGCCTTTCACTACGAACTCTTTTAAGTCGCGAACGGTTTGGCAGAAGTCTGCATCAGACACGCTAGGTTCTACCGTTACATCTGTTATTTGCTCTGCACTCGGCAACAGTTTTGGCGCTGCACACTGGGCGCTAATTTCTGCAATACGAGTCTCCAACGTTGTTTTCTCTGAACCATCAACAAACAACGTCGCTTGAAGCTGGCAAGATTCCGTTTGATGGTCGACAACAAGTAGTGTTTCCGCGACGTAGAAAACGTAATCTGGACACTGATTTGTTGCTTCGGCATTACCAAGCGGCTCAAAGTTTGCGACTAAGTCGTAGGCAAACAGACCACCAAGGAAAATTGCGTGTTTGTCTTGCTGTGAAATATCAAAACTATGCTGAACCAAACGCAGCGCATCGAAAGAAGAGGCTTCACGTAGGCGAGAGTCTTCATCTAACGTGTCGCATGGCTGGTGAAACTGCAAAGTTAGCGTTTCGCCATCGAACTTGCTCTCAACGTCACCACGGATGTTCTGGTTTAGGTGAGACAGTAGGTTTTTACCGTTATTGGTCAAGGCGTGCATGCTAACGGTATGGCCGAAGCAAACAATGCGAACCGCTGAATCTACGATCAGCAGGGATTTTAAATTTTGCTTTGAATCGATCTCAGCAGATTCCAGCAATAGGCTGTCAGTTTTGTTCTCACATAGTGTGTGGAACAAGCGAGTCGGGTCTTGAGTATAAGGGACGGAAGCCGTTAGCACTTCAAGCTGTCCAAGTTTCTTAATTTCAATGGCCTTGTTCACAAGACCTCCTTGTAGCTGTTTAAATCTTCCTGCCGTACATAGTCGCATAAAGCAAACGTTCTCCCAATCTAGAGTTGGCTATATTCGATTAATGTTTAGGCAGTTGAATGTGAAATGAGCAACAAAACAAAAAAGCCCGCTTAAGTAGCGGGCTTTACAACGTTTGGTTCTATAAACTAGAAGTATACGTTTGCCCACCAAGAACTAGTCCAAGTGCGCCACCAAGCAAGATCTGATGAGTTTGCCTTATTAAGACAAACCGCAACTTTCGCTTTTTGGTTTTGGTTAAATTCTTGTAACATGGTGAACCTTAAATTACGTACTTTGTATTTGTGTACTAGTTAACTAGTGCGAGAGTAAAAAGTCAACCCCAAAACGGCATTAAAACGATAAAAATATGAGAATTGATTTACATAGTCACACCACTGCATCGGACGGTCGGTTAGAGCCTAAAGATTTAGTGGAAAGGGCGCTGAGTTTTGATATCGAGGTTTTGGCGATCACTGATCACGATACGGTTGACGGTTTGGCGTTAGCTAAGCAATACGTTCAAGATAATAATTTGCCGATAAAAATCATCAATGGCATTGAGATATCGACCGTCTGGCAAAACAAAGACATTCATATTGTCGGCCTGAATATCGATCCGGAAAATGAACAATTATCTGCCCTCATAGAACAGCAGAAGCAGCATCGCATAACACGATCTGAGTTAATTGCAGAGCGACTACAAAAAGCAACTCGAGTAGGTGTGCTTGAAGAGGTAAGGCAAATCGCCGGTGATGCTCCAGTGACAAGAGCGCATTTCGCGAAATGGTTGGTAGATAATGGTTACGCAAAAACCATGCAAATGGTGTTTAAAAAATACCTAACGCGTAATAACCCAGGTTATGTACCACCGAATTGGTGTTCGATGAAGGATGCGGTTGATGCTATCCATGCGGCTGGTGGAATGGCGGTATTAGCGCATCCTGGTAGATATAAGTTGACAGCGAAGTGGATTAAGCGTCTTCTAGCAGCGTTTGTCGAAGCGGGTGGTGATGCGATGGAAGTTGCACAGCCACAGCAAGCGCAACAAGAAAGGCGCAACTTGGCTGATTATGCTATACAATACAAACTATTAGCCTCTCAAGGCAGTGATTTTCACTACCCATCACCGTGGATGGAGCTAGGAAGGAACCTATGGTTGCCTGCTGGCGTCGAACCAGTTTGGAAAGATTGGGGAATAGATCCTTCGTTGAATAATACTCAGTAATACGAAGTCGAGAACCCATAAAAATATAGAGCCGAGAGGCTCGATAATGAGGAATTACAATGAGCCAGTTTTTTTACGTTCACCCAGAAAACCCACAGGCTCGCTTGATTAATCAAGCAGTAGCAATCATTCGTAACGGCGGCGTTGTGGTTTACCCTACTGATTCAGGGTATGCACTTGGCTGTCAGTTGGAGAACAAACAGGCACTGGAACGAATCTGTCAGATTCGTCGTCTGGATGATAAGCATAACTTTACTTTGCTGTGTCGTGATTTGTCGGAGCTTTCTCTCTATGCGCGAGTGGATAACTCTGCATTCCGACTTCTGAAAAATAACACACCAGGTCCTTACACCTTCATCTTCAAAGGCACAAAAGAGGTGCCGCGTCGTTTGATGAATGCAAAACGTAAGACCATCGGTATCCGTGTCCCAGACAATCAAATTGCCTTGGACTTGTTGGAAGCATTAGGTGAACCGATGATGTCTACGTCGTTGATTCTACCTGGCAGTGACGTAACAGAATCTGATCCAGAGGATATTCGCGATAAACTAGAACATGCGGTTGATGTGATTCTTAATGGCGGTTACCTAGGTGAACAACCTACGACTGTAATTGACTTTAGCGAAGGTGAACCTGTTGTAGTTCGTTTGGGATCAGGTGACCCTGCACCATTCGAATAGTAGACGCACCACCGCCAAACAAAATAGGAGGCATCGCGCCTCCTATTTTAGTTGTCATATCGAATATCTCATTGAACTTAACTGATTGAGGTTAAGCAAAATCGAAAATGTCGATACCATTTTGTTCTGCATAGTTGATGTATGCAGAGCTCACACCGTTTAGTGTCACTTCAACATTGTATTCATCACTTGAGAATACTGCCCAGCCACATTCATTGTAAGATAAAGTCAGATCATCCGCTGAATCCAAGAACGTATCTCGAATGCCATCGTTATCAGTGTCTCGGCCCATATCAAAGACAAGTTTGTCATGGAAAATATTAAAATCGACAATGTCGGCTTTGACATCAATATCGTTGGAAGATACTGGCTGATCAGGTACACCAATAGCCAGGCGGTTTGTAAGCACGAAGGTGTCGTCTCCACAGCCACCGCTCAGTACTGATTCACCATCACCAACAACGAGTGTGTCGTTACCCCAGCCACCACTCAGGTAGTTGTTGCCTGAATAATCAAAAATTGTGTCGTCGCCACAGCCACCAAAGAGTTTGTCGTTTCCTAATCCTCCGGATAGGAAATCGTTTCCAAAGCCGCCAGAAACAAAGTCGTTACCTCGGCCACCAAGCAAGGTATCGTCTCCCCAGCCACCGAAGACAATATCATTACCTCCGTATCCTACAAACTTATCATCACCACAGAAGCCGAAGAAAATATCGGTTGTTTCAGAGCCTTTTGTGCCTGTCATATCGTCATCTTGAGATGTCCCAAAAATCCAATTTAGGTCGAGATTTAGCATAGACATTGTTCTATTCCTTTTTGTCTGATTTATGCCAATCGCCGAGAGTGCAGAGCGAACCTAGTGAGTCAGAGTACACGATAGCATTAGTGTTATTTTTGATGTGAACTAATGACTTAAAGACAATTTTTGTCTTGTTACCCACGACCTTGTTTTGCTATGAGTGCTCATTGTCTGCGGTGATTGGTATTACTTAGCAGCAAACAGGGACGGCTTATTCTTCGTTGCTTTCTAGCAATACGAACAGTAAACACACCCCAAGTGGTTATTGTTGTAACCCTGACAATTTTATCAGGTACCGCGTGGTTAAAGTGGTTCAGGAAGACCGATATTAGTGGGATTCTCGTTGAGCAATGCCTGCATTAAGTAGTAAAAAAGTTGCAGAATAGGACAAATATTTCAGTCATTTTTGAAGTGAATTTTGGTGTGGAGAATGGCGCCGATTTAGCTTACATTAACTAAGAAAGTTACGTATAATGTCCGACCGAAAAATCCCACTGAAATGGGTAAATAGCAAAATGCAGACCAATCCTGGTCTAGACGTCTGTGAAGACGACACATAGGTAGATAAATGAGCGAAAAGTTACAAAAAGTATTAGCACGTGCTGGTCACGGTTCTCGTCGTGAGATTGAATCGTTAATTAAATCTGGTCGCGTTAGCGTGAACGGTGTAGTCGCTAAGCTTGGTGAAAGACTTGAAGACGAGAGCAGCGTAGTTCGTATCGATGGTCACATTGTCTCTGCAAAGATTCAAGAAGAAGTGATTTGTCGTGTACTTGCGTACTACAAACCTGAGGGTGAACTGTGTACTCGTCACGACCCAGAAGGTCGTCGTACTGTTTTTGATCGTCTGCCAAAAATTCGTGGCTCTCGTTGGATTTCAGTTGGTCGTCTGGATGCGAACACTTCTGGTCTTCTACTTTTCACAACGGATGGTGAACTGGCGAACCGCTTAATGCACCCAAGCCGCCAAGTTGAACGTGAATACCTAGTACGTGTGTTCGGTGAAGTAACTGAACAGAAAGTTCGTAATCTAGTCAAAGGTGTTGAACTGGAAGACGGTTTAGCTCGCTTTGAAGATGTTGTTTACGCGGGTGGTGAAGGCATGAACCACACGTTTTACGTTGTTATCAACGAAGGTCGTAACCGCGAAGTTCGTCGACTATGGGAATCGCAAGAGTGTACCGTTAGCCGTCTGAAACGTGTTCGTTACGGCGACATCTTCTTAGATAAGAAACTGCCTCGTGGCGGTTGGATGGAGCTTGACCTGAAAGAAGTAAACTACTTGCGTGAGCTTGTAGAGCTTCGTCCAGAGAAAGAAACCATGCTTGATCTGAACAAAGACAACACGTCACGCAAACGTGAGCGTGCACGCAGCCAAAAAATTCGTCGCGCAGTTAAGCGCCATGAAGAGCGTGTTAACACGCCAAAAGGCCGCAGCAACAACCCTTCTCGTCGTAAGCCGAAGAAGACTGCTGGTGACCAAGGCGCACGCAACAAGCATCGTTAATCGATAGCAAAACATCAGAAAGGCTTGCCAATTCGGCAAGCCTTTTTCTTATCTGTTACATAACAAAAGGATCTAAAGCCGATATAGAGCAGGGTGCTTTGGATAAACAAATATCTCAGCTAAACAAAAACAACAGATAAAAAAATACCAGCACTAGGCTGGTATTTTTGTTCATGATGAAGAAACGTTAATCGCGTTTCCAAAGCATATGGCAGAACTTATGTTCAGGGTCTCGGCTGATTAGCATACGAGCAAATACGTCATCAAGAACGTCATTTTCCTCATTTACTAGGCCGATACGAACCTCTGCATATACTTCTTTGTCGATCTCGAAGCCAACATGTTCAACCCAGTCATCACCGGTTTCAACAAGTTCTGCGGCACCACGATCTTCAAATTGCGCAGTAAACAGAATCACGTCAGCAGGCTCTAGGTTATCTGGAGCCATCTCAAGGAAAATGTCGTACGCTGCGTCGATGACGTCGTCGTAAGAAATCAAATCAGACATGCTTATGCTCGGCTCATGTATTTACGTTCAGCTGTGTTAATGATAACTCGGTCACCAGTTGCAATGTACTCAGGAACCTGGATGACAAGACCTGAAGCGAAGCGTGCTGGTTTAGTACGAGCAGATGCAGAAGCACCTTTGATTGAAGGGTCAGTTTCTTCAATCACTAGCTCAACAGAAGATGGTAGTTCAATACCCACTGCAGCACCGTTAACAAGGATAATGTGGATACCTTGTGTATCTTCGTTGATGAACAGCATGTCGTCTTCAACTTCATTGTGCTTGAATGTGTATTGTGAGTAGTCTTCGTTATCCATGAAGATGTGCTCATCGCCGTCAGCGTATGAGTACACAACTGCACGTTTGTTCATTTCTACCGTTTCAACAACGTCATCAGACTTGTAACGCTCATCTACACGTGCGCCCGTGTTTAGATCTGTACAACGCATTTTGTAGATTTTAGCGCCGCCACGACCGCCAGGAGTCGTTACTTCGATGTCTTTAACTAGAAGAGTTTTACCATTAGACTCGATTGCGAAGCCTTTTTTGATTTCACTTGCCTTTGGCATTGTATATTCCTATTCATACTTATTAAGCAAAACTCGGTGATTATAGCGCTAAGTTAGCCGCCTAGCATTAAAATTCATTGCAGAAATTTGTTGTTACTCCCATGACTAAACACCTGAATGGACTTGATTCGGTGAGTCGGCTAAGAGAACATATAGCCCAACTTCTTGAACCATCTGAGAACACGTTTTAAGTCATGTCTCTGCCTGTTATCGATCCTAAACAACCATTTCAACCAGAGTTTGCGCCTTTAATTAGGGAAGTCACCGCTTGTCTCAAAGGTGGATTGGGGCAAAACTTACACAGCGTTTATGTATACGGTAGTGTTGCTCGTAAAACAGCGATCGTTGGGAAGTCGAACTTAGACCTGGTTGTCGTTACTCAATCATCCTTTGAGCACAATCGCGCGACTTTGCTCAACACAATTAAGTGGCGTGCGCAGCAGAGTTACTCTCACGTGAATGGTGTATCGGTCCGTACAGCCTTAGTGAGCGAAGTAGCTAATTTAGACAGTATTTTCACTTGGGGTTTTATGCTTAAGCATTGCTGTGTCTGTGTTTATGGTGATGATCTAGCAGACTGTTTTGGTGATTACGTCCCAAGTTGGGAAATTGCTAAGCACTGGAATATGGATGTGGAAGATTGGATTACGGCTTATCGCAAAAAAATCGTACAAGCGAAGACGATAGAAGAGCAGGTGGCCGCCCAGCGCGTGATTGCTAAAAAGTTACTAAGAGCGTCATACTCTTTGGTGATGTATCGAGATAAACGTTGGTTTGATGACCCCGTAGAGTGTGGCAAGGTATTCTTAACTTATCATCCTGAAAAGCAGCTTGAGATCGAGCGGCTAGAAATTTTACTTTCTGGCCGGGGGATTCCCAAGCGTTCTGTTATCGGGCTAATTGATGCGTTTGGTGATTGGTTAGTCAAACAGTACCAGAAAACAGAGTTTCGTATCGGCTAAAACAACCCCATTTGTGGCGCTGAAAGCCTGTCAAAGTCCGTCCCAATGAAAGGGAGAATCGCATCTGCAACGGGTTTGAGTTGTTTATCAATGTAATGTTGATAATCAATCGGGCTATTGAGGTACTCATAAGGTTCAGGGCCGTTCACGGTAATAATGTATTCAATTCGTCCTTTGTTTTGATACTGTAATGGGCGGCCAAGCTTGGCATTTATCTCATCCGCTAAACGAGCTGCGCGCACTTGTGGCGGGACGTTCTTCTGATACTCATGCAGTTTTCTGCGCAGTCGCTTTTGATACACCAACTGTTCATCAAATTCACCGTTGTTAGTTTTCTCAACCATCTCTCGGACATAGTCGCTTGGATCTTCACCATGGAAAATCATGCTATAGAGTGTATTTTGAAATTTCTGAGCTAACGAGGTCCAGTCAGTACGGGCACTTTCTAACCCTTTAAATACAATCCGTTCTTGCTCTCCTTCACCGATTAAACCCGCATAGCGCTTTTTCGAGCCAGTTTCTGCGCCACGAATCGTTGGCATAAGGAATCTGCGATAATGGGTTTCATACTCGATTTCCAACATAGATGTTAGGTTGTACTCAGAACGCAGGTGTTCTTGCCACCAAGAGTTGATGTAATCAACTAATTGATTTCCAACAGCGTCAGCTTCTACTTGACTGTATGGTCGATTCAACGACACGAATGTGGAATCCGTATCGCCGTAAATCACTTGATATCCTTGCTCCTCAATCAGCACCTTAGTTTGCTTCATGATTTCATGTCCGCGCATGGTAATACTAGAAGCTAACCGAGTATCAAAGAAACGACATCCCGATGAGCCCAGTACGCCATAAAAGGAGTTCATGATGATTTTGATTGCCTGAGAAAAAGCTTTTTCATTGTTCTTCTTTGCAACATCACGTGCTGCCCAAAGCTTTTCAATCATTTCTGGTAAAAAGTGTTTCGTACGATGGAACTGCCCACCGCGAAAGCCAGGTACAGCCTGATTTTCTTCTTTTCCAATATCGAGCAATAACCCTTCAACTAAACCCATAGGATCAATCAAGAAAGAGCGAATAATCGATGGATATAGACTCTTAAAATCCAATACTAAAACAGAATAATATAGGTTAGGGATGGAGTCCATCACGTAACCGCCTGGGCTAGCAATCCAATTTTCAGGGTGTAGGTTCGGAGCAACGTAGCCTGCTCGGTGTATCTGAGGCATGTATAGGTTTGTGAATGCTGCAACCGAACCGCCGACACGATCCAGTTCGACACCAGTGAGACGAGAGCGCTCTATTGCAAAGTCAAGCAGGTGAGTGTGATTGAAAATCTTATTCACTAACACGCAGTCTTGTAAATTATATTTAGCCAGCGATGGTTTGTCGGAGCGGTACATACGATTGATCTCATCCATGCGGTCATGCACGTTGTGGATTTCTTTACCTTCCCCCAAGAGTTCTTGAGATACAGACTCTAATGACCAAGATCGAAAGTGGTAAGTAGCCGTTTTTAGCGTATCGATACCGTCCATTACAACTCGCCCGGGAATGGAGATAAACCCTTGTTGGCTTTGAGATGAACTTCTAAAAAAGCTGGCTTGGTCTGCTCTGCCAAGCATTAGCTTCATGTTGTGCCATTCTGCTCGTTTGTGTAGCAGACGAAAGTCAAAATCAATGACATTCCAACCGACAATGACATCGGGGTCGAATTTTTTAAACCAATCGATGAGTGCTTCTAGAAGCGCTTTTTCATCCTTAGCCCATTGTATCGGTGTCTCCGAAGGTTCTGGTTCTCCGATCATGATAACGCGGGAATCCATGACGCTGTCTAATCCGATTGAGTAAAGAATGCCTTTCTCAGAGCATTCTAGATCTAACGAGACAACGTTTAACTTCGGCTCATATTGCCCCGCACGGCATTTTGCGCTCTGGACGCGTTGGTAGCCATTGGTGCGAGTCACATTGCCTGTAAACTCGATACTGCCTTTGATAAAACGCTCCATGAGGTAGCGATCGGCGAGGCGAATATCACTTTCGTACGTGGTGATATCTTTTTGAGCGAATGTGTCTTTGAGTGCGAGAGCGTCTCTGGTTACATTGGTATAGCAGGCAGAAAGAGGCGTATGTTCAAACGTTTTGAGATCCAAAAGGCGGATGTCGACGGGTATGTTTTTTTCTCGCGCGAGTGTTTTTGCTTGCTCTGAGTGTTTCTGAGCGATGAAAAATACTGGCTTCTCACCATTAATAATTAACTGAGTAGGACCTGCTTCTGTCGAAAGCCACAGCTCGATTTGAGTTTGACCTTTGATGTCTCGTGCCTGTCGAGTAAGCAGAAAGCCTTGTTGGATATTCAAATGTGAGAAACCTTAGAAAACTTGAAGAACGCTAGTTTAACATTAAGAACTGTAAAAATAACCAGTAAAGAAAACGGTTCAAATTTTTGCTGGAATTAGTGATTACAAGTTAGCCTCTAGTGCAAGAGGGATAGTGTCATTTTAAGTTATAGCGTGTTTCTCTGGGCAATATGAAACCTAGTTACTTGATTTATTGTACTTAATGTTGTTAATTGTCTTTTCTTAGATTTCGGTTCTGCTCATCACGCTCTAAAATAATAGAGTGGTTTATGAATAAGTTCTTGCTAAAGTTTGCGTTTCAGCACATATTCATAGAAAGCAATTTTTTGTCGATTACGTTAGTATATAGGCAGTCATACTGATATCCACATTTAACAAATAACGGTTATGTGGGTGCAGAACCAATACAAAGTGTGGAGATACAAGTTTGATAAATGTTTTCCTTGTAGATGATCACGAGCTGGTTCGCACAGGGATACGACGTATTATTGAAGACGTCCGTGGAATGAACGTAGCAGGAGAAGCTGACAGCGGTGAAGATGCAGTAAAATGGTGTCGCAGTAATCATGCTGACGTCGTTTTAATGGACATGAACATGCCAGGAATTGGCGGCTTGGAAGCCACTAAAAAAATTCTTCGCGTGAATCCTGATGTGAAAATCATCGTACTTACCGTTCATACAGAAAACCCGTTTCCAACCAAGGTGATGCAGGCAGGTGCGTCTGGTTATTTAACCAAAGGTGCTGGCCCTGACGAAATGGTGAATGCGATTCGTGTAGTTAATAGTGGGCAGCGTTACATCTCGCCAGAGATTGCGCAGCAGATGGCATTGAGTCAATTTTCTCCAGCCTCTGAGAACCCTTTTAAAGACTTATCCGAACGTGAATTGCAGATCATGCTTATGATCACCAAAGGCCAAAAGGTAACGGATATTTCTGAGCAACTTAATTTAAGTCCAAAGACAGTCAACAGCTATCGCTACCGACTCTTTAGTAAATTGGACATTAATGGTGACGTTGAGTTAACTCACTTAGCGATTCGCCACGGAATGCTGGACACCGAGACCCTTTAGCGTGAATCCTCCTTTCGATTCGGCTTCCTTTCTCAAGACAGTAACTCATCAGCCCGGCGTTTACAGAATGTACAACGCCGAAGCTGTTGTAATCTACGTAGGTAAAGCCAAAGACCTTAAAAAGCGCCTTTCAAGCTACTTTCGAAAAAAAGTAGACAGTGAGAAAACTCGCGCGCTTGTCAGTAATATCGCCAAAATAGACGTCACGGTGACTCACACTGAGACAGAAGCGCTGATCTTAGAGCATAACTACATCAAGCAGTATTTGCCGAAATACAATGTGTTGCTGCGAGATGATAAGTCTTACCCTTATATCTTTATTAGCGGTCATAAGCACCCACGGCTTTCTATCCACCGTGGCGCCAAGAAGCGCAAAGGTGAATATTTTGGCCCCTACCCAGATTCTGGTGCAGTAAGAGAAACATTGCATTTGCTGCAAAAGATATTTCCTGTGCGCCAGTGTGAAGACACTGTCTATTCCAACCGAACGCGCCCATGTTTGATGTACCAAATTGGTCGTTGTGCAGGACCATGCGTTAATACCATCATTTCTGATGAAGAATATGCAGAGTTGGTTGGCTTTGTGCGCATGTTTTTGCAAGGCAAAGATCAGCAAGTACTCAAACAGTTGATTGAGAAAATGGAAGTTGCCAGTCAGCAATTGCGCTTTGAAGATGCCGCTAAATTTCGCGATCAAATCCAAGCGATTAGGCGTGTTCAAGAGCAGCAGTACGTCTCAGAAGACAGCATGGATGATATGGATGTACTCGGGTTTGCTCAGGAGAATGGTATCGCGTGTATCCATATCCTGATGATACGCCAAGGCAAAGTGCTTGGTAGCCGTAGCCATTTTCCGAAAATCCCACAAAATACAAGCCAGCAGGAAGTGTTCGATAGTTTTCTGACTCAATACTACTTGAGCCATAACGAAGCACGTACAATTCCTTCTCGTATTATTTTGAATCAAGAGTTGGCAGAAGATATTGCGCCAATACAGAAAGCGTTAAGTGAAGTGGCAGGCCGTAAGGTTCATTTTCATACGTCGCCAACTGGCTCTCGAGCAAGGTATCTCAAGCTTTCGAACACGAATGCACTAACGGCGATTACCACCAAAATCAATCACAAGATGACGATTAATCAGCGTTTTCATGCGCTTCGCGAAACATTGAAGTTGGAGTCTATAGCTCGAATGGAATGTTTTGATATCTCCCATACGATGGGGGAAAGCACGATTGCGTCATGTGTGGTGTTCAACAACGAAGGCCCCGTAAAGCAAGAGTATCGTCGCTACAACATTACTGGGATTACCGGTGGTGATGATTACGCAGCAATGGGACAAGCGTTGGAGCGCCGTTATTCGAAGCAATTGGACGTAGAGAAAATTCCCGACATCATCTTTATCGATGGCGGTAAAGGTCAGTTAAATCGTGCGCATGACATCATTTCGCAATATTGGGGGGATTGGCCAAAGCGTCCCATCATGATTGGTATTGCAAAAGGCGTTACTCGCAAACCAGGTTTAGAAACGCTGATTACAGTCGATGGGGAGGAGTTTCATTTACCAAGCGATGCTCCTGCGCTGCACCTTATCCAACATATTCGTGATGAAAGCCATAACCATGCTATAGCGGGGCACCGTGCTAAGCGAGGTAAAACCAGACGTACGAGTGCACTCGAAGGGATTGAGGGAATCGGCCCTAAACGACGTCAGGCGTTACTCAAGTACATGGGTGGGTTACAAGAACTTAAACGTGCAAGTGTTGAAGAAATCGCCAAAGTACCGGGAATAAGTCACTCTTTAGCAGAAATTATTTTCCAAGCATTGAAACAATAAGGAAAATCGCGCAACATTAAGCCGCAATGTGTAAGAGAATAATAAAATGCGTTTGAATATCCCGAACATTCTGTCTCTTCTTAGACTGTTCCTAATCCCTGTTTTTGTGGTTGTCTTTTATCTACCTTATTCATGGGCACCGTTTGCAGCAGCAATGGTGTTTTGGGTAGCGGGTTTTACTGACTGGCTTGACGGCATGTTGGCCCGTAAACTTGGCCAAACTTCTCGTTTTGGCGCGTTTATTGATCCTGTCGCTGATAAAGTGCTAGTGGCAACGGCATTGATTCTAATCACGGAACATTATCATTCAATTTGGGTGACCATTCCTGCGGTAACGATGATTGCGCGAGAAATCATTATCTCAGCATTGCGAGAATGGATGGCTGAAATCGGTAAGCGAGCAAGTGTTGCGGTATCTTGGGTTGGCAAAGTAAAAACTGTTTCGCAAATGTTCGCCTTATGGGTGTTGATATGGCGTTACGATGAATGGATGGTTTGGCTAGGCTTTGCGGCCTTGTATGTGGCAACTTTCTTGACATATTGGTCAATGATTCAATATTTGGCTGCTGCGAAAGACGATCTGTTGAATGAAGAGCACCATTAAATTCTGATGTTAGAAAGCAGGCTTAATAGCCTGCTTTTTTGTATCTAAGACAATCTACAGCATTTTTTGGCTTCTCTCGCTTTTCAATGCTTGCTAACGGCCATGTTTGCAATTTGTATCTGGGGCTTTTGCTTCGATAGAGTTCTATTTGTGATCTAAGTCTTGTTTTTGTCCTTGGAGAGTCTTAGAGAGGCGAGTCTTCTGATTATTAATACTTCAATGCACGCAACGCACGGCCAGCAGTGTAAGGCGTAGCCAAAGTTTTATGATAAACAAGTGTATTTAAGCGATTTTTAGTATTAAAACTAAGCAATCCATCGTCTTTCGCACAAATTCTAGTCAAACGATTTAAAAAAATAAAAATAGTGTTGACTCGATCGCTCGAATCCGTAGAATGCATCCCGTACCCAAGAGAGCACGGCTCGAAAGGGTGGTGAAAAAGCTTAGCTTTATTCACAAATGAGGCGCCTTGGCAGAGTGGCTATGCAGCGGATTGCAAATCCGTGGACCTCGGTTCGACTCCGGGAGGCGCCTCCATTATTCTTTTGAGATCGAATGGCTTTCGAGAAAAATGCGACACTAGCTCAGTTGGTAGAGCGCAACCTTGCCAAGGTTGAGGTCACGAGTTCGAACCTCGTGTGTCGCTCCAAATTTTATTGATATGGCATTTAGCGGTATCAGATGGTGTTTTACTTTTCTGTAAAGGCATAACAAAGAATATTTGTGTGCCCTGGTGGTGGAATTGGTAGACACAAGGGATTTAAAATCCCTCGACGTTCGCGTTGTGCCGGTTCAAGTCCGGCCCGGGGCACCATCTCATATTAAATGCGACACTAGCTCAGTTGGTAGAGCGCAACCTTGCCAAGGTTGAGGTCACGAGTTCGAACCTCGTGTGTCGCTCCAGATTTAAGGCCTAACATGAAAATGTTAGGCCTTTTTCGTATTTTTTTGGAAATCTCAAACTTCTTTTCTGTCACAGACTTCGTTAAGTAGCGAACCCTTTGTCTCATTGACTCAAGTGATTGTTAATTCTGCCATTGCAAAACATCTTAGCTATTCCTACTAGTCTATGTTTAAACCATCACTTGTGGTGAATAACCACTCTTACTCCAGGCAAAGCTGTGACGAGAATGCTATCTTTTTAAATGTTCCGGATATAGAAAGGAATGTTTTACGATTAAGCAGCACAACCTTAAACCTCTGTTGGATGAGGTGATGATATCTCAAGAATATTTGTTTAAATAACAGCTGTTTGAGAGAAGCAGAAAAGCATAGCTCATGAATATGAACATGCGAGTTACGATGGGGTATGTTTTGTTGTGATTTACATCACTGTTACTAATATGAAAAATCGTTGCCAGAAGATTTTATTTTGTGATAAATTCGCGCGCAATCTCGGAGCGTAATTAACAACGTTTGATCTCTGGGGGATACGCGTAGTGACCATTCAAGCTGATTGTGACACTGCGTAGGGTAGGTATCGGCAAAGCCTTTTGTCGATAGACGGGATACTAATGCTGTAAACGCGGCATATTAATGGGAAACCCAACATTGAAACCTTTGAATAAACACACACTAATCAGCTTCATACTGCCGAAATGTCCTGTTTTACAAAACGGGTGCATTACAGAACCTTGATTAATCCCTTTTACATATAAAGCCGCGAGTATCGTGGCGGATGATCTGTATTTGTCATTTATGCACTGACAAATGCGGAGGGGTATTCACACCTCCTGTAATTTCATTCTAATGATTATTAATACAGGATACAGAATTATTATAATTCAAGGGATTATGTAGTATGAGCACTGCCTTTGAAGTCGATAGCAATATCGCAAACATTTTTTCGTCTCAGGTTCCTATCGTTGAGGGAACGTATGACTTAACGCCAGATCAAGTATTGATTGATCAGGCTGAGCATGAATCTGAAGTACGTTCTTATCCACGTCGTTTGCCGATCGCAATTAAACAAGCCTTTGGGTGCTTGGTTGAAGATACGCGTGGACAGATCTTTCTAGACTGCCTTGCGGGGGCAGGCACTCTAGCTTTGGGGTATAACCATCCTGAAATAAACCAAGCTCTGAAAGAGCAATTAGATTCAGGACTGCCATATCAGACGCTAGATATTGCAACATCAGCAAAAACGACGTTTATTCAATCTGTTAAGTCTTTTCTTCCTCAAGAGTTAAGCGAGAACAGCGTTATCCAATTTTGTGGCCCGTCTGGAGCTGATGCGGTTGAAGCTGCTATCAAGCTCGCGAAACAGACTACCGGTCGCAACACTATGTTTGCCTTCCGTGGCGCATACCATGGTATGACTAATGGTACGATGGGGATGATGGGTAACTTAGGCACCAAAGCTCGTCGAACTGGTTTGATGTCGGATGTGCACTTTATGCCTTTCCCATACAACCTGCGTTGTCCTTTTGGGCTTGGCGGTGATGAAGGTGCAAAAGCAAGTATTCGCTATATCGATCGTCTTTTAAACGATGATGAGTCAGGCATTATGAAGCCTGCCGCGATTATCGTGGAGCCAGTGCAAGGTGAGGGTGGTGTTGTTCCTGCGCCAGCATTCTGGCTACGAGAGTTACGTCGTATTTGTGATGAACACGGTATCTTACTGATCTTCGATGAGATCCAGTGTGGTGTTGGTAAAACTGGCTACAATTTCGCGTTCGAAGAGTCGGGCATTGTTCCAGATATTCTGTGTTTATCAAAAGCAATTGGCGGTGGATTACCAATGTCGCTATTGGTTATCAACAAGCAACATGATACATGGAAGCCGGGCGAGCACACAGGTACATTTCGTGGTAACCAGTTAGCCATGGTCTCTGGTGCGAAAGCATTAGAAATTATCCAGCGTGATAATCTTGTTGAGCATGCCAATATTGCGGGTCAGTACTTGCGCTACGGCCTTGAAAGTATTCAAAAGCGTGTGAACTGTATCGCAGAGGTTCGTGGCAAAGGTTTGATGCTAGGCGTGGAGATTAAAAATCCAGACGGTGAGCTCAATAAATTTGGTGAACCTCAAGCGGATAGTGAACTCACACTTTCCATTCAACGCGCAGCACTCGAGCGTGGCTTGATCGTTGAGAAAGGTGGACGCGAAGGCGCAGTAATTCGTTTCCTTCCTCCTCTTATCATCTCGTTTGAGCAAATCGACTTTGTTTTACGTGTATTTGAAGACGCGATTTTAGCCGCTGGCGGTAGTCACATCGAAACTCAGCCACAAGATGAATGGAAGAAGCATTTCATCCACACTGGAGAGATGGGCAGCAATGAATTTGCTTCGGTGATGAATCACACTACTACGGCAATGAAGTCAGTGTTTGAACAAGTGACTGCACCGTATTCAGGTATGGATCCAAAAGCATTGGAAGCAGCGATTCACGACGTTGATCTTGATAATGGAAATGCACCTCTTAAATCCGTTATCGACGATGCTGCTGAGCTGGTCGCGAAAAACGCAATTTTTACTCAACATCCAGATTGTATTGCTCACCTACATACTCCACCGTTGATGCCAGCGATCGCGGCAGAGGCAATGATTGCGGCTTTGAACCAGTCGATGGACTCATGGGATCAAGCTTCATCAGCGACTTATGTTGAACAGAAAGTTGTGAACTGGCTATGCGATAAATATGAGTTAGGTGCAAAAGCGGACGGTATCTTCACGAGCGGCGGCACGCAAAGTAACCAAATGGGTTTGATGCTTGCGCGAGATTGGATTGCTGACAAACTCAGTGCACACTCAATTCAAAAGCTTGGCCTTCCTGAATACGCAGACAAGCTACGTATTGTATGTTCGAAAAAATCCCACTTCACGGTTCAAAAATCAGCGTCTTGGATGGGGTTGGGTGAAAAAGCGGTCATGACTGTCGATGCTAATGCCGATGGAACGATGGATGTCACTAAATTAGACGAAGTTCTCAATCAGGCCAAAGCAGAAGGTTTGATCCCATTTGCCATTGTTGGTACAGCGGGTACAACGGACCACGGTGCTATTGATGACTTAGACTTTATCGCCGATATCGCAGCGAAACATGACATGTGGATGCACGTCGACGGTGCATACGGTGGAGCTCTGATTCTAAGTAGCCAAAAAGCGCGTCTGAAAGGTTGTGAGCGTGCACATTCCATCAGCGTAGACTTCCATAAGCTGTTTTACCAAACCATCAGTTGTGGTGCGCTATTGGTAAATGACAAGTCTAACTTTAGATTCCTGCTTCACCATGCAGACTATTTGAACCGCGAACACGACGAACTACCGAACTTGGTGGATAAGTCTATTGCGACAACTAAGCGTTTTGATGCGCTCAAAGTGTTTATGACGATGCAAAGCGTAGGGCCAAAAGCCCTAGGCGATATGTATGATCATTTGCTTGAACAGACGCTTGAAGTGGCGGACATGATTCGAGATAACAAACACTTTGAGTTGTTGGCTGAACCATCACTATCTACGGTTCTGTTCCGCGCGACACATGAATCAGCGGATCTTGATGAACTGAACAAAACGTTGCGCTTAGAAGCGTTAACACGCGGTATCGCGGTATTGGGTGAAACCATTGTCGACGATAAAACTGCATTGAAATTTACGATTTTGAACCCGTGTCTGACGACGGCGGACTTTGAATCTTTGCTCTCAAAAATCAATACGCTAGCGGCAGAGCTAGTTTAACAAAGGTAACGGAAAACTATGGCAATTCTACAGATTGGTGCAGGCGGCGTTGGCTGGGTAGTTGCACATAAAGCAGCACAAAACAACGACGTTCTGGGTGATATCACAATCGCATCACGTACCGTAGGTAAGTGTGAGAAAATCATCGAATCGATTCAGAAGAAAAACAATCTGAAAGATTCAACTAAGAAATTAGAAGCGCGAGCGGTAAACGCGGACGACGTAGATTCTTTAGTTGCTTTAATTAAAGAAGTACAACCTGACTTAGTGATCAACGCAGGTCCTCCTTGGGTGAACATGTCTATTATGGAAGCATGTTACCAAGCTAAAGTGTCATACCTTGATACATCTGTTGCGGTTGATTTGTGCTCTGAAGGCCAACAAGTACCTCAAGCTTACGATTGGCAGTGGGGTTACCGTGAGAAGTTTGAAGAAGCGGGCATTACAGGTATTCTTGGTGCTGGTTTCGATCCGGGCGTAGTATCGGTGTTTGCCGCATACGCAGTGAAGCATCTGTTCGATGAAATCGATACTATCGACGTAATGGATGTAAACGCAGGCGACCACGGTAAGAAGTTCGCAACTAACTTTGATCCAGAAACGAACATGCTTGAGATTCAAGGCGATTCGTTCTACTGGGAAAACGGCGAGTGGAAACAAGTACCTTGTCACTCACGTATGCTTGAGTTTGAATTCCCGAATTGTGGTTCACACAAAGTGTACTCAATGGCGCACGACGAAGTTCGATCTATGCAAGAGTTCATCCCGGCGAAACGCATCGAATTCTGGATGGGCTTTGGTGACCGTTACCTAAACTACTTCAATGTGATGCGCGACATCGGTCTACTCAGCCCAGATCCACTAACGCTTCACGACGGTACGGTTGTTCAACCTTTGCACGTGCTAAAAGCACTACTACCAGATCCAACATCACTCGCACCAGGCTACACTGGCCTAACGTGTATCGGTACTTGGGTTCAAGGTAAGAAAGATGGTAAAGAGCGCAGTGTATTTATTTACAACAACGCTGATCACGAAGTCGCATACGAAGATGTTGAACACCAAGCTATCTCATACACCACTGGCGTACCAGCGATCACTGCGGCTTTGCAGTTCTTCCGTGGCAAGTGGGCAGACAAAGGCGTGTTCAACATGGAACAACTAGATCCAGACCCATTCCTAGAAACCATGCCATCTATTGGTCTAGATTGGCATGTTCAAGAACTGGATCCAGGACAACCTGTTATCCATAAATTGAAGTAAGAATTTAGCGACTCTTATTTGTACGTTTAAGCCGATGCACTTGCGTCGGCTTTGTTCGATTTTATAGTGCCTTTGCTAAGGCGAAGGGACGTAAGGTATCAAAATGCAACAAAACGAACTAAAAACGCCATACTTCATGATCAATGAAGATAAGCTGATTGAGAACCTAGAGAAAGCAAAACAGCTAAAAGACATCTCTGGTGTGAAGCTTGTATTAGCTCTGAAGTGCTTCTCAACATGGGGTGTATTCGACATCATCAAGCCTTACCTAGACGGAACAACAAGTTCTGGCCCGTTTGAAGTGAAGCTTGGCTACGAAACGTTTGGTGGTGAGACACACGCATACAGCGTGGGTTACAGCGAAGATGACGTTCGCGATGTGGCGGACATCTCTGACAAGATGATCTTTAACTCTCAGTCACAGCTAGCGGCTTATCGTCATATTGTCGAAGGTAAAGCATCGATTGGCTTGCGCCTGAACCCAGGTGTGAGCTATGCAGGGCAAGACTTAGCAAACCCAGCGCGTCAATTCTCTCGTCTTGGTGTTCAGGCTGATCACATCAAACCGGAAATTTTTGATGGTATTGATGGCGTAATGTTCCACATGAACTGTGAGAACAAAGACGTGGATGCGTTTATCGGTTTACTCGATGCTATTTCAGCTCAGTTTGGCGAGTACCTAGATAAGCTGGACTGGGTAAGCATGGGTGGCGGCGTGTTCTTCACATGGCCGGGGTACGATATCGAGAAGTTGGGGTTAGCACTTAAAGCGTTCTCAGAGAAACACGGCGTACAAATGTATTTAGAGCCGGGTGAAGCGATAATTACTAAGACCACTGATCTCGTTGTAACAGTGGTTGATATTGTAGAAAACGTAAAGAAGACGGCGATTGTCGATTCAGCCACAGAAGCTCACCGCTTAGATACGTTGATCTACAATGAGCCAGCGTCAATTCTTGAAGCATCTGAAAATGGTGAACATGAGTATGTGATCGGCTCGTGCTCTTGTTTGGCTGGTGACCAGTTCTGCGTGGCGAACTTCGAACAGCCTCTAGAGATAGGACAGCGTCTGCATATTCTAGATAGTGCCGGTTACACCATGGTGAAACTGAACTGGTTTAACGGTCTACGTATGCCGTCGGTTTACTGTGAACGCTCGAATGGTGACATTCAAAAACTGAATGAATTTGACTACTCTGATTTCAAACGCTCACTATCTCAGTGGTCAGTGAAATAAAACGTATTGAGTATTAGAACGACAAAGAGCAGCTGAATTGCTGCTCTTTTTATTGGGGAAGCGTTAAAGGTATGCAGTTAGCTTTCTACAATTACACGAGTGTCTTCACTCAGAGATTCTAACTCATTGGCTATGTCTTCAATTTCTAGCTCGCTAGGTAGTTTTATCGCCATTTTCGCGCTGAATAAGCTAGAGCTTACCCCTCCGCCTCCAGCAATGAATACACGCTGACAATCCATATCTAAAATTGAGATACCTTGATTATCGAGAACGTGAGTAATTTCATTCACAATACCCGCTCTATCGTTGGCATCTAAACGAAGTTGGAAGATAGTGTCTTCACGATATGAGTGAGGCTCAGAGTCGACGAACCTAACAACAAGAGTCTGACAAGAAGAGAACGCCTGTTTAACGATGTCGGCATTTTCTCTTGGAAGCTCCACTTTGATGACACCTGCAACTTGGTCTTCGATAAAGTTTACTTTGCTGATCAGCCATTTCCCGCCGTTTTCGTGTGTGATTGCAGCGAGCTCTTTAATCGTGGCGGGTGACGCTTGTCCGACAAAATTAACAATAAATACGGTGTTCATAATGTCCCCTCCTGGAATCAAGGTTTGGACGCAGTACGAATAAACGTGCTACTTAAGTTATTGGAATAAATCCTTTTATTTAGTGTAGGTGCTAAGGGCAGGTAATGTTTGATGAAAGTCAATTTTTAACACTAATTCGTGATGGAAATAATTAAAATAATGTTCAGAGCACAAAAAAGCAGCCATCGTAAGGCTGCTTTTTACCGAGTATCAACTTAGGATTAGAAGGTTACTTTTAACTCGACACCATAAAATTGACTGTCGTAGTTTGCGCCTGCGTCCATGGCGAATTTTGCAACATCTTGGTTTCCAAACCAAGGTGATGAATTGAATTGTAGTTCTGCACTACCGCCCCATGCATCAGTTACCCAATAATGAATATGTCCAACAGGGTTTAAGAAGAAGAGCGAAACATCACCTGCGGTTTCAGAGCCCATAACTTCGCCGCCGTTGGCAATAATGTCTTGCTCAGCCGTTAACATCATTTCACCAACAACAGCACCAAAGAACGGTGTAATAAAAATATCCTGCCAAGACGGTACTTCTGCAAACGCCTCTACGCCATACTCCCAAAAGAACGTCGACATAGTTGCGGAGTACAAAAACGACTGAAATTCATTATAGCCAGCGTGACGTGCTGCCGTGTAGTAAACGCCGCCAAAATATGGGTGCATGATGTAGTTGAGGACATGTTCATCGCGATCCCAAACGGGGCCGTCAGAGACATTATCTTTCCACTTTTGCCCCAACTTACTCATGTCTCGGTCTTCTTCGTCCCATTTGGTGATACTTTCTGGAAGAAAAGTCATCATGCCTACGGTCGCGATACTGAGGCCCAGAATGGTGTAGGTTTGCCCCATCAGATAATCCCAGTCTTTATCTTGAGGGATGATGAGATGTTTAGGCTGAAGCCCTGCGTCAAGGTTTAGCGAATCATCATTATTCTGTTCATACATAACACCGCGATTTTGAGCCTCGAAGGTGTACAGAGTCGTCGTTTCGCAGTAACCTGACAAGCAATCAGGTGTGTAAGAAAACTCTGTATGACGGCTTAGGTCATAGTGACTTGCGTGCGCAAGCGCTGACGAAGCCAAGCAAAGGCCTGTTAGAGTCGTCTTGAACATGGATGATTTTGACACAAAGGTCTCCGAGTTAATGGTGTATGTTCGGGCTCGTAATTATCCCTCAAAACATCAATCATTTAAACACTTGACCCTTATTTAGTCCCAACAAACCTCGGCGAGATTTGTCCAAATAAAAAGAAAAATAAGCGCTATAACGAAAATAGGATTGTGCTTACGTTCAGGAGTCAGTTGTGAAAATAGCAATGCTTAGTACTGGTGAGGAAGTCCTCCACGGTGATATTGTTGATACTAATGCGGCATGGTTGTCTAGCCTGTTTTATCAACATGGATTTGGCTTAACAAAGCGCTCAACGGTTGGTGATAGCCTATCGAGTTTGGTTGAAGAGTTTTTAATGCTCAGCTTTAACAACGATGTGGTTATTGTTAATGGTGGTTTAGGCCCTACAACGGATGACATGAGTGCTGCCGCCGCCGCGAGAGCTGCCGATTGTAAACTGGTGCTATTCAAAGAGTGGTTGCAGCATCTAGAAAGTTTGTATGCTCGACGTGGCATCCCTATGCCGGACAGTAATTTAAAGCAAGCAATGCTGCCAGAAGCGGCAGAGATATTGGACAACCCGATAGGCACTGCTTGCGGTTTCAAAATGCTGATTAATGATGCCATTTTTTATTTCACACCGGGTGTACCAAGTGAATTTAAGCTCATGGCAGAGACGCAAATTCTTCCCGATCTGAGAAGAGTGTTTCCCGATGTTCAAGGTTCATGTTGTAGTCGAATCTACACGTTTGGTCTATCTGAATCCGGTATTTCAGATAAGCTAGATCAGCTAAAACTTCCTCAAGGCTATGAGCTAGGGTATCGCTCTTACTTGCCTTTTATTGAAGTGAAACTTTTTGGTCCTTCAGATCAGATTGAACAGCGTTTGAAACTAGTACAGATAATTAATAAACACCTTGAGAGTAATACCGTTAGTATTGACTTACCTATGGTTGAAAATGTCGGCCAGTTGTTGGTCGATAAAGGACTAACGGTGTCGATCTCCGAAAAAAGTAGCAGGGGATACTTAACGTACTGGCTAAACAGTGATGAAAACGCTGAAAAGCAAGTAGGGCATGGTTGGGTACTACCGAGTCTGACTCAGGCGATGGGCAACAGCGGAGATCCATTAGCAGAAACGTTTGCTCTGGCTGGTGCTACGCGAGAGAAGTGTGGGACGGATTTATCACTTGTCACTGGCCATATTGAAGAGGGTGTTTTTTCCGTCGCTTTATCGACACCGTCAGGCGAGTGGGGAGCATTATATAAACTCTCGAAAAAGTATCAGCGAAATGATCAAGTTAAAGTGATCAGTACGGCAGCACTAGACTTGTTGCGTCGCTACCTAGAACGTAAACCGATGTTTGCGCATTATGCATTTTTAGAGAAAGTTAAAGAGATGCACCTCCCGAGCAGTGCTTTATAACCAAAGCTCTCTACAGTAGCCTGAGAGACAAAAAAACAGAGACAAAAAAGCCAAGGTGATTACCTTGGCTTTTGCATTTTATACCGTCGAGTCAACGTTATGCGCGCTGCTTTTCTTTCATCGCGTAGTTAACGCCGCTAAGTGACAAATCTGATTTTGCTTTACAGATACAAGGTAATATTTCATCACTTTGTGTGTAAGCCATGGCAAAACCAACATACTCCACTTCACCAGACTCCAATTTGCAGCGACAGGCGCCGCAGTGCCCATCACGGCAGTTGTATTCTGGTAATAGGCCAGCTTGCTCCATTGTTTCCAAAATCGTATTGGAAGGGTTGGATTCAATGCTGATCAGTTTGTTGATTTTGAGTGTTGCCATTACAGCTCGAATCCTTCGAAGTCATCTGCGCGAACTTCATTGTCAATTTGACCCACAAGGTAAGAAGAGATTTCTGCTTCTTGAGGCGCAACTTGAACGTTATCTGAAGACAACCAAGCGTTAATCCATGGAATTGGGTTGGTTGTTGCTTCTGGATACGCTGCTGGTAGACCTACCGCTTGCATACGAATATTTGTGATGTATTCAACGTATTGGCTTAGGATGTCTTTGTTTAGACCGATCATAGAGCCATCTTTGAATAGATACTCTGCCCACTCTTTTTCTTGCTCAGCCGCTTCTTTGAATAGGTCAAAACAGTCCTGTTTTGCCTCTTCTGCGATTTGCATGAAAGTGAAGTCATCTTGACCGTTACGTAGCAGGTTGATCATGTGCTGCGTGCCGTTTAAGTGAAGTGCTTCGTCACGAGCGATCAGCTTGATGATTTTCGCGTTACCTTCCATTAGTTCGCGTTCTGCGAAAGCGAAAGAACATGCGAAACTGACGTAAAAACGAATAGCTTCTAATGCGTTAACAGACATCAAACAGATGTACAGCTTCTTCTTAAGATCGTACAGACTAACCTTAACCGTTTCACCGTTAAGGACATGCTCACCTTCACCGTAGCGATGGTAATCATTCGTCGCTTGAATCAAATCGTCGTAGTAGTGCGCGATGTCTTTTGCACGCTTCAGAATGTGCTCGTTCTCAACGATATCATCAAACACTACAGCAGGGTCGTTCACGATGTTACGAATAATGTGTGTGTAAGAACGAGAGTGAATCGTTTCAGAGAAAGACCAAGTCTCAATCCAAGTCTCTAGTTCTGGCAAAGACACAAGCGGCAGCAGTGCCACGTTAGGGCTGCGGCCTTGGATAGAGTCAAGAAGCGTTTGGTACTTCAAGTTAGAGATGAAGATGTGCTTCTCGTGATCTGGCAGTTTGTTGTAATCGATACGGTCGCTAGATACGTCTACTTCTTCTGGACGCCAGAAGAAAGAAAGTTGTTTCTCGATAAGTTTTTCGAAAATCTCAAACTTTTGTTGGTCGTAACGTGCAACGTTTACTGATTGACCTAGGAACATTGGTTCCTTCAATTGGTCATTCTTTTTTTGGTTAAAAGTACTGTAAGCCATAATGCCTCAATTCCTTTTAAACCTCCCCGTAAGGGGGAGGTTATCGATAGTCTGTCTTTACGGGTTCGCTAGGTACGGGAAGATTAAATCTTACAACCGCCGCCAGCACAATCGTCATCTTGTGGTTGAACAGCGTCTTTCTGTTCATCTTTCGCGCCATCACGAGTGTTGTGGTAGTAAAGCGTTTTCACACCAAACTTATACGCTGTTAGCAGGTCTTGAAGTAGTTTCTTCATTGGAACCTTGCCAGTCTCGTAACGTGACGGGTCGTAGTTAGTATTAGCAGAGATAGCTTGGTCAACAAACTTCTGCATAATACCCACAAGGTGTAGATAACCGTCGTTCGAACCGATATTCCAAAGCAGTTCATAGCTGTCTTTAAGTTCTGTGAACTCTGGTACAACTTGCTTCAGGATACCGTCTTTCGAAGCTTTTACTGAAACGTAACCACGTGGTGGCTCAATACCGTTAGTTGCGTTTGAAATCTGAGAAGAAGTCTCAGAAGGCATTAGCGCAGTCAGTGTTGAGTTACGTAGGCCGTGCTCCATAATTTCTTTACGTAGGCTGTCCCAGTCGTAGTGCAGCGCTTCGTCACAAATTAGGTCGATATCTTTCTTATACGTATCAATCGGCAGTAAGCCTTTCGCGTAGTTCGTCTCGTCGAATGAAGGACACTTACCTTGTTCTTTCGCCAGTGCTACAGATGCTTTCAATAGGTAGTACTGCATTGCTTCGAACGTACGGTGAGTTAGGCCGTTCGCGCTACCGTCAGAGTATTTCACGCCATTCTTCGCTAAGTAGTAAGCAAAGTTAATCACACCAACACCTAGCGTACGACGGTTCATAGTCGATTTGTATGCCGCTGGTAGAGGGTAATCTTGGTAATCAAGCAGTGCATCTAACGCACGAACAACAAGATCGGATAGCTCTTCGAAATCATCTAGAGACTTGATAGCACCTAAGTTGAATGCAGAAAGCGTACACAGTGCGATCTCGCCTGAGTCATCTTCAACGTTAGTTAATGGTTTCGTTGGCAGTGCGATTTCTAAACATAGGTTCGACTGACGAACCGGAGCGACTTCAGAATCAAATGGGCTGTGAGTATTACAGTGGTCCACGTTCTGGATGTAGATACGACCCGTTGATGCACGCTCTTGCATTAGCAGAGTGAACATTTCAATCGCTTTAACCGTTTCTTTCTTGATTGAAGGATCGTTCTCGTACTTCACGTATAGACGCTCAAACTCTTCTTGGTTTTCGAAGAATGCGTCGTACAGACCAGGTACATCAGATGGTGAGAATAGCGTAATATTGCCGCCTTCAACTAAACGTTGGTACATCAGTTTGTTTAACTGAACACCGTAGTCCATGTGACGAACACGGTTTTCTTCAACACCACGGTTGTTCTTAAGTACCATTAGTGAGCGTGCTTCACCGTGCCACATTGGGTAGAACACAGTAGCTGCGCCACCACGTACACCACCTTGTGAACAACATTTTACTGCTGTTTGGAAGTACTTGTAGAACGGAATACAACCAGTGTGGAATGCTTCACCACCGCGAATCTCTGAGCCTAATGCACGGATACGACCTGCGTTGATACCAATACCAGCGCGCTGAGATACATAACGAACAATTGAGCTTGCTGTTGCGTTAATAGAATCAAGACTGTCGCCACACTCGATCAGAACACATGAGCTGAACTGGCGAGTAGGGGTACGCACGCCAGACATAATTGGCGTAGGTAGAGAAATCTTAAATGTCGATGTCGCATCGTAGAAACGTTTGATGTAATCAAGACGCGTCGCTTTTGGATACTTCGCAAATAAGCACGCTGCTACAAGGATGTATAAGAACTGAGCACTTTCGTAAATTTGGCCCGTAACACGGTTCTGTACGAAGTACTTACCCTCTAGCTGCTTAACTGCCGCGTATGAGAAGTTTAGGTCGCGTTTATGGTCGAGGTACGCATCAAGTTCGTCGAGTTCTGCTTTCGTGTAGTCTTCTAGAATATGTTGATCGTACTTACCCATATCGACGAGGCGAGACACGTGATCATAAAGCGTTGGTGGCTCGTATTGGCCATACGCTTTTTTACGCAGATGGAATACCGCTAGGCGAGCAGCTAGGTATTGGTAATCCGGAGTCTCTTCAGAGATCAGGTCTGCCGCAGACTTGATGATTGTCTCGTGAATATCTGTCGTTGTGATGCCGTCGTAAAACTGGATGTGAGCGCGAAGTTCTACTTGAGAAACCGAAACATTATCTAGACCTTCTGCAGCCCAAGTGATAACGCGGTGGATTTTATCCAGATCGATACTTTCTTTACGGCCATCACGCTTGGTGACGGTAAGTTGTTGGTTCATTCTGCTTTATTTCCCTAAGAAAACTGATAAAAGCCGTATTTTTGTTTGTTTATGTGCAATATGAGTAAAGCTTGCGGCGGCTTTGTGATCAAAGTCTATCTATATATTGTCGCTTAAACACAACATATAGGGGTTCATTTGTTTGCGGGTTACAAGATAGTGCTATTACACTGATTTATCAAGGTACAGATCGGGGATGACTTGTGGATAACTGACAAAATGAAAAAAATCAGTAAGTGAACACTAACCGATGAGAAAAGGGCAGACTTGAATGGTTAAAAGTACGGTTTCGAGATCGGTTTAGAAATAACCGCATGCAAAAATATTTTCCTTGATCTTTGGCCGTTTTTATCTACGAAAAATGGCTTGGTCAAAATGGAATCTAGAGCACGAATTTTAGCCATAAAAAGACAAAAAAAGCGGCAACTTTGTGCTACCGCTTCCGATTCATTTTCTTTAAAAAATGTCAATCACAAAACACATTTTTTAACGCAACAGCGTTCAGTATTTTTTAGTATGAACGATGTAGTTTACATCTACATTACGACCGAGTTTGTAGCTATCATTTAGAGGGTTGTAATGAAGCCCAGTAATGCCCATTTCCGTCAGGTCAGTTTGGTCTATCATCTTCATCATTTCGGCTGGCTTGATAAACTTATCGTGCTCATGAGTGCCTTCAGGAACAATCTTAAGAAGCTTCTCAGCACCGACAATAGCAAATAAGTACGACTTAATGTTTCGGTTCAAAGTTGAGAAAAACACGTGACCACCGGGTTTGACTAGCGCAGCACAAGAGCGGATAACGGAGAGAGGATCTGGAACGTGTTCAAGCATCTCCATACAAGTCACGACATCGTAAGTTCCTGCGTTTTCTATAGCGTGGTCTTCTATTGTGCTCTGAATGTAGGTCAGTTGAGTGCCTGTTTCTAATGCATGTAGTCGCGCGACTTCTAATGGTTCTTTACCCATATCAAGCCCCGTCACAATAGCGCCTTCTTTTGCCATGCTTTCAGCAAGAATGCCACCACCACAGCCGACATCAAGTGTTCGCTTGCCAAACAAGCCATTTGCTTTTTCAAGTACATAGTTCAAACGAAGTGGGTTAATTTGATGAAGCGGCTTAAACTCGCCTTCTAAATCCCACCATCGAGAAGCCATGTCCTCGAATTTCTTAATTTCACTTGGGTCGACGTTTTGTGCTTTAGTCATAATTGGTTTTATTGCATTCAATCTGAGTCCTTTAGAGGGCGCCAGTATACTCCAACGTTTTACACCCAAACAACCTCGATGTGCTTAGTTAAGGGACAATGACAGAGTTCACTGGCGCGGCAATCGAGACAGGTGCCTGTAATTTGTAAAGCGCTAACTATTGTTTTTGCTTCATCCTTGAACTGGTGCCAGTGACAATAACTCTAAAACCTGCATTTTCGCGTTGTGTGGTTAAAGGAATTTACCTCGCTTTTCCGCGTAAAGGGTCCGATTTTGCTCAATATTGACCGAAATATAACCACTAATCAGAAAGATATGGGATGAGTGTGCAAATTCTCGACATTTGATTCATAACCAAGCTCACAACCTGATAAAAGGAGAGGGAAAGTGATGCCGAAGTGATGAATTGTGTGTTATATTTTTGCACCTTACACGTATCGTAATTACGATCAGATAATAGAGGGATAATGGCTCTATGAGCGATTTAGCTAAAGAGATCACGCCCGTAAACATTGAAGATGAGCTTAGAGGTTCATACCTAGACTATGCGATGTCAGTCATCGTGGGTCGTGCTCTTCCAGATGTGCGTGATGGCCTAAAACCAGTACACCGCCGCGTTTTATTCGCGATGAACGTACTAGGCAACGATTGGAACAAACCATATAAAAAATCAGCCCGTGTTGTCGGCGACGTAATCGGTAAATATCACCCACACGGTGATAGTGCTGTGTACGACACAATCGTACGTATGGCTCAGCCGTTCTCGCTTCGTTACATGCTGGTCGATGGTCAAGGTAACTTTGGCTCGATCGATGGCGACTCTGCTGCGGCAATGCGTTACACCGAAGTTCGAATGGCAAAAATTGCCCATGAACTATTGGCTGACCTAGATAAAGAAACCGTAGACTACGTACCAAACTACGACGGTACTGAGCAGATCCCAGCGGTTCTTCCAACTAAAATTCCAAACCTATTGGTTAACGGTGCTTCTGGTATCGCAGTAGGTATGGCAACCAACATCCCGCCTCATAACCTTGGCGAAGTGATTGATGGCTGTCTTGCATACATCAATAATGAAGAAATCACTATTGATGAACTAATGGATTACATTCCTGGTCCTGATTTCCCAACGGCGGCGCTTATCAGCGGTCGTAAAGGCATTGTAGACGCGTACAAAACAGGTCGTGGCAAAATCTACATGCGTTCGAAAGCGGACATCGAAGTGGAGAAGAATGGTAAAGAGACCATTATCGTCACTGAAATTCCTTACCAGGTGAACAAAGCTCGCTTGATCGAAAAGATCGCTGAGCTAGTTAAAGATAAGAAAGTAGAAGGCATCAGTGCACTGCGCGACGAGTCAGATAAAGACGGTATGCGCATTGTTATTGAGTGTAAGCGCGATGCTGTGGGCGAAGTAGTTCTAAACAACCTTTACGCTCAAACTCAGCTGCAAACCACTTTCGGTATCAACATGGTGGCCCTAAACAATGGCCAGCCACAGCTATTCAACCTAAAAGATATGTTGAAGTGCTTCGTTGATCACCGTCGTGAAGTTGTGACACGTCGTACTATCTTCGAACTGCGTAAAGCGCGTGAACGTGCTCATATCCTTGAAGGTTTAGCTCTAGCGCTTGCTAACATTGATGAAATCATTGAGCTTATCCGTAAGGCACCTACACCGGCTGAAGCAAAAGCGGGTCTTATCGCTCGTGGTTGGGATTTAGGCAACGTTTCAGCAATGCTAGAGCGTGCTGGTACAGATGCTGCGCGCCCTGAATGGCTAGAGCCTGAATATGGTATTCGTGATGGTCAGTACTTCCTGACTGAGCAACAAGCACAAGCTATCCTAGATCTACGTTTACATAAACTAACAGGTCTAGAACACGAGAAGATTCTTGGCGAATACAAAACACTTCTAGAAGAAATCGCTGAACTCATGCATATCCTTGCGAGCACTGAGCGTTTGATGGAAGTGATCCGTGAAGAACTTGAAGCGGTTCGTGACGGCTTTGGTGACGCTCGTCGTACAGAAATCACAGCTGCGAGCCATGATATTGACATGGAAGAGCTGATCGCACGTGAAGACGTTGTGGTTACTCTATCTCACGGTGGTTACGTTAAGTACCAAGTACTGAGCGACTACGAGTCACAGCGCCGTGGTGGTAAAGGTAAGAGTGCGACTAAGATGAAAGATGAAGACCATATCGAGCGTCTTCTAGTGGCGAATACCCACGATAACATCTTGTGTTTCTCTACTCGTGGTAAGACATACCGCCTGAAAGTTTACCAATTGCCTCTAGCGAGCCGTACTGCGCGTGGTAAGCCAATTGTGAACATCCTTCCGCTCGAAGAAGGTGAGCGCATTACCGCGATTCTACGTGTAGATGAATTCTCTGAAGACAAATTCATCTTCATGGCAACAGGTGACGGTACGGTTAAGAAAACGCCGTTGAACCAGTTTGCAAACGTACGTTCAAACGGCCTAATCGCTGTGAACCTACGTGAAGACGATTCGTTAATCGGTGTGGATATCACTAACGGCGAAAACGAAATCATGCTGTTCTCTAAAGCGGGTAAAGTGGTTCGCTTTAAAGAAGCAGAAGAGATTCCAGTACTTGATGAAAATGGTAAACCAGTTCTTGATGAGAATGGTCAGCCAGAGATCAAGTTTAAAGGTGTTCGTCCTATGGGTCGTACCGCCTCTGGTGTTCGTGGTATGAAACTGGCTGAAAATGACCAAGTTGTATCACTTATTGTTCCTTCGCACGAAGGCGACATCCTAACGGTTACAGAAAACGGTTATGGTAAACGTACAGCACTTAGCGAGTACCCGACAAAAGGTCGTGGCACTCAAGGTGTAGTTTCTATCAAAGTTTCTGAGCGAAATGGCCCGGTAGTTGGTGCTATCCAGGTTGTTGAAGGTGATGAAATGATGATGATCACCGACGCTGGCACGTTAGTACGTACTCGTGTGGGTGAAGTTAGCCAGGTTGGTCGTAACACACAAGGTGTAACGCTTATCCGTACTGCGGAAGATGAATCAGTTGTTGGTTTGCAACGTATTGAAGAAGTTGATGATGAAGAGCTGCCTACTGATGAAGATGCAGAAGCGTTAGAGTCAACAGACGAAAATACGCAGCAAGACGCTTCAGAAGCTCCAGCTGCTGATGATGCAGAGGAAGGTAACGAAGAGTAATCTTACATCGTTATCCTGATATGAAAAGCCGAGCCTTAGTTGCTCGGCTTTTTTGTATCTGTATCAACGCATTTAAAGTAAGAAATGCGTACACTGACGTTATCTTTGTTTACAGGACGTGTTATGTCTGTTTGGTTTTTCGCTGCCATCACTCTGATGGGGCTGTTTATCGTACTCTTATCACTGAGTGCATCAAAAGTTAAACCTGCTCAATGGTTTGGCTTTTGCCTGTTAGTACTTGTCGTGACGAGTGCCAGTTTCTTATTGCTGCATCAAACTCCGCCTAAACCAATACAAGCGGAAATGTCACGAATGATGACTGCTCGTGACATCATGAAAGAGATTCAAGACCAGTTGCGTGAAGATCCGAACAACGCTGAATTGTGGTTCCAACTCGGGCAGGGCTACCTGCTAGAGGGGGAATTTGATGGCGCGCTGATTTGTTTTGATTACGCGATCCAGCTGACTGAGCCAGTCAGTGCCACGCAACTTGCCGCAAAAGCGACGACCTTGTACTACATTCACCAGCAATCAATGACGCAAGAAGTTAGCTTGCTTTTGGAGCAAGCTTTGCAGATAGAACCGCACAATGAAGCCGCTTTGTCTTTGATCGCAAATGATCATTTTCTGTCATTCCGATTTCAGGAAGCGATTGATGCCTGGGTACTATTATTAGATTCTAATGATCCAAATTTAGATAGGGTGAAAATCATTAACTCTATTAACAAAGCAAAAGAGCTGTTGTAAGCGTACAATTTAACAAGCAATAGAGGGAAAGGTGGGCAACGAATGAAAAATAAAGCACTAAGCATATTGGTTTTGCTGTGCGGCTCTGTGCTGGCGGGTTGTAGCTCTTCCGATCATTCTGGCTCTTCCTCTTCGGTTTATTACTCTTCAGGTTACTATGATCCTTGGTGGTACGATCATGACGACTACTGGATTTATTACTATCCGGGTTGTTGCGACAACGACGACGAATACAAAGAGAAGCTGGAAGAGTGGTGGAATGGTTTAGATGAAGACCAACAGCAATCCATCAAAGACAAAGTCGAAGATTGGAAAGACGACGATATGTCCGCCAATATCGATAACATGAAACGCCAACTTGACGATCATTGGCAATCACTGCCTGACGAGCAAAAGCAAGAGATTCGAACCCAATGGGAGAATCGTCCGGAGCATATTGAACCAGCGACTTTACAAGGCAAGGCGGTGAAAGAAAAGGTTCAACAAAGAAAAGCATTACCGGAAACGAAGATCCAGCGCCCAGTTGCTCGTCCAAATGTGCAGATGCCTAAAGCACGTCCAAATATTCAACCTAGACCTAGGCTTCCTCGTCGCTAGTACATTCGATTTTGTCTCTCGATAGAATCGGGGATGAAGAAATAAAGATAACAAAGAAACAAATAAACAAAAAAAGGGGCGTTCAGTGCGCCCCTTGTTGTATCTATAAATTAACCTCCGCCAGTTAGACTAATACGTGGCTTCGCGTTCAGCCGCTGCTTTATCCCAGTCTGGCGCTACTGTTTCTAGGAAGTGTTTCTTGTCTGCGTTCATTTTCTCCATATCCATGCCCAGTGCTTGTTGTGCTTTCGCTTTGGTCGAGATATCTGGAATTTGAACAGAGTCAGTAATGCCTTTGGTTGCCAGTAAACGAACCAATTTGGTACGGGCGTCAGCAGCGCGATCAACTGCACTACCTAGTACTTCAAGTGCTATCTCAGGAGCATGCATGTGGACACCGTGAGAAGCAATCGCGTAGTCCCAACGCCATTGTGCATGGCGAATATCTTGTAGGATAGGTTCCATCTCTGCTTCTGTTGCACCTGCTTTCCACGCTGCGCCTGCTTCAAAGTGTGCCGCTACGATTTGCTTCTCGGCGGTTAGCTTCATGTTCAGTACTTGCGCTTTGCGAGTCAAGACGATGCCTTGTAGCTGCTCTTTAGTTTGGGTATGGCATTGCGCACAGGTGTCTTCAAAACGATCAAACGGGTTACCCACTTTGTGGTCTGTGTAGACTGTACCGTCTTCTTTGGTCACTTTAGGCATGTGGCAGTCCACACACACCACTTTGTTTTTACCATGAATACCCGCTCTCCAAGTTTCGAAACCTGGATGTTGCGCTTTTAGCATCGGCGCTTTAGATACGGCATGCGTCCAATCTTTGAAATTCAACGCGTCGTAGTATTTCTCCATGTCATTAACGGTGGTGCCCATATCCCATGGGAATTTAACCGCTTTAGTTGGGCCGGTGAAGTAGTATTCAACGTGACATTGAGCGCAGACCGATGCTTGCTTATCTAGGCGAGACTGTTCATCAAAGTTTTTACCAATAGTATCAAAAGCACGCTCGACGTATGGGCGAGTCAGTGCTAGCGCAGGTTCGCCTTTCTTGAAGGCTTCAGAGCCTGTGTTGTGGCAATCGGAACAACCGATAGGGTTGACGATTTCTGAGCCTAAGCGTGCCCATTTACCTTCGAAATAACCGTCTTCACCACGTTCATCAATCACGCGAGCAACGTCTGGGCTTTTACAGCTCCAGCACGCCATCGGCATAGGCCCGGACTTCTCGTCGGTTGGTGCGCCGGTACGTAAGGTTTGGCGAACATCATCAAGTGCGTAAAAGTGACCGCGCGCTTTGTTGTAGTCTTTCGCGAAGCCATAACCTGCCCACAGGATAACCATGTTTGGGTCTTCACTTAGAGCATCTTCAATGTGCTCACTTTCGGATGTTGCTTTCCAAGAATGGTATTGATCAGGGTGGTTCTGTTCAAAGACATCGTTACGAGGATCGATAAAATCCTTCTCTTCTGCCGCTAACGGAGCGTCAACCAAAAATAATTGGCTGGCGAATAAGGTCGCAACCGCAATAGGTGCGCTCATCCAGTGTTTTATGCTCACAGTGTTATCTCCATATTCGTTTTTATTAGCAGCGTTGTGAGGAGCTATTCCAAATAAGAACTGGAGATCTACGATTAATAATATTGCTTAATTGGATAGATGAAATAGTGAGTGAATCTTGTCTTGTTTTAGATCAATTTACACCAGTGATCTCAGTCATGTTTGAATTTATATACCTCTAAAGTGGTAGTTGTTAAGTAATTGTTCTGCAATGCTTTGGGTTTTTAACCTTTTTAAAAATAGGGTGATTCAGTTCGCTTTTTGAGCAGGCGTTTCTACCCCTTATGAATAATAGAGGTATTATAAATATAGGTTTAGCGTTGTGGCTTTCCGAAATAAGAATTGATGTCATTTGAAGATCTAAAAAATATCTTCAGAGGAAATTAATTGTCGCTCAAATAAATAATTGAGAATAGTTATCAATTATTATCGAGCTAAGGAAAGAACAATATGGGCAGTATAAAATTGACCATAGAGACAATGCTGAAACTTCTCTTCGTCTTTGCCATCTATGGTTTCTCCATCGCCGCCCATGCGACTTCTTCAGAGCCGATTGAAGGTGCTCAAGCTGAGCGTCATCAAGTCGAGTTGATCCGTGACCGTGACTACAAGTGTCTGCAATGTCATAAGGATGCAAAAGAGACTCTGAACCTTTCGCATGACCCGCAAGCTCTACTCAGCCAAGGGAAGCAACTTAATTGCACCAATTGCCATAGCAACATTGGTCCCGACCATCGTGAAGGCGCGCCTGATGTGATTAAGTTTTCTGCCGCGCAATCGAAAGAGGTACACGACAAAGTGTTACTTGATCCAAGCATGATTCTTAAAGCTAACAGCCAATGTGTGGATTGCCACGCACCGACACAGCTGAGAGAAAGCCACTGGACGCACGATGTGCACGCCAAAAACCTCACTTGTTCAAATTGCCACGATGTACACGCAGCGAAAACCAAAGCGTTGTCGTACGACAGAAAACAACTGATCAAGCAGTGTGTGGATTGTCACTCTGAATTTGCCGTCGAACCTGAACTTGCCAAAGAAGAGGATAGATAGCATGAAATGTTCGAGAAGAAACTTTTTAGCCGGCAGCGGCGCGTTGATTTTAACTACAGGCGTTGCAGGCACTTCCGTTGTTAGCTCCTCTCTTTATGCCAGCAACAGTGAACAAGCGAAACGCATGGGTATGGTTCACGATGAAAATGCCTGTATTGGCTGTACCGCTTGTACCGATGCTTGTCGCGAAGTAAATAAAGTCCCTGAAGGCGTAACGCGACTTAAAATTCATCGCAGTGAACCGATTGGCGAATTTCCAGATGTGGAATACCAGTTTACTCGCGAATCCTGTCAGCACTGTGATAACCCACCATGTGTGTACGTTTGTCCAACAGGCGCTGCATACAAAGATGAAGCGACAGGCATCGTGGATGTACACAAAGAGAAATGTGTCGGATGTGGTTATTGCCTTGCTGCTTGCCCTTACCAAGTGCGCTTCTTTAATCCAGCCGATCACTCTGCGGATAAATGTAACTTCTGCCGTGATACCAACCTAGCGCAAGGTAAGCAGCCAGCTTGCGTGGAATCTTGCCCAACAAAAGCACTCATCTTTGGTGATTTGAATGACCCAACTAGCGAGGTGAGCAAAGCTATCGAAAGCCATGTTGTCTATCGCGATAAATCGCATTTAGGTACGCAACCTAAACTGTACAAAATTCCGCATAGCAAAGGGGAGGTGTCATCATGAACGGCTTCGAAAGTGCATTCCACTTTGACTCGTTAGTCTGGGATTGGATCATCGCGATTTACTTATTCCTTGCTGGGATGTCAGCGGGTACGGTGATGATTTCAATCTATTTAAAACGCAAAGTGATTGAAGGTGATCCCGCAAAAAACGGCATCATGAAAGCGATGGCTTGGCTCGCACCATTTGGCATCATTGCTGGGTTGGTAATTTTGATTTTCCATTTAACCAAGCCTTTAGAGTTTTGGAAGATCATGATCTACTACAACCCAACGTCTGTGATGTCGATGGGCGTGATCTTGTTCCAAGTGTACATGATCGTGTTGTTTGTTTGGATTGGCGTTATCTTCCGCCATCAAATCATCAGCTTCTGTGAAGGGAAGTTACCAAGCAAACTGCTGGATTTTGCCGATGGCATTTTGATTAAGGCGGGGAAAGCCAACAACGCCATTGAATTGTTCTTGGGCTTCTTAGCCATCGTACTTGCAGCGTACACTGGCTTTCTATTGTCTGCGTTGAAGACTTATCCAATGCTAAACAATCCAGTACTGCCAATCTTGTTCCTGTTCTCTAGTTTGTCCTCGGGCGCAGCGGCATGCTTGATGTTCGGCATCTTGGTGTTTAAAGAGTCGACCAGCAGCCCAAGTGTATCTTGGGTGCACGGATTTGAACGCCCAGTAGTGTTGTTTGAGTTGTTTGTCTTAGTGACCTTCTTTACTGGATTGATCTTCAGCGGTGGTCAGAACGAAGTCGCGGCTTGGAATGCAATTTCGAGTGGATTCTGGGCTCAATGGTTCTGGGTTGGGGTAGTGTTCATCGGCATGATTACGCCTTTGACTCTCAATTGGTTGACGCCTTCTGAAGTGCGCCACAAAGGCAGTTACGTTTTTGTGGTCACGATGTTGAGCTTGGTTGGCGTACTTATGCTGCGTACTTTCATTCTCTATGCCGGTCAAATGACCGTAGTGTAAGGGGGATAAATGGAAGCTGAGCTAGGGTTCTTCTTACTGATATTGGTGGCTGTAACATCGACTTGTGCATCGTTGCTGCATTGGCTACGTCGTGCTATGAGTAAGAAGGCGACATTGCCGCATCAAGTCGCGATGTCCCACATCATTAGCTTAGCTTCCTTCATTTGTTTAGCACTTCTGATAGTCTGCTTCGTGCAAGACAACTTCGCGTTGGAATATGTTGTTACGCATTCCAACAGTCAACTTCCCGTAGCATTCAAGATTGCTGCCGCTTGGGGCGGGCACCAAGGCTCCATGTTGTTTTGGGTCGTCACCCTGAGTTTATGGGCGTCGTTTATTGCATTTAAGTCACCGCTCAACGCCCAATATACTTGTGACTGTTTAGGAATCATGAACGTTCTTATTGCAACATTTGCTTGGTTCACGTTAATGACCTCTAACCCGTTCGAATATGCCCAAGTATTGGCGTCGGAAGGGCGAGATCTAAATCCAATGCTGCAAGATGTTGGGCTTATCATTCATCCACCATTGCTTTATCTCGGTTATGTCGGTTACGCAGCAATATTAGCTTTTGCATTAGCGGCGCTATTGGGTAAACAACCGATGAGCGATTGGTATGTGGTCGCTCGTAGCGCAGCGTTTTTTGCATGGGGAACGCTTACATTAGGTATCTTGGTGGGATCATGGTGGGCGTACAATGAGCTAGGGTGGGGCGGCTGGTGGTTTTGGGACCCTGTGGAGAACGCTTCTTTACTGCCTTGGCTTACGGGTACTGCTTTGTTGCACAGCGGTGTTGTCGCAACACGTATCAGAGGCGCAATTTGGAGCTCCTATGCACTGGCGTTTACCACGTTCTGCCTAAGCATTTTAGGGACATTCGTGGTGCGCTCTGGCGTGCTGACTTCAGTGCACGCTTTTGCGGTGGACCCAACTAAAGGTTTGGTGCTGCTTGGTGTATTGAGCTTGCTTGTCATCATCACTTTTGGCGTACTGATTTTGCGAGGAGAACAACTCCCTCGCTTCAAACTTCAATCTCTAGCGAGCCGAGCTTACACTGCTTATATCGCCAAAGGTCTGCTGGTTATTGCGACTGCCATCGTTTTTCTTGGCACTTTTTATCCGATGGTTTATCAACTGCTCGGCTTAGGGAACATTTCGGTTGGCGCACCTTACTTTAATAGTTTGACCTTTCCATTAAGCATACTGGCTCTGATTGCCTTAGCTTTCATGCCGCTGCTGAAATGGACAAAAGGCACAGTGCCGAGTGTAAGCGCTGATATTGCGATCAGTATTGCGTTATCTCTTGTCTCTGGGATCGGGTTTATCTTCTTAGTGCACGCACTGCATTTCGAAGTATTGCTAACCATAACGTTGGCTACTTGGGTGATTGCGGCGCATCTCGTTATGCTGTTTCGTTGTTCCAATAAGCGCAAACTCATGCCAATCGTGATGGCACATATCGGTTTTGCGCTGGCGGTGAGTGGAGCTGTATTCAACAGTCACTACTCATATGAACACAATTTACGTGTCGAATCCGGCAGTTCTCAGCAAAGGGCGGGGATCACTATCGATTATCATGGTATCGAATGGCTGGTGGGGCCAAACTACACTGCGGAACAAGGACAGATCACCTTACACTTGGAAGATGGCCGCATGCTCAATTTCAACCCGCAAAAGCGTCATTACCCTGTGCGAGTGATGAATATGACCGAGCCTGCGATTCGTTCACTATGGCATGGCGATTATTACGTGACATTGGGTGATAAAGTCGATACTCATGCTTATGCGATTAAAGTTCAGTACCGCGCAGGTATTTGGTGGATATGGTCTGGCGGGCTACTAGCTGTGTTTGGTGCGCTATTAACAGGCCTAAAGAAAAGGAGAGAGGCTATCAATGCGATCGAGAAATACGCTTAAACTCGCAGGTCTCGTTGTGGCTGTTGCCGTGTTTGCAGTAGTAACTGCGGTGGCTTTGTCTGAGCGACCGCATGTTGAATTGTCCCCACAACGAAATTTAGAGACACCTAATTTTCGCTCTACTTCTCTGATCTCTGATGACATGGTTTCTGAGCAGTTGTTCAAAGGCGACGGATATAAATTATTGAATGTTTGGGCATCTTGGTGCGGAGTATGCAAACGAGAGCATGAAGAATTATTGCAGTTAGCAGAACTCGGTGTGCCTATTATTGGGCTGAATTATAGAGATCAAAAACAAGCCGCTCGTGAATATTTGAGCTCTAAACGAAACCCA
This sequence comes from Vibrio sp. 1288, assembly GCF_033344475.1. Taxonomy (NCBI): domain Bacteria; kingdom Pseudomonadati; phylum Pseudomonadota; class Gammaproteobacteria; order Vibrionales; family Vibrionaceae; genus Vibrio; species Vibrio sp. 1288. Next base: position 202,059 of record NZ_JAWPOX010000002.1, read on the forward strand.
TATATTGAAGTAATAAGTGACCCTAATGGAAAGCTCGCTGTGGAGCTAGGCGTTATAGGAACACCAGAAACTTACTTGATTGATCCAAATGGTCGTATATTGATCAAATATCGTGGAGAGTTAACGGCAGATAAATGGAACGATATATTTTCAGGATATTTGAATGTTTCGATTTAATAATCTTCTCCTCACATTAATCCTATTTACACTATTTTCCCCTTTCACGAGAAGTGCGGATTTAGAGCAGAATGTTGATCTGTTTGAGTTTCATTCTGTTGAAGTGCAACAGCGCGCAACCTCGTTAGCCAAGACATTACGCTGCCCGCAGTGTCAAAACCAAAACCTTGTCGAGTCTAATGCACAAGCGGCTAAAGACCTGAGGTTGAAAGTGTATACGATGGCCAATGAAGGCAGCTCAGATCAAGAAATAAAGGACTATCTAGTTGCTCGTTATGGGAATATTGTTCTGTATCAACCACCATTAAATTATTCCACGGCGCTGTTGTGGATCTTTCCTGTGCTATTTTTGATCTTTTTTGTCTTATATTCGATCCGAATGGTGAAGCGTAATTAATGTGACCGTTATTCCACTATTAAAAATAAATTGTGCACTTAACAAGCAGAATGTTATCATTTTTCCGAATTTATGAAGTTTCCAGTATAAAGAAAATAAAAATTTTGAGCTGGATAAGTAATAAAAGAACGAATAGGTGCACGCAGTGGATTCAGTTATATTACAACTTAAAAAAGACTTCTATTCGCAGATTCGTGCATTGCAATCACCGAACCTGCCTCAAGTTACTTCAACGCTCGCCGTGTTGACCGACGAGGAAATCCAAGAACTCGCAGCAGTTTGGATTGAACTCGCCGTTTGGAAGCGCAGTCAGACCCATTAAAAGATAGACCAAACGACCTTCTTGAAACCCCAGACAAAATTTGTCTGGGGTTTTTTATTGTAGTTTTTTTAAATTGTTATAATATAACAATTGTTCAGTTGGAGAGTGTTTCTCTTTTGCTATCTTGAGTGGATAACTGCCCTCAATTGTGATCTCTATATTGCAAAATGCGGTATCAGTCCCCATAGTTGAAGAGCAACGAGTAAATCCCATGAATGCAATAACGAAAACGCATCAAGCGCATCAAGCAATAAATCGAGTGAGTATAGATATGGCGGAAGTACGTGCCAGAGTAGATTTTAAAGTCGGGGCAAAAAGTAACATTGATGCCGAAATTCTGTCTTTCCATGGTCTGAAGACAGACAAAGAGCATGTTGCTATTATCTTTAAACAAGCGGACCAAACTCAGGACATGCCTTTAGTTCGTATGCACTCTGAGTGTTTGACAGGCGATGTGTTCCACTCTTCACGCTGTGACTGTGGTGAGCAACTAGAAGAGACGATCAATCGCATGGGCGAGTCCGGTGGTATCATCTTGTATCTCCGTCAGGAAGGTCGTGGTATTGGTTTGTACAATAAGATCGATGCATACCGCTTACAAAGCCAGGGCATGAACACGTACGAAGCTAACAACCATTTGGGCTTTGATGATGACCTGCGTGATTTCACAGAAGCAGCACAAATGCTAGAAGCTTTAGGCGTGAATAAGATCCGCCTCGTGACGAACAATCCTAAGAAAATTCGTGAGTTATCTGAGTACGGAATTGAAATTGGCGAGGTTGTCAATACCTCTGCACATATCAAAGATGGCAACGAAAATTATCTGAAGGCAAAAGTCTCTCACGGAAAACATGACCTAAAGGTTTAATCCTAAAGATAAAACTGATAATAAAGTCTGTGAAAAAACCTCATTTTTATGAGGTTTTTTTGTATCTGGAGTTGCAAATAAATTGTAAATTTGTATTATCTTGAGACTAAAGTGCAAATAAGAATAATTAGCACTACCAATACGATAATTGAAAAGCTCAACAAGGATCCTTCAGATGAATGCAAAAAAAGTTTTAGTCCAATCTATTGCTGCATCACTCCTCATTGCCAGTGGTTCTACCGTTGCTGCCACAGTAACTAAACAACAAGTAGTCGAACATTACGCGGACGTTGCCCATGCTGTGTTTGTTGATTCAGTAACAACAGCGAAAGCGCTTGATGTAAAAATCGACGAATTTCTAAAATCACCATCAGCGAAAAAGCTTGAAGAAGTAAAACAAGCTTGGCTAGATTCTCGCGTGCCTTACCAACAGTCTGAAGTTTTCCGTTTTGGTAACGCGATTGTTGACGATTGGGAAGGTCAGCTGAACGCATGGCCACTTGATGAAGGTCTGATTGACTACGTAGCAGCTGATTACCAATACGAATTGGGTAACGAGGGCGCGGCTGCCAACATCATCGCGAACACTAGCCTACAGATCGGTGCTTCTAAACTGGACGTTTCAAAAATCACTCCAGAATTGCTAGCGGATCTAAACGAAGTAGGCGGTTCTGAGGCAAACGTTGCATCAGGTTACCACGCGATTGAATTCTTGCTTTGGGGTCAAGACCTAAACGGCACTAACGCGGGTGCAGGTCAACGTGCTTACACTGATTTCGTTGTCGGTTCTGAGTGTACGAATGGCCATTGTGAGCGTCGTGGAGAGTACCTAAAAGCAGCCGCTGATCTACTGGTTCAAGACCTTGAGTGGATGGAAAAGCAGTGGTCTGCTGAAGTAAAAGGTAACTACCGTGAAGAGCTACTGAACGACTCAGCGGACAATGGTCTACGTAAGATGCTATTCGGCATGGGTTCTCTTTCTCTAGGTGAGCTAGCGGGTGAGCGTATGAAAGTGGCACTAGAAGCGAACTCAACTGAAGACGAGCACGATTGTTTCTCAGACAACACGCATAATTCTCACTACTACAACGAGCAAGGCATCTACAACGTTTACACAGGTACATACAAAGGTGTAAACGGCAAAGAGCTATCTGGTCCAAGTATTGCTGATCTTGTTGCTCAAAAAGATAAGAAAGCCGCGACCGACATTCAAAAGCAGTTTGATACAACACTTAGCCAAGTTGGTGAGCTAGTGACTTCTGCAGAGAAGAATAACCAGCATTTTGACCAACTTATTGCGGCGGGTAACGCACAAGGCAACGCGCTGGTAAACGACACCATCATGTCGTTGGTAGCGCAAACTGGTGCGATTGAGCGAGCGGCAAACATTGTCGGCATCGACAGCCTAAGCCCTGATACTGCTGACCACGAGTTTTAATAAGAAAACCATAATAAATAAGGGCTCTTTTTGAGCCCTTTTGCCGTTTGAGCTCGTTGTTATCACCCTTGTTGTCTATGTAGAGCAATGATATGAAGCCATACCTAATTTCTGCGCTAGCCGCGATCCTTTCTTCTTCTGCCATGGCTTACGATGTTAAGTCTGGTGGCAAAACCAGTGTTAAAAAAGATGGCGCGAATGCCTATTCTCTTCCTGCTGCCAACCTGCCGATGAGCAAACGCCTAGATTTTAGTGTGGGTAACAGCTTTTTCCGCAACCCTTGGGTACAAGCGCCAGCGTCAACAGACGCTCGTGATGGCCTAGGTCCGCTTTTTAACACCAATGGTTGTCAGAACTGTCACATCAAAGACGGTCGTGGTCATCCGCCAGAGAAAGATGATTTACATGCCGTGTCTATGTTAGTGCGCTTAAGCATTCCTGCGATGACGCCAGAACAAAAGAAAGCCTACATCAAAGACGGTGGCATACCTGAGCCGACTTATGGTGGTCAGCTTCAAGATTTCGCTCTGCAAGATCAAACGCCAGAAGGCAAAATCGAAATCACTTACACCGATGTCCCAGTGAAATTTAAAGACGGTACGACGGTGACGCTAAGAAAACCTCATTTGAACATTACCGATCTGGGTTACGGCGATATGCACCCTGATACCGAGTTCTCAGCACGCGTGGCACCGCCAATGATCGGCCTTGGTTTGTTAGAGAGTATTCCCGACGAAACGCTACTTGCTTGGGCTGATGAACAAGATGCCGACAAAGACGGTATCTCAGGCAAAGTAAATAAAGTGTGGGATATTGAGAGGGACAATTTCTCGATTGGTCGTTTTGGCTGGAAAGCAGGACAACCGACGCTAATGCAGCAAAATGCAGCAGCATTTAATGGTGATGTGGGTCTTACGAGCCATTTATTCCCATATGAAAACTGTACCTCGAAACAAAGCATTTGTGACGACATGCCAAATGGCGGCAAACCAGAAGTGAGTGAAAATATTCTCGATTTCGTTGAGTTTTACAGCCAGCACTTAGCTGTACCTATTCGCCGTAATGTCAATGACCCTAACGTGAAACTTGGTCAGCAAATCTTTGCTACGTCTGGTTGTGAAAGCTGCCATAAAACCAGTGTCAAAACGGCGAAACGACCAGAGTTACCAGCGCTTTCTGAGCAGCTTATCCACCCATACACCGACATGCTTTTGCATGACATGGGTGAAGGCTTAGCCGATAACCGTCCGGAATACTTAGCAAACGGCCGTGAATGGCGAACGGCACCTCTATGGGGTATTGGTTATACCGAAGAAGTAAACGGACATACTTACTTCTTACATGATGGTCGAGCTCGTAACCTGATGGAAGCGGTGTTGTGGCACGGCGGCGAAGCTGAAACGGCGAAACAAAATGTTTTAGCTCTGAACAAAAAAGAACGTGATGCTCTCATTGCGTTTCTGAACTCTCTATAAGGACCTAACCATGAAAAAGACACTGTTAGTGAGTGCGATTGCCGCAACGTTAAGTTTGGTTGGTTGCCAATCGACTATCGGTTCGAGCTCTGCCAAGCCTGAGAGTACAAGTCATATTTCTCAAAGCGTGTACGAGGTGGAGTTTCAATCAGCTCAGACGTTTTTAGCGCAAACCACAGAACTTGAACAACGCTTCGCAGATTACTGCGCATCAGAGTCGAAAGATGATGCACAAGTAAAACAGCGATGGCATCAAACTATGCTTGCGTGGATGGCATTACAAGGTCAAGAACGTGGCCCTGCTACGGCGCTGGAGCAAAGCTGGAATGTTCAGTTTTGGCCAGATAAAAAGAACACTACTGGTCGTAAAATGTCTGTATTGACGAAATCTGATCAAGCTTGGAGTGCAGAAGATATCTCCACCCAAAGTGTCACCGTGCAAGGTTTAGGGGCTCTGGAATGGCTGCTTTACGATAAAGCGTCGACCTTATCTAGCAACAGCAATACTTGTGTGACAGGCGTAGCGATTGCAGAAAACCTCGATAACAAAGCGCAGATCATCGCGGATTCTTGGGCAGAGAACCCTTGGAAATCGCTAGAGATGACGGAATGGGAGTCTGAGTACATTTCACTGCTCTCGAATCAGCTTGAATACAGCATGAAGAAGTTGAGCCGACCGCTAGCGAAGATTGGTAAGCCTCGCCCGTATTTCTCAGAATCGTGGCGTTCAGAGACCTCGCTTTCAAACTTAAAAGCCAACCTTCAAGGGATGGAAGCGTTGTACTTTGCTAACGGGAATGGTCTAGATGCGCTACTTAGAGAGCAAGGCCATGCAGATCTCGCAGACCGTGTCGTTCATCAGTTTGAAATGGCGTTAGAAACTTGGCCAGAGGATAAGAGCTTGTTTGCTGCACTACAAACAAAAGAAGGTTATCGCATGGTGCTCGCTCAATACAACAAGCTAGAGCAATTGAAGTACCTGATTCACGAAGAAGTGGCGATCGAGCTTGGCGTAGTTATAGGATTTAATGCAACCGATGGTGACTGATCAAACCCGCCGAACCTTGCTGAAAGCCGCTCTATTCGGGGCGGCTATACCTATGATGCCATTTGGTTGTGCTTCAACAAGCTCACGTGAACCTGCGTTGATCGGCTGTTCTATCATTGGTCGAGATAAATTCGCAGCGGTGGTGGCGGATGAGCATGGTATGCCGCTATCTTCATTGCCGATTCCTGAGCGTGGTCACGGTGTAGCAACCAACCAACAAGGCCACGCCGTAGTTTTTGGTCGTCGACCTGGTACTTTCTTCATGGTGTTTGATTATCGCTCAGAGCAGATGATCAAACTGCAACTAGCAACGCCAAATCGTCATTTTTACGGACATGGTGTTTACTCCCATGACGGCACGTTGCTATTTGCCACAGAAGGGGAGAGGGGGACAAGCCGCGGGATCATTGGTGTTTATGATGTGCAGAAGCAATATCAAAAGATTGATGAGTTAACGGGTTTTGGCCTTGGTCCTCATGAAGTGATCATGATGCCTGATGGCGCACTAGCGATTGGCGTCGGTGGCGTAAACACTAACGGTCGTGAACCTCTCAATCTTGATAGCATGAAACCCAGCCTGAGTTACCTTTCACAGAAGGGTGAGCTACTGGATCAAGTGTCTTTACCGGAACATAAGTTGAGTATTCGCCATTTAGCTCATGATGGTGCGGAAACCGTGCTTTGTGGTCAGCAATATCGTGGTGAGCCGGACGAGTATCCAGCCTTGATCGCCATGCACACGCGTGGTGGTGAAATGCAAGATCTTCAAGCTGAGCCTGAAGAGTGGGCGCGTTTCAATCACTACGTTGCGAGTATTGCAGCAACCGATGAATGGATCTTAGCCACTTCGCCTCCGGGCAGTTGTTATGGTATATGGTCTAAATCTACGGGCAAATTGGTCGAGCTAAGTGCGTTACCAGATGCCTCTGGTGTTGTGGTCTATGGCGATGAGTTCCGAGTCAGCTCTGGGGCGGGAAAAGTGGTAGAGCAAAGGCCTGAAGAGTCAAAAAATACCTTCGCAAGCGGTGTGCAATGGGATAACCATTGGTCGAGAATTATCTAGAAAGATCATTGAGTAATTACTTATAGAGAGTTTTGTTGTCGTTTTCGGCATCAGATTCTTAATTTTAAACCTGCAAGCTGTGAGATATTTGCCATACTTTTTATTATGGCAAGTAGCGCAAGGATCATTTCAGTGTTTGCTAGGGTTTTAATCATGACGGCACTTCTGGTGCCGTTTTGCAGCTTTTCCACCGTCGTTTCTCTCGAAGCTTCAGCGCAAGTCGAGCAAGAGGGAGCGGTACAAAAGCTGTCTGTAGAAAAAATGATCCATTATCCAGAGGTGATTGATCAACTGTATCAAAGCACCAATTACCGTTTGAACTGGGAAAATGAAAGTGATATTGAGCAGTTTCTTTTTCAAGTAAACCTGGTTGCACTTGCGGATGTCACCGATGAATTCGAAAATCAACTTCACCGGATAAACCAAGTAAGGTGGCTGGGAGATAATCTCGACTTCGATTTAGTGATGACAGATTCACTCTTGATGTACCTTAGTTATCTTGAGCAACTCCCCGAAGAAGGGATTAATTGGCTATTTACAGACAAAGCCCATGTTACGTTACCCGCTCCTAGCATCGATACTTTATCGGTTCTGAGTAATGAGATTACGGTTGGCAAACTTGGTCAGTTTTTGGCAAGTCTCCGGTCTCCATTACAAACAGATGATGCTTTCTACTCCGCCTATTCTTCGCTATCGGAACATTCTCAGTACCAATATCCTGCCTATCAACAAACTGGGCTAGCACGTGTTGGCGATATATTAGAAAACAGACCCCTATTGATTGAGCGAATGGAGATCGTAGGCGTAGATGTTTCTTACTTGGATTTAGTCACTGAAGAATATGACGAACAATTAGAGCTTGCGATAAAAGAGTTCCAGCGTATTCATGGTTTGAAAGAAGATGGCGTTATCGGCCCGAATACCATTCGATGGATCAACTTTTCTCCTCAAGAGCGATTGCATCTGCTGGCGTTGAATTCTGAGCGTTCAAGAATTTGGTCGAAAGAAAGGGATAATGTTGTCTTTGTTAACGTGCCTGGATACGAAGTCACGTATTGGCATGACGGTCAACCCTTGTTTGAGTCTAAAGTTGTGGTAGGGAGAGCATCAAGAAAAACACCCATCATGTCGGTGGCATTGGATTCAGTTATTCTCAACCCAACTTGGAACGTGCCTTGGACTATCATGGTTAAAGACATTATTCCTAAAGTAAAACGTAATCCGATGTATTTGATTAACCATAACATTCAAATCATTCGGTCTTGGACTTCGAACGAAATTATTGACCCTACAACCATCAATTGGGCAACGGTGAATCCGAGAACATTTCCTTATCGTATGCGACAGGCGTCAGGCTTACAAAATGCACTGGGATTGTACAAGTTCAATATGCCTAACCCACAAGCTATTTATTTGCATGACACGCCAAGTAAGAACTTGTTTGAACAGGACAGACGCGCATTCAGCTCAGGATGTGTTCGTGTAGAACATGCAGACCGGTTAGCAGAACTTCTGTTCAAAACTCAGGGGTTGGAAGAACGTTTAGCGAAAAAGCGAGAAAGTTCTCGTCGGTCTAACACGTCAGTTCCTTTGGGAGAGCGCATTCAAGTACACATCATTTATCAAACAGCATGGTTGGAAGAGGGAACGCTTTACTACCGTGATGATATCTATAAGTACGATCACCGCAGTTGAAATTTTTAAGGAAAATTTACAAAACGAAGAATTCTCTTTTCGTTCAATAATTAAGCAATAATTACTGCATCTGAAAATCAAGATGGAGCGTTTTATGCATTTGACGTGACAAATGTGTTTGGTTAATGTCCACGACTTGTCTAGTTGTTGAGCACTGTATTTTGAAATGGTAAGTCGTAACTTTTCCCGCCGAGATTTCCTTAAAATGACCGCTGGTGGTGTGGTGTTGGCGTCTGCCCTGCCATCATTTTCTTGGGCTTCACTCCCTGACGAGCCACGTGCGCTGGCGATGAACAATCTTAATACTGGAGAGATCCTCGAAACATGCTATTTCGATGGAAAACGATACATTAATGATGAACTTCAAAGGCTGAATGAGTTTTGTCGAGACCATCGACGGAATGAGGTTCATCCGATGGATCGACGCTTGTTCGATCAAATAAGCCAAATTCAAAAGTTAATTGGTACAGAAGCAGAGGTGATCGTCATTTCAGGTTACCGTTCTCCTGCCACTAACGCCTCGCTGCGCAACGGGTCTTCTCGTGTAGCGAAAAAGAGCATGCACATGGAAGGAAAGGCCATTGATTTTCGTTTAGACGGCGTGAAGCTTTCAACGGTTCGTGATGCTGCATTAAGCCTAAAAGCCGGTGGCGTGGGTTATTATCCAGGTAGTAACTTTGTTCATATCGATACGGGAGCTGTTCGTTCCTGGTAGTGCTAGTTGAGACAAGGTTTCTAGTCTCAGAACGTCGTCGATTACCCACAGTTCAAAGCTTGAAGTCGCTAGGCCTTAGTGTCATAGTTGCGGCAGTTTTCATGCAAATTTATTCGGTATAGGTTATCTATGGCTCTGAAATACCAAGTTGTTCCAGTAACATCTTTCTCTCAAAACTGTTCTATTGTCTGGTGTGACGAAACCATGAAAGGTATTGTGGTTGACCCAGGCGGCGATGAAAAGCAGCTCGCTATGCTTATCAAAGAGCTGGGTGTTGACGTGGTAAACCTAGTGCTAACACACGGTCACTTGGACCACGTAGGTGGCACGGAACCTCTGTCTGCACTGCTTGGCGGTACAGAGATTGTTGGTCCTCACAAGGCAGATAACTTCTGGTTGCAAGGTTTGGAAGGTCAGAGCCAAATGTTTGGTTTCCCGCTGACAGAAGCGTTTGAACCGCACCAATGGCTAAATGAAGGTGACACTGTCACTTTTGGTAATCAAGTGCTGAACGTATTCCACACACCTGGTCATACACCTGGTCACGTTGTGCTTTACAGTGAAGAAGCGCGTTTAGCGTTTGTGGGTGACGTTTTGTTTAACGGTAGCATTGGTCGAACTGACTTCCCACAAGGTGATTTCAATACGTTGATTAGTTCTATCAAAGAGAAATTGTGGCCTTTAGGCAATGATGTCACGTTTGTCCCTGGTCACGGCCCTCAATCGACTTTCGGTCATGAGCGTAAAACTAACCCGTTCGTTGCTGACGAGATGCCGCTTTACTAAAAGTGCGTGTACTAAGCATTATTCTGGCTCGGCGGCAGCTAAGTATCGCCGAGTCAGTCCCACAAAATCCTCAGCCTCACGATCTAGATCACTTGCTGATATAAATAGATCGTAGCCATAAAAGCCTCTCTGATACTTCATCCGGTTGGCGAGCATCGCTAACAAACCTTTGTACTCAATCCCATCTCTGTTTATATACGGTTTAGGGTCAAGCACTATATCCTCAAACTTATCTTCACACTGATTTTGTTTCGCGCCTAAGTAAAGCAGTGCTCGCTGGCTGAGGAGAATTTCTGTCGCTATACGAGGGCAGATTGAATTTAAGTAGGGCGAGTAGTGTTTTAGACGAATACCGATCCAAGGTAGCGGTTGGTGCCACCCTTCCTGTTGGTAGCTACAAATACCGATTGACTCAATATTTCGCCATCGGACGACCCAACCTCCTTTAAAAAGGTGTTGCTGAAAGTGAGAAGCAGTCAGCGTAAAAGTGACTTGGCTTTTCTTAATCATCAAGATGGCGAAACCAACGATTGCAGACATCAAAATGACCGACAACATGGCTTGCTTCCATCCCGGAGAAATGGCAACCAAAAACAAAGTGATGAGTGCAACAAGCAACAAAAGTATTCTGTTGATAGGGGAGTCGGGTTTGAAATGTGAATTTGTTAGGTGCAGCGTTTCCATGCTTATAACCTCATCGAATACTTGTCCAAAAATAAGTGGGTAGCTTTATGTGCATTGATTTGCATTTAAAATAAAACAAACCTCTGTTTTTATACCCAGTATTCAATAAATCCGTTCATAAAATATCTGATTAAATAGTAGACGTTCTATGCTTTGAGCGCATTTTTCATCGCGTTTCGCCGCTAAAACCTACAAATTGCTTGTGAATTTTGGTATAAAACGCGCTTCAAATTTTCATCCCTGCTGAGATGCAGTGAACTGGAGAAATATTCAATGAGACTTGCTCATAAGCGTAAAGTGCAGATGAAACTGCAAAAACGCATTAAAGCGACAGTAGCAAACTTAGCTGCAGCACCTAAAGCAGTGAAGCCTGTTGCGGAAAAAGCAGTAGCACCTTCTGTTGCTGAAAAAGCTGTTGCGGAGAAAGTAGTAGCTGATAAAAAAGTAGCTGCAGTGAAAACAGTTGATGTTGCCCTTACTCCTAAGCAACAACAAGTATTAGACATCGTTATGGCGAATGCTGAAGGTATTAACCCTAAAGGCATCGGTCTAGCTGCAGGTCAAGAAGATACTAAAGCGGCATCATGGGCTACTGGCGCACTAAAGAAGCTTCTTGAAGAAAACCTAGTTCAAAAAGAGCAGTTAGCAGGTAACAAAGTTATCTACAAAGCAGTTTAATTACCGCTACCGTTCTGGATTGAATACCTCGGCCGATGCCGAGGTATTTTTTTATCTTGGTATTGGAAATAATGCATTAAGTACTGACTTTAACACTGCCAATAAGTGGTTTGTCACATTTTCTTAAATACTATGTAAATTTTTTGGCAGAAAAATACGTACGTATTGTTTTTTATTTTTATTCATAGATAAAAACATAATTTATTGATTTTGCTATTAACAGTCTTTTGTCATGACGATTATCCTACGTACTTGTACGTAATACCTTAGGCTAATGCCTTATTGATGAATTACTCGCTTCCGTGTTCATGCCCATTTCGCATTAGACAACATTGTTACATCTTTTATACCGAATACAGCCAATCCTAATGAAATGGATGACAACAATAACCTTGGTGATAAAGGACGTGAACGATGAGTCTAATCCAAAAATCTTTAAAACGAGTGCTCAAAACAACCGCTGTCGCTGCCGCGATGGCACTCGCAGCGACTTCTGTAAACGCTGCTGAAAAAGTCTATCGTTTAAAGCTTGCTGAAACTTGGGGGCCTAATTTCCCAATTTTTGGTGATACCACAAAAAACATGGCCAAAATGGCGGAAGAGATGTCCAACGGACGTTTGCAAATCCGCATTGATTCCGCAAACAAGCATAAAGCGCCTTTTGGGGTGTTTGATATGGTTAAGTCGGGTCAGTATGACATGGGCCACTCAGCGTCTTATTACTGGAAGGGTAAGGTTCCAAACACACTTTACTTCACTTCTATGCCCTTCGGTATGTTGCCAACTGAGCAGTATGCATGGTTTTACTATGGCGGTGGTATGGAGCTGATGGAAAAAGTGTACTCTCCACATAACTTGATGTCTTTCCCTGGCGGTAATACCGATACTCAGATGGGCGGGTGGTTCCAAAAAGAGATCAAGTCCGTCGAGGACTTACAGGGTTTGAAAATGCGTATCCCAGGGTTTGCTGGTGAGATTTTGGCTGAGTTAGGTGCCAAGCCAACGAATATCGCCCCTGGTGAGCTATATACTTCTCTAGAGCGTCGCACAATTGATGCCTTGGAATGGGTTGGTCCATCGCTGGATCTACGTATGGGCTTCCACAAAATCGCGCCTTACTACTACACAGGTTGGCATGAGCCAGCGACTGAGCTTCAGTTCCTCGTTAACAAGCGTACCTGGAATCGTCTACCTGATGACCTAAAAGCGATTTTGCAAGTAGCCATGAAAACGGCCGCTTACGATATGTACACGCAATCGAAACACGAAAGTGGCAAAAACTGGGCATCTATTAAGTCTGAATACCCAAATGTTGAAGTAAAAGATTTCCCACCTGAAGTAGTAGCTGCGTTGCGAGAAGCAAACGATCGTTTGTTGAAAGAACATGCAGAAAAAGATGCTTTGGCGAAAGAGATTCAAGAGTCGCAAGCGAACTATATGAATCAAGTTCGACCATGGTCAGATATTTCGCACCGAGCGTACTTAAACAGTCAAGCTCAACAATAACGTTATGAAGCAGGCGATGCCGAGAGGTTTAGCCTGCTATCGAAGCCCAAGAAAACTTCATAATGAATGCTCCGCACCATAGCGGAGCGCATCTAAACGTTCCACGGAGTTCGGAATGAGAAGTCTTATTTATATTGAGCGATTATTTAACCGCTTTAGCGATTTCCTCGGATGGTTATCCAGCATCCTGTTTATTTTGTTGTTAGCAAACGTTGTGTACGACGTTGTCATGCGTTACGTGTTTAATGATGTGTCTATCGCATTCCAAGAAATGGAATGGCATCTATTCTCTGCCGTGTTCTTGCTTGGTGTGCCTTACGCAATTAAGTCCGGTGGCCATGTTCGCGTCGACATTTTTTATGAACGCTTATCTTACAAAGCACAATCCATCATCGACATCATAGGCACACTATTTTTCTTATTCCCTTTTTGCCTACTGGTAGCTTGGTTTGGTGTTGATTTCGCTAAGGAAAGTTACGCGTTAGGCGAGACGTCTGGTGACCCAGGTGGCTTACCATATCGTTGGATTATCAAAGCGATGATTCCGCTGTCATTTTTCTTTATGGCGGTGAGTGGTATTGGATTGTTACTTCATTCAATCAACAAAATTGTCAACCCTCATCTCATCTATGCCGGTAATAACGGTAAGTCGTAAAAGGAAGTCATTATGATCGGTATAGTGATGTTTTTTGTTGCGCTCTTTGCGCTTCTATTGGGATTTCCCGTTGCCTTTACTTTTGGTGGTATCGCGCTGATTTTTGGTGTTTGGGCTGAAGGCATCGAGATGTTTGCTTTTATGCCATATCGAATTCAGTCCATTATGGAAAATACGGTGCTAATGGCCGTACCGCTGTTCGTTTTTATGGGGCTAGTGCTACAGAAAACGAAGCTTGCTGAACAGCTACTAGAATCAATGGGGCGTTTGTTCGGTGGCGTTCGCGGTGGTATCGCTATTTCTACCGTGTTAGTTGGCGCATTGCTTGCAGCTTCAACGGGTGTGGTAGGCGCATCAGTTGTTGCGATGGGCTTAATATCTCTTCCTGTGATGCTCAAGTACAATTACGACAAAGGTTTAGCGTGTGGGACTATTTGTGCGTCTGGCACGTTGGGCCAAATTATCCCACCTTCTATCGTGTTGATCTTGTTGGGTGATGTACTTGGCGTACCGGTAGGGGACCTATTTCAAGCTGCGATCTGGCCCGGTATTACACTTGTTGGCGCCTATGTGATCTATATTCTCATCTACGCGAAGTTGAACCCTCAAGCCGCACAGGCGATAGAGCGTGATGAGTCGATCAGTCGTAAACAAGAAGTGCTCACCGCACTGAAAGCTGTATTGCCACCTTTAGCATTGATCATCGTGGTATTGGGCTCCATCTTTGCAGGGATTGCAACACCAACAGAGTCAGCGGCACTGGGTGGTGCAGGTGCGATAATTTTATCGCTATTGTATAAACAGTTTAGTTGGTCGATGATTTATGATGCATCAAAAGAGACAGTTAAGGTAACCGCAATGGTCTTTGCGATCTTACTTGGTGCGACCGCCTTCTCAATGGCATTTACCTACACCGGTGGTGATTATTTAGTTGAAGAGTGGATGTTAGAACTGCCGGGTGAAAAGTGGGGATTCCTTATTATTACCATGGTGGTGATTCTGATTTTAGGTTTCTTTATCGACTTCGTTGAAATCTGTTTTATCATCGTGCCAATTATTGCGCCAGTCGCTGAATTGATGGGCATTAATATGACGTGGTTTGCGATTCTTATTGCGATGAACTTGCAGACGTCGTTCCTCACACCGCCATTTGGCTTTAGTTTGTTTTATCTAAAAGGTGTCGCTCCAGCAGGGGTTACTACGCGTGATATCTACAAAGGTGTGATGCCATTCATCGCGATTCAGATTGTTGTGTTGGCGTCTTTGCTGTTTTTCCCAGGTTTTTACGGTATGAGTTAATCACTCGATAATAAAGAGATTTTGTGAACTGAGAGTTTTTACCTTTTGAGACAAGTTGTTAAGCTGTTAATTATGTCTATGCAGACACAATCGATTCGTTTGTACTGCTAAGATAGTAAGCTGTAAAGGCAGCGTTTCATGGAGGGAAGGGATGCCTCTCAAAGCAAAGTTAATTCTGCTGACACTGATACCCGTGGTATTGGTGTCAGCGAGTATCAGCTGGATCTCTATCTATCAAACCAAGACCCTTGGCAAAAGGGAGGTAGAGATCTTTCATCAAAACCTGATCCAATCAAAAGAAGCGGCGCTGAAAGATACGGTCGACGTCGCTTTTGACTCCATTTCTTACATCTACAACGATCCGACTTTAGAAGAGAGTGTTGCCAAAACGCGTGTGAAAGCGATTTTAAATCGTTTGAGTTATGGGTCGGACGGCTATTTTTTTGCTTATGATAAATATGGTACCAACCTTGTACACCCAGTTCTTCCGGAGCTTGTCGGGGAAAACTTACTCTATCTTGAAGACGAAAATGGCGATCGCTTAATCGAAGCATTATTGTATCAAGCGCAATCAGGTGGTGGATTTCATCAGTACCTATGGCAAAAGCCATCTACAGGTGAAGTCGTCCCTAAGCTTAGTTACGCTGCATGGCTCGATAAGTGGGAATGGATGATAGGGACTGGGCTGTATATTGAGGATGTCAGCCGAGAAGTCGCCAATATGCGCGCGGCAGTGAACAAAAATATCGAAACGACATTTTTCTCAGTCGTCGTGATCTTAGCGGTGACCGTTGCTGTAATCATTGTTCTCACTTTGGCGATCAATCTGCACGAGCATCGCCTCGCTGATAAGAACCTGAAAGAATTGGCACATAAAACCGTGATGTTCCAAGAAGATGAGAAAAAGCATTTAGCGCGAGAACTGCACGATGGAATCAATCAGTTGTTAGTCTCCAGTAAATGTCATTTAGACTTAATGAGTCATAGACTTGAAGACGAAAAACTCAAATCCCACTTAGATAAATCACAACGATCGCTCGTCACCGCGATAAATGAGGTGCGGCATATTTCTCATCAGCTCCGTCCAAGCGCCCTCGATGATATCGGTTTAGAAGCAGCACTGACGACCTTGCTACAGGATTTTCATTCCCATTCCGGGATTGATATCGAGAGCAATTGCGATACTCAGCAGCACAAACTGACTTCGGAAGTCGCAACGACGCTATATCGCGTCGCTCAGGAGTCTTTGAATAACATTGAAAAACATGCGCGAGCGAAAAAAGTAACGGTTACTTTGCAAAAAATGGGCAATATGCTGCAATTACTCATACGTGATGATGGCGTTGGATTTGTGGTTAACCAAGCAGTGCACCAACAAGGGATTGGGTTAAGGAACATGCAAGAGCGTGTAGAGTTCATCGGTGGTGAATTTGAGCTAATGAGTGAGCTTGGCTTGGGAACAGAGATTACTGTGCTGCTTAATTTGGATGAAATAGTTTATGGATATACCCATTCAACTTGAAGATGCAGGTTTCAATATCTGAAAGTCATCCGTAATTCTGGATGACAATGAGCCTGCAACTTCTGGTAGCGTTACATCGAAAAACTCTTTGATGGCTGAAGTAAATTCTGGCTTGGAGGAGAAGTAAATATTGTTCCTCACATGCTCATTCATCACTTTCCAAAGCCGCTCGATTGGATTTAAATTTGGACTGTAAGGTGGTAAGTAATGAAGCTCAATATTGAGCACTTTTGCCGCATTTCTCACCAGCTCTGACTGATGATAGGCGGCGCCATCAAGCACTAGGTGAACTTTTTGCTCCAACGGGTAATGCTCCTTTTTGAGCTTCCAGAAGAAGCGAACGATGCTCTCGCTGTTTATCGTCTCATACGTTTCTGTCACCGTTGCGCCAATATTTTGAAGCGGTAACGCACCGATAATATTAAGACGAGTTCGACTGCCTGTTGTCTCAATCACTTTGTCTTGGCCTTTTCGTATCCAGCCATAACTGAGTTTTGTTGACTGCGTAGGATGAACGGCATCCATGAACAGCACAGGGTCTTCGCTGCTTTTTAGCGTCTCGTTATAGTATTCGATAAAGGCTTGCTGCATCTCTGGATTAAACTTGTGCGGTACACCTTTCGGCTTCTTATATGAGAAACCGTGATGATGTAACCACTTGTTCATTCCAGCAACGGTATAACGGATACCAAACTCTGCTTGTACATAAGCGACAATTTGATGGGTATGAAAGTACGTGTTTTCAGCCAGATGTTCGATAAGCTGCACGGTTTGCCCAGCAGAAAGTCGGCTTTGACTACCGCCATTTTCAGGCTTGAGTTTTTCAGAGAGAACATAATCACTGAGATGACGAGCGACGGTCGATTCGTGAATACGAAGAGCTTGAGAAATCATCATCTGACTCCAACCTTCAGAGGCAAGTAAAACTGCTTTGATGCGGTCGCAAACTCGACTATCACGTTCAATGTCGTGCATTTGTTCGAGTTGCAGTTTCTGTTGTGGAGTCAGAGTAATTTTCATGGTGCGTAGCATGATCCTGATTTCATCAGAAATCAAGCATCTTCAATGATCACGGGTATAAACCGATTAGTGTAGTGATTGTCGATGATCATCAAGTGGTATTGGATGGCTTCATGGCTCGTTTGGAGTTAGAGCCTGACATCGAAGTGGTGGGTACAGCAAGCAATGGCTTGGAAGCGATAGAGGTCGCAAAGCACTTGCAACCGGACGTCATATTGATGGATATCAGCATGCCAATAATGAACGGTATTGAAGCGACTGGTGTGATTAAAGAAGCTCGCCCAGAGAGCAAAATACTTATGTTGACCATGCACGATAATCGCGAGTACATCATGAAGGTCATGCAAGCTGGTGCCGTAGGATATATGCTCAAGGAAATCTCGGCCGAGAAAATGGTGCAAGCAATAAAAACGGTTAACCAAGGCTCGACGTATTTCTGTGAATCCGTCACACAAACACTCTTTACCCAAGAAGTGGTGCCTGCCACGCAAAAAACGAATCCTCTCAGCCGCAGGGAAGAAGCGGTACTTAAATTAGTTGCTCAAGGAAACAGCAGCAAGAAAATCGCCACTTTACTCAATATTAGTTATCGAACGGTAGAGACGCATCGCCATAACATTAAGCACAAGTTGGACTTACATTCGACGGCAGAGTTAGCAAAATATGCGTTTGAAACTGGGTTGACTGAGTAGGAGAGTAGTGCCCGCAAAAAGCGAGCACGTGGGAGCGAAACTAATCGGCTTTGGTAATGCTACCAAGCTCTAGCATTGGAGCAACATCGATGTCCTCTGCATTCATCATCGTCGAGATGCGTTGAACGGAAGATAGTAGAAGGGATTGCTCCCATTCTTCCAATTTTTGGAATCGATTAATGAAGTGCTCTTGCAGCGGCGTTGGTGCTTGTTTTAAGGCTTCTTGGCCCTTGCTCGTAAGTACAGCATGCACTTTACGCTTGTCTTGAACACTGCGCTGACGCTCAACAAACTGGCCTCGTTCTAGTCTATCTAGAATGGTCGTTGCGGTCGCTTGGCTCATGTTAGTGTGGCTAGACAACTGTTTAATCGTCACGTTATCTAAGTCATTGATAGCGCGCATCAAAATCAACTGTGGAGCAGTCAATCCAGACTCTTTGCTCAGCTTTTTAGAATGTAAATCAATAGCGCGGATGATCTGACGAATCGAGACCAATACTTCTTCGTACTTTTCCAATTTATTCATCCAGTCTGTAGGGAACATTTATCGAGGCGACACTAACTTAAATGCGCCCTTATTTAAAGGGGGGAAATCAAAAATTACCTCTACAATTTTACGCCGTGTCCTCAATACCATTTTGTCGCGCCTTTTCGACAAAATAAGAAGAGCTAAAATTATTATAGCAATAAATGTTTGTGGTCTAACTATTGTAGTAGTGATTTGTTCTATCAAAGGCCGTAATCACACAGTGAAAAGTAAGTTATTGGATTTTTTAATAGCAAAAAGATAGACAAAAACGTGTCAAATGATAGGATCTTGCGCCTTCACGGAATGCAAAACGTATCGTGTTCGAAAGATTTTTTTGTTTGGTACGTAAAAACACTACAAAAATAGAGAGGAACGATGACAAAGGGTATAGATAAGTACAGTATCGATAGTACCGACTATACGGTAGGTCAGGACAACGTTCAAAAATGGGGTTTTGATGTTCATAACCCAGTTTTTGGTATTAGTGCAGGTTTAATTGCGCTGTTTCTTGTCGCTGCATTAGTTCTAGATGCACATACCGCAAAGACGGCACTTGATGGGCTGAAGTGGAAAATTATTGGTTCATTCGATTGGTTGTTCATTATTGCAGGTAACATTTTCGTTATTTTCTGTTTGGCGCTTATCGTCTCACCAATGGGTAAGATCCGACTAGGTGGTAAAGACGCTGTTGCCGATTACTCGTTTATGTCATGGCTTGCAATGCTATTTGCAGCTGGTATGGGTATCGGTTTAATGTTCTGGAGTGTTGCAGAACCTGTCGCTTACTTCACCGGTTGGTATGAAACGCCACTTGGTGTTGAGGCAA
Source organism: Vibrio sp. 1288 (assembly GCF_033344475.1). Classification (NCBI taxonomy): domain Bacteria; kingdom Pseudomonadati; phylum Pseudomonadota; class Gammaproteobacteria; order Vibrionales; family Vibrionaceae; genus Vibrio; species Vibrio sp. 1288. The sequence continues at coordinate 221,454 of NZ_JAWPOX010000002.1, forward strand.
ATACACCAGAAGCCGCGAGATTGGCACTGGGTGCAACGATGTTCCACTGGGGCCTTCACCCATGGGCAATTTACGGTGTTGTAGCACTTTCTTTAGCATTCTTTGCCTACAACAAAGGTTTACCACTATCTATGCGTTCGATCTTCTACCCACTTCTGGGTGATCGTGCATGGGGTTGGGCTGGCCACATTGTGGACATTCTGGCTGTGCTTGCGACTTTATTTGGTCTTGCTACATCCCTAGGTCTAGGTGCGCAGCAAGCAGCAAGTGGTATTCATCACGTATTTGGTGTTGAGCCAGGCCTAGGTCTGCAAATCGTCGTTATTACCGTGGTGACTTTACTTGCTGTTGTTTCAGTCGTACGCGGTATCGATGGTGGTGTTAAAGTCATTAGTAACATCAACATGGTTGTGGCGTTCTTGCTACTTCTCCTTGTTGGTCTTATCGGTTGGGCGGCGAGCCTAGGTTCGATTCCAACCACACTTATGGCATATGTAGAGAATATCATCCCACTAAGTAACCCGTTTGGTCGTACGGACGAAGCTTGGTTCCAAGGCTGGACAGTATTCTACTGGGCTTGGTGGATTTCATGGTCGCCATTCGTAGGCATGTTCATCGCGCGTGTTTCTCGCGGCCGTACCGTTCGCGAGTTCATCACAGCAGTTCTACTGGTTCCAACTGCGGTTACCGTTGTTTGGATGTCTGTATTTGGTGGCCTGGCGATCGAGCAAGTTGTTGATAAAGTAGGTGAGCTGGGCACAAATGGCTTGACTGACGTATCACTTGCTATGTTCCAAATGTTTGATGTTCTTCCATTTGGTAGCATGCTTTCTATCATCGCTGTTGTGTTGGTACTTGTGTTCTTCATTACGTCTTCTGACTCTGGTTCACTTGTTATCGACAGTATCACTGCAGGTGGTAAAGTTGATGCACCTGTACTTCAACGTGTCTTCTGGGCATTCATGGAAGGTGCAATTGCGGTTGCTCTGCTATGGATTGGTGGCTCCGAGGCGGTTCAAGCTCTTCAGGCTGGTGCCATTTCTACAGCACTGCCATTTACCTTCATTCTGCTTGCAATGTGTGTGAGCTTATTGATGGGTATGAGAACAGAGCGTCAGTAATTCGGCATTTTATAAAACCGTCTGACTAACAATTAATCAAAAGGCCAGCAATTTGCTGGCTTTTTTTGTGCGGTTTTTATGACGCTAGAGACAAAAAAATGACACATGAAAGTTCATATTTTACAAAGAGTTAATGTGCTATTTTGTTTTTTAAAAATTAGTGAATAGTCGTAAAAAAGTGTGTAATATTCATGCACCTTAACTGTTCTCCCAACTCAAAAAACTATAAATATGAAATTATCATTAAAACAAAAGCTTATAGGCGCAAGCCTTTCTGCTGTTGTTGTGATGGCAACAGCACTTACTTGGTTGTCGGCTGGTCAATTATTTGATCAGACTCGTTCAGGTGTCTATTCACGTGCGCAAAGTCTTAGTACTACTGCGTCAGAGGGAATTTCTGATTGGGTCAATATCCGTAAAGATATTGCCACTGCGTTCAACGATTACTCGACCGAGCAAGACGTTGTTCCTTTCCTACAACAAGCTCGCAAGGCTGGTGGCTTCGATGACATCTTCCTTGGTACACCAAACGGTGATATGTACCGCTCTCATCCGGAGCGTAACCGTGCTGATTACGACCCTCGCACACGTCCTTGGTACAAGGATGCTGATGCCGCAGGTAAGCAAATCATCACAGCCGCATATCAAGACGCAATCACGAATGCACTACTTGTGACCATTGCTGAGCCAGTAATGAAAAATGGTCAGTTTGTTGGTGTTGTTGGTGCGGACGTACTGATCGATCAGCTTATCAGCGATGTGATTAACTTAGATGCAGGTGAAAACGCGCATGCGATGCTAATCGACATGAATGAAGGCACCTTTTTAGCGCATCCAGATAAAAGCTTGACGCTTAAGCCTATCACCAGTGTTCTAAAAGATTTTTCAGAAGAGGCAATTGAGCGCGCCGCCGATGAAGGTCGTATCGAATATACGGTAATCAAAGGAAAAGAGAAGCTTTACTACTTCAATAAAGTTCCTGGTACGCATTGGATGTTTGCGATTGAAATGGATCGCGCAACAGAAGAAGCAGGTCATGCGGTATTGCTACGAGATCTATTGTTTACTGCTGTGGCGATCACGATTGTGGTTATTCTTGCAGTTTCTTGGCTAGTTGGTTTCTTGTTCCGTGACTTGAACCGCGTATCAAATGCACTGGAAGAAATTGCATCTGGCGAAGGTGACTTAACGCAACGCCTAGAACCACGCAGTGATGATGAAGTAGGTAAACTGGCGGAAAACTTCAACCGTTTTGTTGGCAACATGCACACAATGGTTACTAAGCTTAGCCACGTATCTTCTGCGCTTTCAGAGCAAGCACGCACGACAGCACAGCAAGCAGAGGAGCGTAGTCAGCGTATCTCTTACCAGCAAGATGAAATCAACATGGTGGCGACGGCTGTGAACGAAATGGCAGCAGCGACACAAGAAATTGCAGGTAATGCTGATAGTACGGCAAGTAACTCAGAAGAAGCGGTTCAAGCTTGTTCACACGGTTCAAGCCAAGTAACTCAAACGCAAGGCTCTATTCAGAACTTAGCGCAAGAAGTTCAAGTTGCTACTGATGTGATTCAAGAGCTAGAAGCACACGGAAATAGCATCAATACGATTCTATCAACGATTCAAGGCATTGCAGAGCAAACGAACCTACTTGCACTTAACGCGGCGATCGAAGCGGCACGTGCAGGTGAGCAAGGCCGTGGTTTTGCTGTGGTTGCAGATGAAGTCCGCGTATTGAGCCAACGTACTCATGCTTCAACGCAAGAGATTCAAGAAACTATCGAGATGCTACAAGGCACAACAGCCAAAGCGGTCGGTATTATGGGTGACAGTCGTCGTCTAGCTGATACCAGTGTTGATGATGCCAATGCGGCTGCAGCGAGCTTGACGCAAATCCACACTGCTGTTGAGCGTATCAGTGATATGGCAACGCAGATTGCTTCAGCAGCAGAAGAGCAAGCATCGGTAACCACTGAGATCACTCGTAACACTGAAGGTATTCGTGACGTGTCTAACGAGTTGTCAGTCGAAGCTCATCAAGCAGCAGAACAAGCTGCTCACCTGTCTGAGCTATCACACGAACTTGAACAAGAGATTCAACGCTTTAAGCTGTAATCTTGTCTCAAGCTAAGCAAAAAAAAGGAGCCATCTGGCTCCTTTTTTGATCGCTATTAAGCGTGAAGTATATTACAGCCAGAACTCACTGATGGGTTGCTCTTCACTGTAATGATGGGCGATTTGCGCTTGCAGTAGCTCTGCGGTAGCAATTGCATCGGTTAATGCATGGTGAGGCGTATAGTCTGGCAGCCCATAACGGCGTCGAGATTGCGCTAGCCGAACCGATTCTGGTTTTTTCCCTTTTAAACGCTCCCAGAGAGAGCCTGAACGTTTCTGTTGAATCGTTTCTTCAAGGTGCAGCGTATCTAAAACAGGAAACTCAATACCTTCCCCTAAACGGCTTTTGAGCGCTTTATCCAGAAACTCTCTCTCGATACGACGGTAATGAACAACAATGATTTTCCCGCTTAAGCATGGTAGCAGCTCGCTTAAGATATCGCCTAAGTCAGGTGCATCGATCAATTCGCTGTGAGTAATACCGTGTATAATGACTGAATCTTCATCGAGTGCACGCTGTGGACGTACCTTCCAATGACGCGAGTTACGTAGGAAAATTCGCTTCAGGTTAAACGGCACCAAACCAATAGTAATGATGTCATGTTTTTCAGGATTCAAACCCGTCGTTTCGAAATCTAACGCCACGAACTCCACCTCAGATAACGGTGTTTCTGGAGCAGGCGGCTTGTTGCTATAAAACGCAATTAAATTCTCATCCTTCGCCATCTCCAGCTTTTGTTCAAACTTCGTTGGCCACTGAATGGTTGGCTTCTGAAAGAGCTTTTTAATCATGCTAAACCTCACTTAAAGCTCTTGTTCGCTTGGTAGCGGAACTTAAGGAAATTTTGGCCATTGCTTAGGATCTGGAATGCATCCTTTAGGTTGCGACGTTCAAATTCAGAGAGGTTTTCCGGTTCGATATTGTTATCAGGCTCAATGCCTAGTTCCACATCCGTCGCTTGGTGACGAATACGTACCATGGAAATAAATTCTAACGCGTCTTTTAAGTCTTGTGCTCGACCTTTTGGCAAAATGCCAGCATCAATAATGTCGTCAAGACGCTCAAACGAGTTCTGTGCACGTGAACCAACCGCCAGAGAGTGAACGCGAATTAAGTCGACCAGAGGAGCAGTACCGCGACGTTTGAGGTTGATGGAGTTGTTGTGTCTGCCATCTTTTTCCATCACGAAGTCTTTAAAGAAGCCCAGAGGTGGTGTTCTGTTTAGTGCGTTACGAGCCAAACACGCTAAGAAGCGGTTGTTCTTTCGAGCGCGACGAACAATAAAGCTAGTTAACTGTTCTGCCCATTTTAAGCGGCCATAGACGCCATCCAAGTCGAAAAAGATGGAGGCGTTGAGTAGTGCTTTCGGGTTCGGGTTATCAATCCAGTCAGCAAAACACTCTTCCCACTCTGAACGAGTCATGCGCCATAGTGGGTTGGTTGCCATAATATCGCCTGTGCAATATTTGTAGCCACAGGCATCTAACCCATCGCTGACGTATTTTGCTAGGGCTTCGAAGTATTTACCATGTTTCTCTTCTTGATAAGTCTCATCTAGAATGATGGCGTTATCTTGGTCAGTTACCAACAGTTGCTCATCTCGCCCCATTGAGCCAAGTGCAAGGAAACAATAAGGAATTGGCGGTGGGCCAAGCTCTTCTTCTGCCATTTCTAGCAGACGCTGTTTGAAGCTTCGGCCAATGACCGACATCGCGCTACCCACCATGTGAGAGTTGGCATCTTCATTGACCAAACGCACGAAGCTGCTTTTTACTTCTTCGGCAACAACGGCTAAATCTTCGATAGTCTGTTGTTGGAAAATACTACTCACCAACAACAACGAATTCTGAGATTCATAACGAACAATGTCGGTGGTTTCGATAATACCGATTGGTAATTGGTTTTTTACCACTGGTAGGTGATGTACGTTGTAACGCAGCATCGTTAACATTGCTTCATAGATGTAAGCGTTGTGGTCAAGAGACATGACCTCCGTGGTCATCACACTAGACACATCGTCCTGTGGGGACAAACCTTCAGCTAACACACGGGTACACAAGTCACGGTCAGTAATGATACCAAGTACTGGGGACTGTGGATCGTCTTCGTCACGAACGAAATCTGGGTCGACGATAAGTAAAGCCGATACGTTGTCATTCGCCATTTGCTGCGCGGCTTGCTGGATTGTCTGACCACGATCAATCGTATGAGCATCGCCAGTCAGCAAGGTTTTCACTTTCGACGTCGTCAGGTCATTGGCGTCTTTGTTTTCTGAAATGGCTTGGCGTAAACGAGCGCTATTTTCAACTTCAACAAAATCCGCAAAGGAATCAAAGTTATCGTAAATTTCTTGGAAAATGTCACCAGGAATACAGTAGAGCAGGGTATCCTCAATGGCTTTTACCGGAAAGCGGACTTTGTTATTGGTGAGCATGCCCATCTGGCCAAATAGGTCACCTTCGTCAAGGCGATTATACAGCTCACCTTTGCGTCGATAAACTTCAACAACACCGCTTCGCACCACGTATAAATCTTGGATATAGTCTCCAAAATGGATGATGGGGGTATCTTCTCGGTAGTACGAGATTTCGACACTCTCTGTCACCTTGTTTAGTGTTTCTTCAGGGAGTTCATTGAACGGGGGATACTTGGCGAGAAAGTTGTAAATCTCGAGAAGTTCTGCATCCATCGAAGGCGCCTTTTAGTTCGCAAATAATAAAGTAATCTTAACTTAGTTTTAAAACAGAGTCTTATCTGAACCGCGATTTTCGTGCTCAGTCATAAGATTCTGACATATCGCACGATAAGGGAGCTTCATTTTTACTACTATATGGTCACCTCAATTGAAAAAGACGTCGTCGATATGTTTTCTTCGTGATGACTGATTAGATCTTTGGCTGTTTCAGATCGTTATCACGTCTTTAGATTAAGCTATTCTTCTTGAGCCAAGTAGCTCAGGCGATGGAATACAGTGTTTAGATAATTCTCATGAAAGGAAGTCGAATGGTGAGAAATTTATTGCTTGTTTCTTTAGCTGCTTTGCCGGCGATATCAAGCGCAGCGGTTATGGACCAAGCAGAAAAATTTGGGTACGAACACATTCATTTGGATGTTGGTGCCGGAACGACAAACGAAGAATGGTTAGATAACTCTAATGCGACCACAGTTGGACTCGGTGGTAACTATTTGTTTATTGAGAACTGGTTGTTTAATGTTGATTACTCAGCGCAGTTTTTCCATCCGGATGATTTTACTCTTCGCATTGACCGCCTTTTGTTTGGTGGTGGTTACCGTTACGGAGTTACAGAGCAATTCGATATCTACGGGATATATGGAATAGGCGCAATCAAAGCGAAAGCGACGGACGACAAAACGGATAATACGTTGTCTTCCGATAGCGAATTGATTCAAGCTGTAACTGTTGGGGTGAATTACTTGCTCAGTGAAAAGCTTATTGCGACAGCTGAAGTGGAGTTGAACCGTAGTGATATCGTTGATGAGAACAATTTTAAGATCGGTTTTAATTACCAATGGCATAAAGTCATCGGCACTGGTCTTTTTTATCAGTTTAGAGATACTGATTACAGCGGTGAAAGTTCAGATTACGTCAATGAAGTAGGGCTGAGTTTGAAGTTTGTCTACTAGATCGGACGGGTTCGTTTTTGGCGTTAAGTTAAAACAAAAAAGGTCAGCTTATGCTGACCTTTCCTTTTAATAAAGTATGCGACAGTCGATTATAAAACCGCTGCAATGCCTTTACACAGAGGGCCCATATTTGACTTCGTCATACCAGCAACACTGATTCGGCCAGAACCGACAATGTAAATACCGAACTCTTCTTTAAGGCGGTTAACTTGCTCTTTAGAAAGACCAGAGAAAGAGAACATACCATTTTGACGTTCGATGAAACTAAAGTCTGCGTCCACACCCTCTGCTTTTAGTGTCGCTACAAATAGTTCACGCATTTCTTGAATACGGTCACGCATTTCTGCTACTTCAGCTTCCCATTCCGCACGCATTTCGGCGTTGCCAAGAATGTGAGTCACGACAGCGCTGCCGTGTGCAGGTGGGTTAGAGTAGATAGAGCGAATAATGGCTTTAACTTGAGAAAATGCGGTTGTTGCGACTTCTTCTGACTCAGCTACTAACGTGAAGGCACCTACGCGTTCATTGTATAGGCCAAAGTTTTTCGAGAAAGAGCTCGCGACTAGGATTTCTTTGTTGTACTTAGCAAAAGTACGAAGACCTGCAGCATCTTCTTCCACACCTTTAGCAAAGCCTTGGTAGGCGAAGTCGAACAGAGGAAGCAATTTCTTCTCTGCGACAAGTTTCGCCAATGTTTCCCATTCTTCAGCTGTAGGATCGATCCCTGTAGGGTTGTGACAGCAGCCGTGTAGAAGCACGATGTCGCCTTCAGATGCAGATTGCAGATCATTTAGCATCGCATCGAAGTCTTTGTCTTTTGTTTCAGCATTGTAGTAGCTGTATTGTGCCGTTTCGATACCAGCAGCAGTAAATACGCCGTTGTGGTTTGCCCATGTAGGGTTGCTGATCCAGATCTTTACATCGCCTAGTTGACGTTTAATAAACTCGCCGGCAACACGTAGTGCACCAGTACCACCCGGAGCTTGAGCTGTTTTAGCGCGTTTTTCGTTTACAATTTCTGCATCAGAGCCGAAAAGCAGTTTTTGCACTGCAATGCCGTACTCTGCTGTGCCTTCGATGGTTAGGTAAGATTTGGTTTTTTCAGTTTCAACAAGTGCTGCTTCAGCTTTCTTTACTGTCGCAAGAACGGGAGTTTCGCCTTGCTCGTTTTTGTAAATACCTACGCCAAGGTTAATTTTGTCTGCGCGAGCATCTTTTTTAAACTCTTCAGTAAGGCCAAGAATAGGGTCAGCCGGAGCGGCAACTACTTTTTCAAACATAATCTTCATCCATGTTAATCGAAGGGGTGTGCTAACATTTATACCTTTCAGCAATATTGGTTACAACCGTTACTGAAAAGAAAACCTAAAAAAGTTGCGATTTGAAACAGAATTCTAACATAACTAAAGTTTTTGCCATGAAAACGTTTGGTAGGCACAGAGTTTGAAGGGCATTTATGCCATGGTTGGAGAAGTTTTGCACACATCCCAATCGTTTCAATTCAGTGCTTTGCGTTAACGCGTTTATAATTGTCTAGTGAGGATTTGTTGAGACAAAAACGCCCCACCAAAGGTGGAGCGTTTACTGTTAGAAGTATGGATATCGGTTGGGGTTATTTCTTCAGATTGATTTCCGACTCAACCGCATTGGTTTCGATGTCAGGGTTAGAAGAAAGTTTTTCAGTCGCCCAGTCGTTCATATGCTTTAAGATCGCTTTTAATGCGTGCTTTTCGGTTGGTACTTCTGTCTTTTCAACTTCAAGTTTTTGCTTCGGATGCGTACCCGTCGCATCTTCCGCAACGTGTAGCCAATCTGGGTGCCAGTAATAAGGTTGGCCGGAAGGAGAGCTCCAAGAATGTACGCCGTTGGATTCACCTTTGTATTTAATATCTTCTTCGTTGTATTTCGCCATTATTGTTTTCTCTCATAATCCATGAGTTGAGGTGTGCATCACCATTACTATTTAAATGTAACAGATGTAATGAAAATTAATGTGATAACAATCGACTTATTTTGCCCTTTGAACGCTATAGAAGATGCGTACTTCTCATTCAGGAGAATTTACTATTTGGCAGGTTTTAGCTTTATTTGTGTTTAAAGCATACGACGATGGATTCGCCTACCTAATGCTATTCTTGAACGGTGATAGAGCCTAAACTACTCGTCATTCAAGTGTTTGAGAATCGCCGCTTTTGCATGCTCTTCTGTCGCTGTTTCTCCATCAGGGACTTCAAGGTCAGCCTTTTTGTGTTCACCCAAAGCATCTTCAGCGATATGCAGCCAATCAGGATGCCAATAATAAGGGGTGGTACTGCCAGGATGGTCCCAACTATGTACACCTTTATGTTTTCCGCGATACGAGAGATCGTCCATTGTAAAAACTTTCATCGCTTCCTCCTGATTTAAAGACCGTAGCTCGAAGTGAGTTTAACGAACTCAGTCCAACGTAAAACCTTGGCTTTTAGATATTGCAAAGATGTGAGGCAATATGTGTGTAACAGTCAAAGTATGGGATATAAACTCTCACTTCGTGGCTGAAATATCTATTGATAAGCTTGATAAATTACGTTGCTAAATTGAATACTCCCATATCAGAATGCTGGCGCGAAGTATGCTATGGTGCGGCTGTAAGTGAAATGAGGGAAACATGAACCGATACCGTCAACTGGCTGAGCTGTTCAAAACGCAGATTCAGCAAAATACATGGAGAGCAGGGGAAAAGCTGCCATCAGTGCGTGTAACAAGCCGAAACCATTCTGTCAGCGCAGGTACGGTATTACAAGCTTATCAGCTGCTCGAAGCACAAGGTTGGGTCGCAGCGAAACCTCAGTCTGGATACTTTGTGACTGCGGAGTTGGACCGCTTCGAACCGAGTTCTCCAGCCACTTCCGTTTATCGCTCTAGCATCAACGATGAACTTTACGACTACCTCAAAAATCAGGCCTCACCGAATGCGGTGAAGTTTGGCTCCGCGTTTCCAGACCCAGCATTGTTCCCATTAGAAGCGCTAAACCGCAACCTAGCCAGCTCAGGCAGGAAGATGGGGGCAGAGACGTTATTGGATAACTTGCCGCCGGGCTGTGAGTCTCTACGCCGTTTGATTGCTCAACGGTACATCCAACAAGGTATGGTGTTTACCCATGATGATGTTGTCGTTACTTCTGGCGCATTAGAAGCGTTGAATTTGAGCCTTCAGGCCGTGACCCAGCCTGGAGATACTGTTGTAGTTGAATCACCGACGTTTTATGGCGCACTTCAAGCGATTGAACGTTTAGGTCTAAAGGCGATAGAAATAACGGTGGATCCGTTAACTGGACATTCAGTGGATCAAATTGAAGCGACTTTTGCCGACAATGATGTTCGCGCATGTTGGTTAATGACTAACTTTCACAATCCAACAGGAACCTTATTAAGTGACGGGCAGAAGCAACGTATCGTCGAACTGGCTGATAAATACGATGTGTACTTGATCGAAGATGATGTGTATTCAGAGCTTTATTTTTCTGAAAAAAAGCCAAGCTCACTTAAAGCTTTTGATACACAAGAACGCGTGTTGCATTGTGGATCATTTTCAAAAAGCCTTTGCCCTGGCTATAGGCTGGGCTGGGTGGTAAACAAACGCTTCAATGAGCAACTTCAAAAGCTGCAACTTATCTCGACGTTGTCAGGCAGTGCACCAATCCAGCAGGGTATCGCGCATTACTTACAAAACGATAGTTATGATAGCCATCTTAGAAAACTGCGAAAGAATCTTGAGCAGCGGCAATTGGCGTTTATTGAACTGGTTGATAAGTACTTTCCCCAATCGATTCGTTACACGCAACCGGAAGGCGGCTATTTTCTTTGGATAGAACTGCCGAAAACAAAGTGCGGAAAAGCGATTTATCAAAAGTTATTGGAAGCGAACATCACTGTAGCATTTGGTCAGTTGTTTTCTATCGCTCCAAATTATGAGAACTACCTGAGGCTTAATACATCGTTACCTGTAAATGATGAATTAGAACAAGCCGTGAAGACGGTCGGAGAATTACTTCATTAGCCAACTGTTTACCTGTTTTTTGCTCAAACTGTATCAGTGGACGATACCGAAGCTGTGTTTCAATCATGGGCAGACAACCATTTAGGTTAGGAGCCGTAATGAAAAAGCAGTTGGTAAAGCATGAACTTAGGTTGATGGGTGTTGCTATTTTTAGCGCATTTTTGTTGGTGTTTGCACACTTGATATTGGCGAAATCTTTCTCTCATATGGTTTGGACGGAATACACTGCTGCCGTTATCCCATTTGTGATGTTTGGCTTGTGTGTGGTTGGAGTAAAATACGCAGCGCGAGCAGATGAGGATGACGATGAAAATAACAACTAGAGTGCATACACCGGTTGCTAGAAAATCATTCGTACAAAATAAAAGACCTCCACATGGGAGGTCTTTTTAATTCAATATCACTAAAAAGTGATTAGAAGTTCGCAGAGCGAGGAGTACGTGGGAATGGGATCACGTCACGAACGTTGCCCATACCAGTGACGTAAGATACTAGGCGCTCAAAGCCTAGACCGAAGCCTGCGTGTGGCACTGTACCGTATTTACGTAGGTCGCGGTACCAGCTCATGTGTTCAGGATCGATACCCACTTCACGCATACGTGCATCTAGAATGTCTAGGCGCTCTTCACGCTGAGAACCACCGATGATTTCGCCGATGCCCGGTGCTAGAACGTCCATCGCTGCAACTGTTTTACCGTCATCGTTAGCACGCATGTAGAATGCTTTGATGTCTTTCGGGTAGTTCTTAACGATTACAGGTGCTTTGAAGTGTTCTTCAGCAAGGAAACGCTCGTGCTCAGAAGACATATCGATACCCCATTCAACTGGGAATTCGAACTCACGGCCTGAATCAAGAAGGATCTGGATTGCGTCAGTGTAGTCAACCTGCGCGAAGTCAGAAGAAACGAACTGCTCTAGACGAGTGATTGCTTCTTTGTCGATGCGTTGAGCGAAGAACTCAAGGTCATCGCGACACTCTGCAAGCACTGCTTTAAACACGTACTTGAGCATGTCTTCAGCCAGTTTCGCTACATCATCCAGTTCTGCGAACGCAACTTCAGGCTCAACCATCCAGAATTCTGCTAGGTGGCGGCTTGTGTTTGAGTTTTCAGCTCGGAAAGTAGGGCCGAAAGTGTAAACTTTGCTTAGCGCACAAGCGTAAGCTTCTGCGTTTAGCTGACCAGATACGGTTAGGAACGTCTCTTTACCGAAGAAGTCTTCGTTGTAGTCCACTTTACCAGCGTCAGTGCGAGGAAGGTTTTCCATGTCTAGCGTAGATACGCGGAACATTTCACCAGCGCCTTCAGCATCTGAAGCCGTGATCAACGGCGCAGATACCCAGAAGTAACCTTGCTCGTGGTAGAAGCGGTGGATTGCTTGAGATAGGCAGTTACGTACACGTGCTACTGCACCGATTACGTTTGTGCGCGGACGTAGATGCGCAACTTCACGTAGGTACTCGATTGAGTGACGAGTTTTTGCCATTGGGTAAGTTTCAGCATCTTCAACCCAACCAACCACTTTAACGCCAGTGGCAGCAAGTTCGAAGTCTTGACCCTTTGCAGGAGATTCAACAATCTTACCAGTTACTTCAACAGAGCAGCCAGTCGTTAGCTTTAATACTTCGTCTTCGTAATTATTAAGATTATTTGGGACCACGGCCTGAATCGGGTCGAAACAAGAGCCGTCATATATGGCAAGGAAAGAGATTCCAGCTTTGGAATCACGACGTGAACGGATCCAGCCACGAACAGTCACTTCGCTGTCTACTGCTAGCTGACCTTTCAATACGTCTGATACAGGCGCGTAAGTCATGTTTTCAATATTCTCCATTGAGGTAAAAATTCAACTCAACGCTTACTTAAACTACTTGTCTGATAACATTTTTGTTCAAAAAACAAGCTAAGCGCTGAGTTGGGTAGCATTTTACAGATTCAACGAGACATATTACCTGTCAATTCGCTCGCATCAACCTTTATATTCGTTTTGATGGGGAGAATCTCTCTATTTATTCACTCTTTTGTGCTCTGAAAGTGTGAATTGGTTTAGTAATTGCTCTAAACGTTCGGATAGATGCTCTAAATCAACACTAATATCACGCGTGTGCGATGCCGATTGCGATGTGTCGTTAGCATGCAGTGTGATCACATCTATTTTAGATTGAATATGCTGACTTACATCAGATGTGGTTTGCGTCTGGTTTTGGATATCTTCTGCATGTCTGAGCACTTGGCGCATTTCGTCAACAACGTTATGCATTGTGGCTGATAGTGCCTCGACATCGACAGAGCGTTGATGAGCAAACTGGCAGACGGTATCAACAGAAGTTAATGACTCTTCACTTCCTTGCTGGAATTGAGAAATGATATGTTCAATATTACCAGTGGCTTCAGCCGTCCTAGAAGCCAGGTTACGCACTTCTTCCGCGACGACCGCAAAACCGCGTCCTTGCTCTCCGGCACGGGCGGCTTCGATAGCAGCATTCAACGCGAGCAGATTGGTTTGTTCTGCAATACCCTTAATAACCACAAGAATGGACGACACTTCTTCGGTTCTTTGATTTAGAGAGCTGATTTTTTCCCGTACGGTATCAATGTTACTTACTAGTTGTTTGATGTCTTCACTGACGTTGTGTGCTTGGCTTGCACTATGAGTGGCGACATCAACGGTGTGATTGACCAAAACAGTAGCGTTGTTAGTCGAGTCCTCAACCGCAGTTTGTTGCTGCAACATATCGGTGATATTACTTTGTACTTCGTTGGTCTCTAGCTGTTGGTTATTGGCCGCTTTATCTGTGGACTGCGCGACAGCAGTTAGTTTACTCGCGGAGTCGGCAAGTGAGTGAGAGGTGTCTTGCACACGTTCTAAGCTTTCGGAGACCGTATCCATGAATGAATTGATTGCTGTAGAAAGTTGGCCCACTTCATCCTGTTGGTGATGCATAAGTCGTTGAGATAGATCTTTGCTATGGCTCACATTCGACATGAATTTCGACGTTCTTTGAATTGGTCGTACAATGATTTTTTGAATCAAACTCATCGTTATGATGAAGCCCACAAATGCGATTACGGCCATTATTCCCATCGCAAACATTGCCTGTTTACTGATCATTGAATTGACATGATTCATGTTGTATTCCAAGCGAATCGCGCCCAACACTTCTCCTGCTGGTGCAACGTGGCAAGAAACGCAGTTGGTGCCACGGTAATTTTCGCTCGATTTCATTGGTAGCGCGACTACTAACCCTTTGCCCCAATCGGCTGAGATTGGTTCAATCACCAGTTCACCATTCAACGCTCGTTGATCAATATCATCGACAGGCTGCTGGTTTTGTTGCCCAGGTCCGTAAAGTTTGGTCACAGTATCAGCTCGCAACACGCGAACTGCTTCAATGCCTTCTTGGGTCAGGGCCTTTTGACGTAAGGTTTCTTTTTGCGACATGGTGCCCGTAAGCATCATCATATTTAGGCTATCGAAATAATTGCTAGCCTTATCATGGAGTTGTTCACTAAGAACATCATTGATTAAGGTTTTTTGTTGATGGTATTGGTAAGCCGTAGAGGCAGCTAGAACGCAGCTGAAGACAGCAATTAACGCCAGTAAGAGCTTAAAAGTGATAGTTGAGCGCATAAACTTATAAGTGTAATTGGAACGAACTGCACAATATTAATGTGCACAAATGCGCACTGCGAACAACGAAATGAATGATTGTGACCCCACACATGTTGGGGATATGTAATTGTGATGTGAGTGCTGTGTAATCAAATGTTTGGCGCGTGACAGAAATACGGCGCTTTGGTGTGAGTGATAGCAAAGAGGCAGGGAACTAGCGGAAGTTTTTGCTACGCTTGTATGGGGTAACGCTTGTCTCTTGGCAGCGAATTCCTTAGTATTGCCTGTCTTTTTAAAGCCTGAGAATCAAGATGAAAACAGAATTATACAAAGAGTTTATGTTCGAAGCAGCACACCATTTGCCACACTTACCAGAAGGTCACAAGTGTGGTCGTTTGCACGGACACTCTTTCCTTGTTCGTCTTTATGTAGAAGGTGAAGTTGATCCACATACAGGTTGGGTAGTGGATTTTGCAGAGATCAAAGCTGCATTTAAACCAATTTACAATCGCTTAGACCATTACTACCTAAACGACATTGAAGGGTTAGAGAACCCGACTAGCGAAGTATTAGCAAAATGGATTTGGCAGCAGCTTAAGCCAAGCTTACCACTGCTAAGTAAAGTAGAAATCAAAGAAACGTGCACAGCTGGTTGTATTTACAAAGGTGAATAAGTCACTTTCCATTGAGCATTAAACAAAGGCAAGCGAGAAGCTTGCCTTTGTTGTATCTGAATGCCCCAATTTTGATTAGGCTTCGCCTGCTAGCTTAGTGGGTGTCGTAGAATCCATTCTTTTTCATTATCACCCAATGTTGTTTCCTCTGTATTAATGAATCCGCACGCATCAAAAAAACTGATAGCGTATTGCTGACTTTGTGGGACAGTGGCGCAAAGAGAGGTGCTTTTAGGGTTAATGGTATACGCATAAAGGAACAGTTTACGCAATGCCTCACTCCCAACCCCTTGACGTTGGAAACGTTGATCAATCATCAAGTATTTAAGCTCCAGTTCGTATCGTTTAGCAAACGGCGCATGTTGGGAGAAACCTTTATCGATAACAAGGTAGCCTACTAATAGATCATCAGAATAAATCGTAAAGAACGCCTCTGACTTACTACGTTTTTGATAAGCCATTTCAAACGGTGTAAAAAATCCTTTTTGCTCTTCTTGCACATCCAATTGCATCAAACTTGAAAAATCTTTCAGTTTGGTGGGTTTAATCGCAATCATCGCTCAATCACAAATTGGCGGCATACCGTTATGCCACCACGAGTTTTTATAGAGTATTAAATCTATTTTAAGTAACTAACCGAGTGAAGAAAAGCTAGCAATGAAGAGGATAATAATAACCTTGGTGAATGTATGCGCCCAATGTTGTGAGTAAGTGAGCACTGTCTGCCGTTTCTACTCCTTCAACAATGACCGTGCAGCGATACGTATTGCCCATAGCCATTAACTGACGCAAGGTTTCTATCTTTTTATCATCAGTTTTTAGGCCAATAACAAATTCTCGGTCGATTTTGAGATAGTCCGGATTCAGCTTGCTGATAAGCGCCACATTATTATTGCCGGTGCCAAAGTCATCAATACTGATTTTACAATCCAGAGCTTTTAGTTTCGCGACATTGCCATAAATCTCAGAGGTATAGTACATCGATGCATTTTCTGTGATTTCGATTGTCAGCAAACGGCAATCCCGATTAGATAGCTCTCTATATAGGATTGAAAAGTTACGCCCTCGCAGCAAAGAAGGACAAACGTTAATGCTGATAGGGATGGGCAACGCTTTTTGTTTGGTGTAGATGGAATCAATCACCAGTAAGGTATGAGTTAGCAGCAATCCATTGCGTATCAGTGTTTCAATAAACCGTTGCGTATTTTTTACCTTAAACCGGGAGAGGGCTTCGTAGTGCACAATCTTTTGTGCCGAAGTGTTATAAATCGGCTCCAGTTTTATTTTGAATTGTCGAATTGCGCACAAGTAAGCCATAAAGGCTTGTAGGGAGCGGTGACGCAGTATAATGAGAAAAAGTAAGCTCAGTAGAATGATACTTTGAAACGGTCCAGAGATGTAATACACCTCTTTATAGCCACTATTCTTTACGTGATAATTGAAAAAGCGTTCATTGGTGTTACCAATCTCTAACGACGTTCCGGTATTCGTTGATAGCTTCATACCAGAAAGAAAAAAACGTGAAATATGATTTTCAACATTGTCGGATAAGTTAATGTTTTTAACACGAACCAAAACAGTTGCGTTATTTAAGTCAAATGATTGTGTCGTGTAATTGTTATTGTTACTCCACTCTTCAAAGGCTTTTTTGCTGACAGGGACAACGGTTTCTGGAGTGACTAAGCATCGAATATTGAAACGATCTAGCATCATGCTCGATTCCACCAACTTCACATTATCAAATAGCGACTTCAGTTCGCCTTCATTAGCAAAGCAACTCCTGCGGGAAAGGCTCTCTGCAATTTCGAAGGCGTTATCCAGATAATTATGTTTAACGATGCTGTTTATCGCGTAGTAACAGATAGCAAAGAAAATGATCGCAGTGATCAACACAACCCACATTGCTTCTGAATAGATCTTTTTATTACGCAGGCAAATACGAAGCGCTTTGCGAAGACTATTGGTTGTGTATTGATTGATCTTCTGTTGATGTTCGATGCCATTCTGATGGTTGTTTTGCATAGTAAAAGGGATGAAGTATCCGGTCCGGTGAATGTTTTCGATAATGTTTTTGTTAGTGGTTAAATGTTCTTCCGTGAGCTTGCGAAATTTCTTTCTTAGAGCGGCCACCGCGTTTTTAAAGCCATTTTCAGGCAGTGTCATTTTGTATTGTTGAGTGATTTTGCTTTCTATTAACCGCTGACTAATCGGCGTATTTAAACTGCCGTATGTGGCGATAGTTGACAGAATGGCGTACTCATTTGGGTTGACAGGAATGGAGTGGTGGAGTGACTGATTGAGCTCTAGAGATATTTCGTTTTCGGACAAGCAAACGCAGATTTGGTTTCCAATTTCAAACCTAATCATGTGTTGATGTGCTCCAAGTTTAATTTTTGGCTACGTTATCAATAAAGCTAGGGAAGAGATGTGATTTTTTACTGAGATATCCATAATATTTGGATATATTCAACGTTTTAGGTTTTTTTTACTTGTCCTGATAACGCATTTTCCTGGGTTTTTTAGGTATAAAAAAACCCGAGCACAGACTCGGGTTTTGATTGGTATTCAGAAAGGCGTGTTAGCAAATCACTTTGATTGCTAGACCACCTTGAGATGTTTCGCGGTATTTCGCGTTCATGTCTTTACCTGTTTCTAGCATGGTTTCGATAACCTTATCTAGAGAAACAGTTGGAGCTGAAGAGCGACGTAGTGCCATGCGAGTAGAGTTGATTGCTTTTACTGCCGCAATACCGTTACGCTCAATACATGGAACCTGAACCTGACCTGCAACTGGGTCACACGTTAGACCTAAGTTGTGCTCCATCGCGATTTCTGCTGCCATACATACTTGCTCTGGGCTACCACCCATAAGCTCAGCAAGGCCTGCTGCTGCCATAGAACATGCCACGCCAACTTCACCCTGACAGCCAACCTCTGCACCAGAGATAGACGCGTTACGCTTGTAAAGACCTCCGATTGCGCCAGAAGCTGCAAAGTAACGGATGTAATCTCTTTCAGTCACAGTTTGGATGAACTTATCGTAGTAAGCCAGTACCGCAGGAATGATGCCACACGCACCGTTAGTTGGTGCTGTAACAACGCGGCCACCTGCTGCGTTCTCTTCGTTTACTGCGAAAGCGAACATGTTTACCCAATCAACAACAGACATTGGATCATTTGTTGTCTTTTCTGAAGTAAGTAGCTGCTGGCGAAGTGCTGCTGCACGGCGAGGCACACGCAGTGGACCAGGCAAAATACCTTCTTCATTCATACCGCGATCCATACACTCGCGCATTGTGCGCCAGATGTTCGCGAAATAAGTACGAGTTTCTTCATCTGAATGAAGCGCATGCTCATTCTTCATGGTTAGTGCGCTGATGGACAATCCACTTTCGTGGCATTGGTTAACCAGTTCCTCTGCCGTTGTAAACGGGTAAGGTACTTTTACTGGGTTTTCAGCTTCTTTACCGAAATTTTCTTCATCAACGATGAAACCACCGCCGATAGAGTAGTAAGTTTTTGAGTACGCCTTTTCGTCATCAATCCAAGCGTGGATCTGCATGCCGTTTTCGTGTAGCTCTAGGTTTGTTTTGTGGAAGTTCATTCCACCTTCACGTGGGAACGATACTGTGTGACAGTGCATGCCAACAGGAAGGCGTTCAGTTTCTTCTACACGAGCGATAAAGCCCGGGATAGAATCGATATCAACTTTCTCAGGAGTGTTGCCTGCAAGACCCATGATGATAGCAATATCTGTGTGGTGACCTTTCCCTGTCAGTGATAGTGATCCATAAACGTCAACGGTGATTTTAGTGATGTCGCGCAGTTTTCCCATTGCACGAAGATCATCAATAAACTCTTTACCCGCTTTCATTGGGCCTACAGTGTGTGAGCTTGAAGGTCCAACACCGATTTTATAGATATCAAAAACACTAATCATATCGATTACCTCAGAAGAAAGCCTCCCAAGGGGAGTTGGGAGGCTTAATTTTATCGTTATATTTTTGGATTAATCATACTGCAACGGGCAGAGATGATTAAAGAGCGCCGTAGATTACAGAACTAATTGCAGCAAGACCACAGATTGCTGTGAAAATTTGCACAGGTGCTGAAGTTTTGTACTTAGCCATCGCAGGAACTTTTTGCATTGCGAAGATTGGCATCAAGAATAGGATTGCCGCAATCATCGGTGCACCCATTGTTTCAATCATACCTAGGATGCTTGGGTTAACGATAGCAACGATCCAAGTTGTGATTACAATGAAGATTAGAGACATCTTCTCGATCTTGCTTACTGGTGATTTTGAACGAGATTTCACTAGACCAACTAGACCTTCGTGCGCGCCTAAGAAGTGGCCAAAGTAGCTAGAGGTGATCGCTGCGAAAGCAACCAATGGACCCATGTAAGAGATCAGTGGAGATTCATGCACGTTTGCTAGGTAAGAAAGAACAGAGATGTTTTGCTCTTGCGCTGTTGCTAGTTGCTCTGGAGACAGAGAAAGTACAACAGAGAAAACGAAGAACATAACAAAGCCCATCAGCATCATTGCTGCGCCACCAGTGATAGCGTCAGTTTTCTTAACTGCGTCATCACCATATACACGACGTTGCTCTTTAGAGAACTGAGAAATGATTGGGCTGTGGTTGAAAGAGAACACAATAACAGGGATTGCTAGCCATACGATAGCTGGCATTGCACCCCAGTCAGGCGACACTTCCATCATTGAAGTGTTCCAACCAGGAATTAGGTATACAGACAATGCTAGTAGGATGAACACGAGAGGGTAAACCATTGCTGAAGTTGCTTTCAGCATAAGCTCTTTACCGAATACTACACCTGCTGTCATTGCTGCAATAAGCGCACCAGAAAGTAGCCAGCGAGGAATAGATTCCATGCCCATTTGGTTAACTAGGAAAGAGTCAACTGTGTTTGTGATACCAACACCGTAGATAAGTACGATTGGGTAGATAGCGAAGAAGTAAGCGAACGTAATAAGGTTTGCGCCAGTCTTACCAAAGTGCTCTTCTACTGTGTCGGTGATGTCCGCTTCAGGGTTTTTCGCAGAAAGAACGAAACGAGCTAAAGATTTGTGTGCGAACCAAGTCATTGGTGCTGCGATTAGGGCTAGGATTACTAATGGCCAAAAGCCACCTGCACCTGCTTTAATAGGAAGGAACAGTACACCTGCACCTACTGCCGTACCAAAAAGGGACAGACACCAGGTAAAGTCTTTGTAAGAAAACTTACTAGACGATTGTGCGGTAGAAACCGCAGAAGTAGTTGTATTCATTTTTTAGTTACTCATTTTGGGAACAGGAAATAAGTCGGGAGTAATTTTGCAAGATTTTACACTAGGAAAATTAGATCTAAATCATTTATTGCTTACGCTTATTGAATGATATGTCAAAAACCTGCTTTTTATCACGAAAATGATGTGCTACTCGTGATTTCTGCTAATGAGTAAAATTAGAAAAACTTATCAATAGGGCTGTTTGTATAAATTTATTTCACCGCAAGCGTTTGCGGTGAAAATGGAAAATTAATCTAATGTGAATGAATGTTTATGAAGCAACGTTTTATTAATATTGATGCGCATAATGATCGCGCCTATAAAAGCACCGATATCAACAACTGTTTAATGTGAAATAATATGTTTTTGCATTGATTCGATAATTTGTGCCGTCATGCCCCAGATGAAATGCTGTCTATATGGGATAGCAAATACACGATGACTGCCTCTTTTTAGGTCAAATTTGGTGCTATACAATTTTTTGGGGTTCAGAATATGGTTGGCAGGAACCTCAAAAACTGACTCTACTTCATTTGGGTCAATATGCGTTTTATATTCCGGAGAAACAAAAGCCAAAAAAGGTGTCACATTAAACTGACTAATCGTTGGTAGTGTAGGCAGTTGACCAACCACATGAATATGCTCATCTTCTATCCCAACTTCTTCTTTGGTTTCTCTTAAAGCGGTATTCACGAGCTGAATATCTTCCTGCTCATATTTGCCACCGGGAAAGCTGATTTGTCCCGGATGATGGCGTAAGTGGGCTGCGCGCTTAGTCAGAATGACTTGTAACCCGTCATCGCGTTCCACAAAACCGATTAAGACTGCCGCATCTCTCAGGGACTTTTCTTTCATCCATTTCAGTCGTGCAAGGGACTCTTTGTGGTAGCCCGTTGGAAGCCGAAATTGAAAGTTCTGTAGTAAATGAGTTTTGTCGATAACCAAACTGGGTCCTTATTTATCGTGCCTAACCATTATTTATTATACTCAAAGACGGCAAAGCGTATGGCGTTATCGTTACTGGTTACCAAATAAAGCATTAGCATTAAAACACTCGCCAGCACTTTCCCTCTTTGTGTTGTGTGTCTCACTCTGCTTGAACATATTAATTTGAAACTTATAAGGTTATACACCATTCTTTATTTTAGGACGTCACTATAGGGCAAGTATTGGCCAATGAAAGGGATTATTTTCACCGAGTTCATGGAGTTAGTAGAAGAGAAATTCGGTCTTGATGTGTTAGACCAAGTTCTCGATCTTTCTAACGATGAAGGTGTTTACACCGCTGTTGGTAGTTACGATCACAAAGACTTGGTTAAGTTGATCGTGAATCTCAGTAAAGTATCTGGTGTTCCCCCCGAGCAACTGCAAGAAGTGTTTGGAGAGTGCGTCTTTTTGAATTTACTTCGCTCGATTCCTAGTCACGCCAGTTTGCAACAGTGTGAAACGACGTTTCAATTTGTTCGCCATGTTGAAGACTTTATTCATGTCGAAGTTAAGAAGCTCTATCCTGATGCTAACCCTCCGCAATTTGATTTCATTAGTGAAAACCAATCCCAATTGGTATTTGACTACCACAGCGCAAGATGTATGTCTCACGTATGCTTAGGATTGATAAAAGGCTGTGCTGCGCATTTTGGTGAGGTAGTTCATATCAAACATCAAAACCAGTCAGAGGATGGCAGCAAAGTACGTTTTTGGTTAGAGGCTCAATAAGAACGATATGACGGGAAGTTCCTCATTAGAAAGGAAACTCAAACGAGAAGTTGCATCAAGAAAAGCAGCTGAGCAGCTGTTGGAACAGAAAAGCTTAGAGTTATATGAATCCAACCAGCAACTCAGTGTTGCATTGAAAAAGCTGGAGCTGAAATCTAAAAAGGATCTTCGTAAGTTTGAGTTTGAAGAGCAAATTGATGCGACGTTGATTAAGTTCGGTCGTACTTTTTTATCGAGCACGTTCGATGAAGCAATGATAGCGAGCTTTATTGAGCAGCTCACTTCTAACTCGATCATTTCTGCGGCTTACTTGTTTCTTGACGCTACAAAGCTGAGCTCATTGCGTCGTCATCACTTTGGTCACTTACAGCTTCGTCATAACAACGAGATTTTCATCACTCCTAATTGGCAGGGAGAGAATTTGCATTTGCCAGTTATCATTGATGGGGAAACGGTTGGGGAGTTGATTTTCTCCGTGTTGCAAGATCATATCGATCAGTCTTTTATTTCCAAACAGATGGAGCTCGTGTCTGACTTAGTTCATGGTGTTATTGGTCGACACTTAAGTTTAGAGCGAGAGGTCGAGCTGAGAAAGCGGGCTGAGGAATCAGAAAAAGCGACGAAGGAGTTTGTCGCCATGATTAACCATGAGCTGCGAACTCCTCTCAATGGCGTATTGGGTAGTGCGGAGTTATTGAGTCGAACCCAATTAGAAGAAGAGCAGCGTCAATACTTGAGCAATCTGACTCAATCAGGGGACTTATTGAGAGTTATCATTAATGATCTTCTTGATTTCAGTAAGATGAATGCCGGTATGATAGAAATCATACATAAAGTCTTTGCCTGGGAGGAACTTGAAAAAGCCATCATGGGTGTATTTGCAGCTAAGGCTGCGGAAAAACGCATCCATTTCTCTATCGACAAAAAGCTGGGGATCCCTGAATTTTTAGTCGGTGACTTAGAGCGCATTACACAAATTTTGGTTAACTTGGTGGGAAACGCGATTAAGTTTACTCACTTGGGTGGCGTCGTGTTGCGGGTGGAATGGCTTAACGGCACGGCTTATTTTGAGGTTGAAGACACTGGTATTGGCATCCCAATAAAAGCGCAGCCGTCACTCTTTGATCCATTTGTCCAAGTTGATCGCTCGGCGAAACGCAGCTTTGAAGGCTCAGGTTTAGGTCTCGCGATTTGTAAAAACCTCGTGGATTTGATGCAAGGTCAAATTAGCTTTGAGAGTGAAGAGCGCAAAGGGACAACTTTTAAAGTTGCTATTCCTCTTGAGGAAGGGCAAGCACAAGGCACAGCAGAGGGGGAATTGGTCACCATAGAGCGAAGCGATTTAGCAGGACGCTCAATATTAGTGGTTGATGACATCAGAATGAATCAAGTCATTGTTACTCAAATGCTGAAAAAACTCGACATCACACCTGATTTAAAAGCCAACGGCAAAGAAGCATTAGAAGCGGTGAAAAGTAAAGACTACGAACTGATATTCATGGACTGCCGAATGCCAGAAATGGATGGCTATGAGGCGACGATGTATCTGAGAGAGCGTGGCTTTACTCATCCTATTATTGCATTAACCGCTGGCACTACCATCGAAGAGCGTCAAAAGTGTATTGATTCAGGCATGGACGACATCCTCACTAAGCCGTACACCGCAACCGATATTGAACAGATTATGTGTAAGTGGCTTGAGCAGTAGACGCTGCCTTTTAAAAAAGAATTTTTGTTGGCCAACGGCTAAAAGCTAAAGTACATGCAAATAAAGCACACAAAAAACGCACCACGCTGGATAATGCCGATCATTTAACGATGTTTTTTGGGTCATTCTAGCGAGCCTTGGCGATACTGAGAATCTAGTAGCAGCACGATGAGCGGGTAATGAAACAAATTTGACCACAAAGTGCTTGAATAGAAGAACCTGTATCACGCTCTTTCGTCGCTGTGCAGGGTGATGAGATACAGAAATATGCCACTCGCTGTTAAACGAGCGGCATTGTCCGCTTTTGAAACCTACGATTGCAGCGCTGGCAAAATCTTTGAAAGCTTATCCAACGTTTCTTGATACTCAGAGGCGCAATCGCTATCTGCCACGACGCCGCCGCCAGCCCAAGCGTAAAGTTTGTTTTGTTCCGCTACAAGAGTTCGGATAGTAATGCTGGTGTCCATACGACCATGGCGTGAAATGTAGCCAATACTGCCGCAATACGCGCTGCGTCGATGCGGCTCCAGTTCTTCAATGATCTGCATTGCGCGAACTTTAGGTGCGCCCGTAATTGAACCGCCTGGAAAACACGCTCGCAGCAAATCCGCAGGAGCGTATTGTTCATCCAAATTTGCACGAATGGTGCTCACCAAATGATGCACGGCAGGGAAGCTTTCAATATCGAACAGCTTTGGAACGTGAACGCTACCCGGTGATGCAACTCGACCAATATCATTACGCAGCAAATCGACAATCATCAGGTTTTCTGCCTGATCTTTTTCCGCTGTCTGCAAGTCATGGGCATTAGCGTTATCTTGCTTTGGATCTTCGCTGCGTGGTCGAGTACCTTTGATTGGTTTCGTTTCAATGACGCGATCTTTGAGCTCTAAAAAGCGCTCTGGAGAGATACTCAAAATCGAAGACTCAGGCATACGGATAAACGCTGAGAATGGCGCTTGGTTGGCGGACTCCAATTTCAGATACGCTTGCCACTCGCTGCCTTGATACGGTGCGTTAAAGCGTTGCGCCAAATTGATCTGATAACAGTCACCGCTCAACAAGTATTCTTGCACCTGGTCAAAGCGAGTGGCGTAGCTCTCTTTCGTCATGTTTGACTGCCAATTACCAGACAAAGCGAAGTCAACGGTTTGTTCTGCTTTTTGCTCGTTTAACCATTGCCAAGCTTGCTCGATATTCTGACCAACTAGGCATGCTTTTTTTAGCTGGTGGTCAACAACAACGGCCCATTCATACAGACCTACCGCCGTATCCGGCGTGTTGAGGTCCTTTTCTGCCACTTCTGGAATCGTTTCTACGCGGCGACCTAAATCGTAACTGAAGTAACCGAGCGCACCACCAACAAAAGGCAAATCCAATTCCTTATTTAACTCAACGTGAGGAAGCCACTGTTCTTGCAACTGATGAAGCAGCGAAAATGGGTCATCTTGAGTTGAATAGGCATTCGATGGCGTATCAACTTGTGTGTTGTCGGCAGTGGTTTCTAACGTTGCAATCGGGTTGGCGACCAACACATCGAAGCGGCTATCGATATGCGTTTCTGATGCAGAACGCAGCAACATCGCCCAAGGCTGGTGTTGAATGCGAGAAAAAAGGTGAAGAGCAAACTCTGGTGCGTATTCCAACGCTTTAAAATCAATGAATTGATTGTCCATGTTGTTCATTTGTGTAATTTGTGACAAAGAGATCGTTCACTGCATGGCATGTCATGGGCAGCAAGAGTATCATATTCCTCTGTATAGCCAAACTCCCTCTATTCATAGGGTTTTGAGATGGTTTACAAGTAGGCAACTTCAGCATTTCGTGTGTCGATATCAGCCGTTCGACAATTGTTTATAAAAAACGAAGCTCAAAAGAGCAATAAGCTCAACAAACACGATTGAAGCTAAGCCAATAATGGAAGCATAACTATAACGAGGCATGTAATGACGGTAATACGCAAGCAGGATGTGATCAGCAGTGTCGCTGATGCGCTACAGTATATTTCTTACTACCACCCGCTAGACTTTGTTCAAGCTCTTGAAAAAGCCTATCACCGCGAAGAGAGCCAAGCCGCTAAAGACGCGATTGCTCAGATCTTAATTAACTCCCGAATGTCCGCAGAAGGTCACCGTCCAATTTGTCAGGATACTGGTATTGTGACGTGTTTCGTCAACATCGGTATGGGCGTGCAATGGGATTCGACCGACATGACGGTTCAGCAGATGGTAGATGAAGGTGTTCGACAAGCGTACACGAACCCTGATAACCCGTTGCGTGCGTCAGTACTTATGGACCCTGCTGGTAAACGTATTAATACCAAAGACAACACGCCTGCCGTCGTACATATCAACATGGTTCCGGGCGATAAAGTTGAAATTCAGATCGCTGCGAAGGGCGGCGGTAGCGAAAACAAAACTAAGATGGTGATGCTAAACCCATCTGACGATATTGTTGAGTGGGTAGAAAAAACGCTACCAACAATGGGGGCGGGCTGGTGTCCTCCTGGCATGCTTGGCATTGGTATCGGCGGTACGGCTGAAAAAGTAGCGGTATTGGCAAAAGAATCTCTAATGGAACACATCGATATTCAAGAGCTTATTGACCGTGGCCCACAAAACGCAGAAGAAGAGCTTCGTTTGGATATCTTTAATCGCGTGAACAAACTTGGTATCGGCGCGCAAGGCCTCGGCGGTTTGACGACTGTTGTCGACGTCAAAATCAAAACGGCGCCAACGCACGCGGCTTCTAAGCCTGTTTGTTTGATCCCGAACTGTGCGGCGACTCGTCATGTACACTTCACACTTGATGGCAGCGGCCCAGCAGAGCTAACACCACCTAAACTAGAAGATTGGCCAGATATCACTTGGGAAGCGGGCGAAAATACGCGTCGCGTAAACTTAGACACAATTACTAAAGAAGAAGTACAAGAGTGGAAGACAGGCGAAACGGTTCTTCTATCAGGTAAAATTCTGACTGGTCGTGATGCTGCGCATAAACGTATTCAAGGCATGCTAGATAATGGCGAAGGTCTACCTGAAGGCGTAGATCTAAACGGCAAGTTCATTTACTACGTAGGCCCTGTCGATGCAGTTGGTGATGAAGTCGTTGGTCCTGCTGGCCCAACAACATCAACGCGTATGGATAAATTCACCGACATGATGCTAGAAAAGACCGGCATCATGGGCATGATCGGTAAAGCTGAGCGTGGCCCTGCAACGGTTGAATCTATCAAGAATCACAAAGCGGTTTACCTAATGGCTGTCGGTGGCGCTGCGTACTTGGTGGCGAAAGCGATCAAGAAAGCTCGCGTTGTCGCATTTGAAGATTTAGGTATGGAAGCGATTTACGAATTTGAAGTTGAAGATATGCCAGTAACAGTGGCCGTCGACTCAAATGGTGTTAACGCGCACCAAATTGGTCCAGACACTTGGAAAGTGAAAATTCAAGAGATGGAAGCATAAGGCAAAGGGCAATCTTGCTGCGTCTCAGTAGAGAGAATGTGACAAGGTGCTGATTTACCTAGCAAACAATTGACAAAAGTGCAGCGAAACCTGCACTTTTTGTCTATATAATTAAGGATATAAACCTTTAGGCATAGCAATCAAACGTTATGCGAACAATAATTAGGAGACGGCATGCCTCGTTTTATTCAGATTCTACAAATTATTCTTGCTGTAGTGATAGGTGGCTTTGTTGGCTATGACTTGATTCTTCACGGTATCAGCATCTTTGATGAAAAGTACGTGACCATCACATGTGTGTTGTGGCTGATTTTAGAAATCGCTCTATTTGTTATCTATAAGTTGATCGAAGACGACTAGGCTTAAAGAAAGCGGGTTCCTGTTTAACATAGTAATCAGCGCATATAGAGTAACTAATGCTGTAGATTAAGTAAGCCTCTGAACCACTCAGGGGCTTTTCTTTTTTTGATACAGCATTAAGCCGGATGTTTTGTTCATCTTTTATTAAGGTATATAAAGTTAAACTCATAGAATTCGGGATAGAACAGTATTCATAGCTCGAAATTCGAAGTCGCTGACAACGTTGTTTTAAAGTGGAGTAAGATAAAGAAGTGTAATGAAGAGAATAAAGAAAGAAGTTAATGACTTTATCAACAGAGGTATGGACTCTAATGTTCGAATTGCTGTCACCGGACTTTCTCGTGCCGGTAAGACGGCATTCATCACGTCATTAGTGAATCAGCTTCTTCATACTGCAACCCATGACAATTTGCCTCTTTTGACTGCGGCTAGAGATAAGCGCCTTATTGGAGCGAAACGTGAGCCTCAATCGAATATGATGGTGCCACGCTTTGCTTACGATGATGCGATGAGCCAAATTCATGCTACTCCACCTCAGTGGCCAGTACCGACACGTGATGTAAGTGAGATTCGCTTAGCGCTCAAGTACAAACCAAATAAAACCACGAAAAAGCTGTTGAGTAAAACCGCAATTTTAAATGTTGATATTATCGACTATCCAGGAGAGTGGTTGCTCGACCTGCCTTTATTGGACATGGACTTTGCAACGTGGTCGCAAACTCAGTTTGATGCACTTAAAGGCCAGCGTGGCGATTTAGCCAAAGCTTGGCTTTCTGAACTAGAGAAAGTGGACCTCTATGCAGAAGTGAATGAGAAACTACTTGAGAAAGTTGCACACACATACACCGAGTACCTTCATGCCTGTAAAGACGCTGGCCTTCATTGGGTTCAGCCTGGCCGCTTTGTGTTACCTGGTGAGCTAGCAGGCGCGCCGGTGCTACAGTTTTTTCCGTGTCGTGTTGATTCGGAAAGCAAAGCGTCCAAGGGCAGTAACTTAGCGATGTTAGAAGCCCGTTTTCAGGAATACCAACAGAAAGTCGTGAAAGCGTTTTATAAGCATCATTTTGCGACCTTCGATCGCCAGATTGTACTGGTGGATTGTTTGCAGCCTCTCAATGCCGGTGATGAAGCGTTTTACGACATGCGCCAAGCGCTAGAACAGATCATGCATAGCTTCCGCTATGGTCGTAGTAGCTTTTTGCGTCGTTTGTTCTCACCAAAAATCGACAAAGTGTTGTTTGCTGCTACAAAAGCGGATCATATCACGCCCGATCAGCACCCAAATTTGGTGTCTCTGCTCCAACAAATGGTGCATCCAGCATGGCAAACGGCAGCCTACGAGAATATTGAGATGAGCTGCATGAGTATCGCTTCCATCCAAGCAACCACGACGGGGTTTATTTCCTCTGGAGATAAGACCATCCCGGCGTTACAAGGAACAACATTGGGTGGTGAGCCGATGACTATGTTTCCCGGAGAGGTGCCGAAAAAGCTACCAAATGCAGCTTATTGGCAAAACAACGGGTTTGATTTTACGTCGTTTCGTCCGATGCCCTCACCGAATGATGAGCCAGTGAAGCACATACGCTTAGACAAAGCACTGGATTACCTGATTGGAGATAAATTGAAATGAGTGAGTTGAAGCAAAAACAAGTTTTCTCTGAAAAGGTAATGGAAAAAGAGCAGCAATCGAATCAACCGGAGTTGACGGCGCAGCAAACATTCGGCGAAAAAGAAACATTTGTACCTGTTGAAGTTAAAGAAGCGCACCAGGAGACCGAACAGGAATTGCAACTCGAGCATGTCATTCGTCCAAAATCGGGCAGAAAATGGCTCGCGACTGGCGCATTTGCAACTTTTGCTGGTTTGGTTGGCTGGCAAGCGGTGGACTCGGTTATAACCGCAATTCAGGCTTCTGATTGGCTGGCCTTAAGCTGGACGGGGTTTATTGCTGCGATCGCTTCGCTTGGTTTAGGAGCTATGGGTAAAGAGCTTTGGAAACTGCGAAAACTACGAAATCATTTTAGTGTTCAAGAAGAAGCAGAAGCACTTGTTAATAGTGAGAGCGTTGGGAAAGGGAAAGCCTTTTGCGAAACCGTAGCAGAACAAAGTGGTGTGATGGCAGAGAATCCGGGCTTTGATCGTTGGCAGAACAGTATTAACCCTGCTCATAGTGACGCTGAAATTCTTGATATGTATGACTCGATGGTTGTGAGCCAACAAGACAAGTTGGCAACGAAAATCGTATCACAGCACGCAACCGAGTGTGCGGCCCTAGTCGCCGTGAGCCCTCTGGCTGCCGCTGATATGTTGCTGGTGGCTTGGCGAAATTTCAAAATGATCGACAACCTCTCCAAGGTATATGGGGTAGAGCTAGGTTATGCATCTCGCATCAAGTTACTAAGAGCGGTATTTGTCAATATGGCGGCGGCTGGTGCCAGTGAGCTCGCTATTGATGCCAGTATGGATTTGATGTCGATGGATCTTGCTGGCAAAGTTTCTGCTCGTGCGGGGCAGGGACTAGGTGTTGGTATTCTAACGGCACGTTTGGGCTTGAAAGCGATGACCTTATTGCGTCCACTACCCTGGTATCCTGACCGTCAGGTTAAGTTGGGCACCATACGCAAGGCAGTGGCGGCGAAAGTTGCATCAATTACGATGAAACCGTAACGAATATCAACTTTGATGGATAGGATTGCTTGACGCCATTCCAAGCATGATAGAAACTACTGTCAACTTTTCCTGACAGTTGTGAATTGGGATATTTTAAGTGCGTCTTGAAGTCTTATGTGAAGATCGACTCGGCTTGACCCGAGAACTGCTCGATATTTTAGCGTCTAAAAGCATCGACTTGCGTGGTATCGAAATCGATATTAGCGGTATTATCTATTTGAATTGCCCAGATATTGATTTTGATACGTTTAGTGAGCTGATGGCTGAAATCCGCCGTATTCCGGGGGTGAAAGACGTACGTAAAATCCAGTTTATGCCGATGGAGCGCCACAATACGGAGCTGCTCTCGTTAGTTGATAACTTGCCCGATCCGGTTTTTGCCATTGATCTTAAAGGTGCCGTAGACATGGCAAACATGTCTGCACTTTCATTGCTTGGCCTTCACAAGCAAGAAGTGATTGGTACTCAAATCGGTGCTTTGTTACCAAGTGTTCGTTTCTCTCGTTGGTCTGAAGGTGTTAATGGTCGAACGCGGGAAAACCTTGTGATTGATGGCTTGGACTATGTTCTAGAGTTGATGCCCGTTTATATCCGAGACGAAGCGCAAAACTCGACTCTAGCGAGTACTCTAATGACGATTCGCTCTAGTCAGCAAGTTGCCAGAATTGAAGAAGCACTACCGCTGCATAATCCTCTGGGTTTTGAGCACTTTGTTGGTATATCGAACCGTCATAAAGCACTAATGAACCAAGCTAAAAAGCTGTCTGTGCTTGACCAACCATTGTTGATTGAGGGCGAAACGGGGACTGGTAAAGAAATGCTTGCTAAAGCTTGCCACAGCCGTTCTAGCCGCGCGAGCAAGCCATTCCTAGTTTTGAGTTGTGCTTCGATGCCTGACGATGTAGCAGAAACCGAACTTTTTGGTCATGCGCCGGGTTCATTCAATCATGAACAAGGCCACAAAGGCATCTTTGAGCAAGCAAATGGCGGCACGGTATTTCTTGATGAAATCGGTGAAATGAGTTCGCACCTTCAAATCAAGCTGTTACGTTTTCTACAGGATGGTAATTTCCGTCGTGTCGGTGCAGAAGATGAGATGCATGTCGATGTTCGTATCATCGCTTCAACAAAACATAACCTTGCCGAGCTTTCTGAAGCAGGAATGTTCCGTGAAGATTTGTATTATCGTCTCAACGTACTTACGCTCAGCATTCCTCCGTTACGTAAGCGCTCAAACGACGTTGCACCATTGCTTGAGTTGTTTGTGGCGAAACATGCTCAACAGCTTGGGATTGATAAGCCAGAGTTTGATGATGGTCTAGTTGATGCCCTTGCAAATTATCAGTGGCCAGGAAACATGCGCCAGCTGGATAACATGGTTCTTCGAGCGCTCACGGAAATGGATGGTGATATACTAAACGCGGGTCACTTCAATTTACCTCAGCCTCAGTCAGTCGGCGCTGGTAGTGCAACGCTTAACATCGACGGTTCTTTGGATGAGATCATGCGTGATTATGAATCTCAAGTTCTGGAACGTTTGTATCAGTCATTCCCATCAAGCCGTAAGCTTGCTAAGCGCTTAAATGTATCGCATACCTCAATCGCTAATAAACTGCGTGATTACGGTATCCGTAAGAATTAATCGAATTGAACGAAAAGACGGAATTAATCATTTGTAATGGAAGATAACAGCTCATCTATCGCCGTTCATATGTTGGACGGTGACTTGCTTCTTCGTACCGCTGAAATCGGTGACGCAGATATGATTGCCGAATATTTTCAAGCGAACCGAGAATACCTGAAACCGTTTGAACCGAAACGTGAAGAGGCTTTTTTCTCAGTGAACGGTTGGTTGCAAAAGCTTATCAAGCTCAATGAGCTGCATCGAATGGGATTGGGGTATTATTGCCTTTTAGTCAGAGCCTCTTCGGGTGAAATGCTAGGTACGATATCCTTTAGTAGTTTGAGTCGTTTTCCTTTTTATTCTTGTAACGTCGGATATTCTCTCGCTGAAAAAGCGCAAGGGCATGGTTATATGCGTCGTGGATTAACCATGGCTTGCGACTACATGTTTAACGTTCAGAAACTGCATCGTATTCAAGCTGGCTACATGCCTCACAATAAACGCAGTGAATCTGTGCTAGAGCATGTAGGGTTCAACCGAGAAGGGTATGCAAAAGATTACCTTTTGATTAATGGTGAGTGGCAAGACCACGTTCTAACGTCGCTTATTAATCCGAATTGGCAGCAAGAAGGGCGATAGTATGGAACGATTGGAAAAGCAGTTAGCACTTGTAATCGAGCTCGATAAACTCAAAAGCATTTTGCGCCGAACTCGAGTTAAAAGTGCTGAAGGGCGCCTCGAAAATAGTGGTGAGCATAGTTGGCATGTCGCACTGATGGCAATATTGATGGAAGAGCATGCGAATGCACCTGTTGATATTTGCCGAGTGATGAAAATGTTATTGATACATGACGTAGTAGAGATCGACGCGGGCGATACCTTTGTTTATGATACTGCTGCGTCTCAAGAGCAAGCAGAAAAAGAAATTAGAGCTGCAGAGCGCTTGTTTGGTATGTTACCCAGCGATCAGGAGCAAGAGCTATTGGCGCTTTGGCATGAATTTGAAGCCGCGCAGACCGATGATGCTAAGTATGCAAAAGCACTCGATCGGTTAATTCCAATGCTCTTGAACTACCATAATAATGGTCAGAGTTGGAAGGAACATGGTGTCTCACGCGAACAAGCACTTACCATTAATAAACGAATTGAATTTGGCTCTGTTACCTTATGGGACAAAGCGAAAGAGTTGATTGAAGAAGCCACAGAGAAAGGTTGGCTGAAATCGTAATAAAGGAGACTGAATGTCTTATTTGCCTTTGGACGAATACCAAAGAAAATGGATTTTTACGCATCAGTCGATGCCTGTGCCAGAAGAAGATTTGGCTTTTATTAAGCCGATGAGCCAAGCCCGCTCAGCACAATTTTGGAAAGAAAATATCAGTGCTCAAAGCCCTGATATGGATAGACTAAGTTCCCAAGACTGGCCAATGAACGAGGCGAATTGGTCTGAAACTGTGGATTGGATGGCTGCGTGGGAGTCGGATGATCCTGACATGCCAGCGGAAGCTGAGGCACATATCGATTGGCAAGACGATGTAACCGTTTACTTTTGCTACGAGAAGTACAATGTCATCGAAACGAAATGGTCTATTTTTAAAAAGCACTGGAAGAACTTTCTCTTTTATGACGATGGTCCGATACTAATAGGACGTCGCCGTTCGCAAGCACTTTGGTTTGATTCAAAAGGCAATGTGAAACTCGGTGTTCGTCAATAACGAGTTGTAAAGCAAAGCCACCTTTCGAGGTGGCTTTGTTTTTCTAAAGGCTGGATAATGGACTCAACACACCGCCAGCCCCGCGCTCGATAACGTGAGTATAGATTTGCGTGGTATATACACCCACGTTATAAGTGATTGTTTTTATTAGTAGCTATCACGCCCTGACTGAAGTGGGGCGCTGGTGGGACAATTCAGAATTATTCATGGTTATACGGATTAAAGTTCGCGTGTGAAGATTTGAGCATTACTTGTAGCAACTCATTCTCGATCTTACACATCCGCTGGTTAGTCACGACTAGATCGTATTGTTGAACTGCTGGTGTCGTGACTCACAATTGGATATTTTCGCGTTACGAGTTAAAACAACAAGTATTCAACTCGGGTGAGAAATTGTAGGGGAAACGCTATGTCTGTGACCAACCTTAGTGAACCATTACAAAATCATGTGGTACCTTTTTATATAGAGGTACCACCTTTAATCTAAACCTCTCTAGGTATACATGATGTGATATGTCGTATTGGCTGATGTAAGCTGTAATAGTCTCTGTATAAATAACACTCGGTAGCCATAGCCAATAGAAGTCGATTGAAAAAACACATCAATACAACATTATCTCTATATAAACTAATTAAATCACTT
This sequence comes from Vibrio sp. 1288, assembly GCF_033344475.1. NCBI lineage: Bacteria > Pseudomonadati > Pseudomonadota > Gammaproteobacteria > Vibrionales > Vibrionaceae > Vibrio > Vibrio sp. 1288. The sequence goes on from NZ_JAWPOX010000002.1 coordinate 255,855, forward strand.
GAACCCGTATTATTTCCATGGGCTGCATCATTTCTTCGTTGCCAAGCATTTAATTCTATCTCTCGAACATCCATCCCCAGCGTATAGAAAAAGCGTCTTACAACTTCTTTTTGTGGTGCTTGGTTTATGAAACCAACTTTATCCAATAAAAGCTTTGTTGTATCCACATCCAACGTCAACTCTTTTACAAGTTCTGTGTAGCTGGCAATAAACTTCCTTTTAACACTAGTTTCGCTTATTAATTTTGCCGAAACTTTACCTGCAGACTCTTCATGAGCTTTTTGCAGAGCCTCTATTGCAGCCCCGAAATATACGCCTTTTTTCTCTTCAGGAGCTCTAAATGCATCGAAATAAGAATTTAGCACATGCTTTAAATCAAGGCGTGAATAGCTACGAAATAAACCATCCGTAATCTTCTGAATCTGCTCTCGACTGTTTAAACTAGGTGGTCGATTCAATTTAGGGGCTGCATTCTTCTCGGTAAAAAACTTTCGCATTGTTGTTTCACCTTTAATAGCCACTCCAGTAACAGATAAAACCTCTAGCCTTACTCCTAAAGCAAAAGATAGACATAAACGAATTTTTTCTCTTTCATCACTATCAGGATCCCCCTCAATGCACAACATTCCCTCAAAATCCATAGAACTTTCTTGTAAAAGAGATATCTGCCTACCTTGCAGTTCTATATTTAAGGCATTCCAAGAACTTCTTTTAGACTGTGTTTCTTTTTGAAACTTGAAATTAGTATCTCGAATAATCATTTCCGACCGCTCCGAAGATGAATGCATAGAGATGTTTGGCCAATGTTTAAGCAATTTAGAAGGCATAGTGACAATTTCAACTACTGAGCTTGTAATTTTTCTAGGTTGATACGTATAAGATTTTTCTACAGAAGAAAACAATACTATTATCTTATAGAAGTTATGGCCGGATTCTGAAGTCTCGATACTATAGGACCTAATTCGTGCATTATGAAAAGTATTAACCGAACCATTATGATCTTCTAATATGATTTTATCGGTTATATAACTCACCGATCCCGCTGGTTTATTTTCCATCTCAGGCATGTCATTAGCACAGGCCTCTAAATATGTCCCTTCATCGTAAGATTTTACTATCTCGAACCCAAAAGTGTTTCTAGGGAGAGGTCCAAAATCCTTGACACTTGATATGTGTTTTAGCGTATCAGAAATATCAAAATCGAAAAACTTGCTCATAACTTACTATCTCTATAATATCGACGAAATCACACCATTTCATAATAAGTTACCATATTCATGTTTTATATGAATAGCCACTTTATAGAATTAACTTAAGTAGCCCAATTTATAAAAAATTTGTCCTGGTTCTTGGGCTAGAAAGTTTTGGGGCAGAATCTATTAAGGGTAACCTTTCAGATCAGGTCTGAATTAGTAAACCTTATTTATTTGCTGTCATTACGCCATTTAAGTATTCGATCTGCTCATGCGAGTGTGACTTCATGAATCGGCCGTAAACACGTTCCAACATCATCGTGCTCTTGTGTCCCATCTGTTCTGCGATAAAAGATAGGTTTGCGCCTTTGGTGATCAACCAACAGGCGTAGGTATGTCGAGATTGATATGAGCAGCGATGGCGAATGCCAGCTCGTTTAAGTGCGCGTGACCATAGTCGATTGTATGTTGTCGTCTTGTAGGTTTCACTCGGTGCTTGGCCATTGCGACGTTCTGGAATAAACACGAACCGAACACTTTCCTGGCGAAACGTGTTTGAGCCTTTTACTTCTACAAAAATATCCCTCACAGGGCTAAACATAGTTAGCTCTCTTTGAGATTTAAGGGCGAGTAGAGCGGGCTCAAGCAGGTGAATAGTTCGCTCTGACTTCTTATTCTTCGGTGTTGTGAACTTTCGTTCAATCGTGACGTTGCGAGTAACTTCGATTGTCCCTTTATCAAGATCGACGTCTTCCCAGGCTAACGCACAAAGTTCACCAGTTCGCATGCCAGTGTAAATGGCTAAGGTGAACATATTCCGCTGCTGTAAGTTTGTCGTTGATTCTATTAGCTGGTGGAATTCTTCTAGTTCTAATGGATCCGGCTCACCAGCCCCACCACTCAGCAACTCAACATGCAGAAATGGATTGTCCTCAATAAACTTTGACTTCACCGCTAAGTCAAAGCATCGGCGCAGAAGTTTGATCATATTATTGATCGTTTTTGCGCTTCGTGATGCTCCAGTGCGAGTAGGGGAGTCGACCATTAACTTTTGGCACTTTAGTGCATCCATGATCGTGATGGTGGAAATAGTGCGTTCCTCCCCAACAAACAAGCAGCATGCCCTTGCTGTAGTACTCAATACATAAATTGACTGAGAGGCCATTGTCGTTTGCTTCAATTGAATATAATCATTAAACAACTCGCGAACGGTAAGGTTCTTACCACGCTGTTCTGGCGTCGCAAAGAGTTGTGCTTTCTTTGACGTTGGAAAACGAGATAAGTAATCAAATGTGCCTAATGAAATTTCAGAAAGTATAGAAGCGCGTAGATGTCCCGCTTTTTTGAGATTGCCTTTGGTGACTTCCCAACCTTTGAGTGTCTCCCTACAGCGCATCTCGCGGTAAGTAAAACTAATGCGGATAGACTTACCGCGGATCTCTACACCTTCTGGTGTGTTCATTACGCAACCCTTTCTCTTGCTGAAAACTCATCAATGGCAACACGGTCATACTTAAAACTTTTGCCACCACCACTACTCTTACCGGATGCTTTTTTAAAGTGAACGCCTTCAACCCAACGAAACTGACGATAGTCTTTGATTTCATTGGTGGACATGCCTGTTAAATCCATTAAAAGATCTTCTTTCACCCAACGGCTAGGTTCTAGTTGAATCACCGTAAATGTTCTCATCGGTAAAACCTCCAATAAATAATGAAAACAGAAATCCCGCAATGCCCCCTAACCAAGTGATGGGGCATAGGCGAATTACACAAAATGAACTACTGGCTGAGAAGCTAAAGCAGGTCTACTGATTGCTCGGCAAAATCGGTCATGAACTCAGGTGATAGACTGATATCACTCGGGAACTCTTTACATACTCCATAACCGTTGGCTTCGTTCTCAGGCTTGATGAAAGTTAGTTGGACGACTTCACGACCTTGAATAAAGCTGAAGTAGGGGCCTTTTGCTGTCACCGCGCCCAGTTCGGTTTGGAAAGTTGCATTAGCCATGAGTAAGTTCTCCTTTTACATATTGCAGTGCATGGTTAACACAGCATTGAATGGTGTTTGCTTTGTCGTAAGTGCCGTAGTGGTAGTATTGAATGCCACGTTCGATGGCTTCATCCAGCTGGTGTCCAGAGATGCCTTGTGCTTTGAGCTTGTTGGTTAAGTGACGTTTAACAAAGTGTTCGTTTGGCTTTTTGGTTTCTGACATCTCACGCTCCCCACTGCGGTAATAAAACATTCGGTTTGAACGGATGAGCCTTTTTGACAAAGCGGAAGCCTTCACAATTAGAAGTACCTCTTGTATGCGGCTTCTTGCCTGGAAGGTTGTCTTTCTCGTCCATCATTAGCTCGTAGTAAGGGTGGAGTGATCTTGGCTCAGACTTAATACCTACGCCCTTACCACGCAGGTAGTAGACGGCTTTGCAAATCAGTTGCGACTTAACCCCTAAATCACTACAAATCTGATAGGTCGGGTTTCTGCCTGGATGTTCAAGCAAGTATCTTCCCACCGCTTTTGATCTTCCGCTGCCATTTATAGATTCAATGATGAGTTGGGCTTTTTCGTATTGTTCCTTGGTTAGTGCCATGCTTCCTCCTTTGAAGAAAGTCGGCGGCAACGTTCGTCACCGCCAACGTGATTAGCTGGAGAACGAACCGATAAAGGTATCAATCTCGATTTCGCCTTCTTTAAAGCAGGCTTGAAGCTTGGTTTGGAACTCTTCGCCCATCTCTTCTTCGTGCTGTTCCAGCTTCTTGATGCGTAGAACTAGGATTTCATTACCAATGGTGCTCATACGCATTTCAAAGGTGCGTTCAGCTAAGCCTAGGTACGGAATACAGGTGAACTTGAAGACAGCAGGCATTGGGAATTCTTCTTTAGTACGAACGGCAATGGATTCATACTCAGATTGGTGATGGCTGAAATCATCTACGTTTGATTCACGGCCAGCCTTCGCTTCGAATTTCATGTTACGAATCGCCGCTGAAGCGACAGAGTTTTCGATTAGCTCACCAGTAGTAGAGAACACCTGAACAAATTCGCTATAGTCTTCAACCCATTCAGCCAGTTGTTTTTGGTTGTTCTTTTTCTCATCCATATTGATGAGCGCTTTAAATGCAGCGGTTTGGCGCAACACTAATTTTGCTTGATGCTTGCAGTGACCAGGAACAGTTTGAGTACCAAGGTCAAAGATAGTGACTGAGGCCATTTGGTCTGCGTCAATAAAGCATTGGTTACCTTCGGTTTGGTAATGCTCGTGATAGCGTACGAACTCATCGATGTTAGCGGTACGCATTAAGCCGCGGAATTGATTGCGGTTTGGCATGTACTTCTCTAAGTCATGTAAATCGAATGACTCAGGTAGAGCTGCAACAGGGAAACCTGCCTTTTGTAACTGTTCTAAGAACTGTGGGGCATTCGCTGATTCTTGAATCTGTTGGATTGCTGATTTATCCATTTATCTGTTCTCTCTTTAGAGTGATTGCTGGTGGACTGGGTTAGCCGCGTACTTCGCGAAGCTGACCTTCTTCAATAACGGCTTGGCCGTGAATATCTTCTTTTGGTCGGTCGTAGGTGAGTTTTCCGCCTTTGCCGACATAGGCGATAGAGGTGTACTGAAAGTCCTCACTCTTGGCACCAAAGCCCGTTTTAGGTTCTTTCACTGACATGTTGGCCGTGATTTCTACCATTTCGTTGTTGGTGCCCATTGGTTTGAGCTTTAGGTTCAGCTTTACTTCGCCTTGCTTATCGCTGTAAGAAACAGCGCGTGAAACGTTAGATAGTGCAAGGCCAATAACGTTGGAGATGACACCGCCATCTAGCTCTTGCATCAATTTGGGAAAGTTGGTTGTACGGTCTTCTATGCTTAGGTTGCCTGCTTCTTGGCTCATGATTTGTTCCTCAAGATTGGTTATCCACACCCTAAAACCCTTGCTCTGAAAGGCTTTAGGTTGTGCCCTTAGTAAGGGCATTCCCGTTCCCATCCTTGGATAGTCACTTCCGGTCACCGTTTCACTTTTCGTCGTAAGACAGACATAGGCAGAGACGCTCCGGTGCAGTGGTTATTCGCCCCACCAGCTGCTGGGGTAAGTCGTTGGAATGAACCAAATGTACCATAAGTACATATTAAGTAAAGAACCAAAAGTACATTTATTTGTGTTGGGTACAAAAAAACCGCCCGGAGGCGGTTTGATTGAAGTTGGATAGGTATTTAAATCGTTTTAACTATAGGTGACACCAAGGTCGCAGATTAGCTTAAAGCAAAATCTTTGGAGTTATTAGAAAGATCTGGTTCTGCAAAGTCCAAAATATCATCTGTACTGGCGAATGGGATAACGTGAACACCAATGCCTTTCATCCCTTTTAATACAGTGTTGTAGGCCATTAAAACGTCGTCATTTTTCGAGCGAGGGCCTTCAACAGTGAACAAAAAGTTCTCGGGGCTTATCGCTTGCGCTTTCAGTGCGTGGCCAATACGAGATATCCATTTGTCACCATGATCAGCAATTTCCATCGGTTTAGTATGATTAAACGCCATCGGTTTTATTGCCCGCAGGTCATTACCTATAGTGGTAACAAGTGGCACTTTGATTTTCCCAAAACCTGTATTTAGCGGCTTTTCCCTATATTTCAAGGGTAAGGTATTAAAGCACTCCTTCAGCTCTCGAACCATGCTGTGTTCTCGCTGCTCTTTTGTTACTTTAAGATCGCGCCCTATGTAGGTGTTATATAACTGTTCTAACGCTATTTGAGGATCATTCGTAAGAAGTGCACCTGGCTCGCTAAAGGTCATAACGCCTTCTCGCTGTCGAGTGAACTCCTTCATTATACTATCAGTGTATTGCTGGCCGTTCCCATGAACATAGGTTGTTATGCGTGCAAGTTCTGCTTCCATAAAAGAACGCGCGACTTTGTACAAATTCCCATCGACATCGTCAAAGAAGTTATTGATACGATGGAAAGGAGCGGGAGCTAACTTGGTTAGTACTTTGTGTTCTGTATTGCTCCATAACACTATGCCAACGTTTGCAAATTCTTGGGTTTCTGAAATCGGCATAAAACGAACAATGGCATATTCAACAAATGTTTTCATTCTATGTCCTCCCAAAAATTGTTTGATTTGTATAGTTCAAGTATAGGTCTGATTTCGGCGTTAATCCGTTCAACGGAATAGCCTTCTAGCCATTCTTCATCGATTTCATTAATCGCTTCATCTAGTTTGCTCAACGCTTTAGCGAACATTTGTTCATATCGCTGGCGCTCAATTTCAAAAAGTGACGCCCACTTCTTTTTTTTGGAGCATACATGTAATGCCTTATGCTGTTCAACACAAAATGTGGTGTCAAACGCTAAGTTATGATCTATTACGTAGGGCTCGCCAGTTTGCTGGTGGATGAATAAATTGGGGTTACCTTTTCCCGTTTCTGGAGATTGGTTACGATCCGCATTTCTAACCCAATAGTCAAACATGTAAAGGTCATTAATAAACTGCTGGTCAAGCCTTTCAAGAGTTGTTGGCGTAACATCTTGAATATTTGCAATAAAGCTAGATGCAAAGTTATTTTCGAATAGTTCGCGATTATTTTGAAAAGGTGTGTCTGCCCATGCCATAGAGTAGTTTGGTATTGGCAGGCCAAACTCTGTTCCTAGCGTTGCACAAATCCACTCTTTGACCAATCCCTCTCTATTTGCTCGTCGTCCTTTTACAACAAACTGTTGATCTTGGTCGTCTTTACACAAGTATGGGCTGGTAAAACCTTGTTTCATCTCCCGTATCACTTGAGCAATACAGATTTCTGGCTGCTTTGCCATCAGCTTATATTCCTTACAACATTACCGAATACCAAAAGACTCTGCCGAGTACGACTATATCGGTGGCTTCTTCCTGGGAGTAACGTTCTTCTGGGTGTTCTTCTGAGTTATAGCTTCGTACTCTTAAGCCACCACCTGGTGTTTTGTACAAGAGTTTTACGCGAAGTTCACCACAGTGATTAATGGCGTACATTTTTCCGTCCACTACCCCAGTGCTAGAAGTATCAATCCCGACAGTTGAACCGTCCGGTAATACGGGCTCCATACTATTGCCCGTCGCTTTTACGCATACCGCACACTCTGGCGGAACGTTGTAGCGGCGTAACGTCGATTTGGCAAAACGCAGTTTAAGACCGGTATGTTCACGTTCGACTACTTCACCACTGCCAGCTGAAAGGCGAATATCTGCAAAAAACGGCACTTCTACCTCATCATCTGAAAGTGGGGTTTTACGATCCCATGCGTCAATTTCTCCTAAAATTTCCGCATTGGCTTCCGTTGGTTGTTGAGGTTCGTTGGGGTTGGAACCGCTGTGTTGTTTTCCGTACTGCAGCCAGAACAGATCAACTTTGAGGAGGTTCGCTAATTCTTCCATTTTATTTTGGCGCGGCATTGACTCTGCGTTAAGCCATTTGCTTACAGCTTTTGGCGTCACTTTAAGTGCCTTAGCTAAAATAACGCCCCTTCCATGATCTTCTATCCCAGCTTTTGTACAGGCCTGTGCAAGCCTTTGGGCGAAGTTTGAACGCACATTTTCACTATGAACCATAGGTTCAATAGTAAAACTTCTTGATTGTACTTTCAGTTCCGTCATAATATGTACTTATAGTTCATTGTAAGGGCGAAATTATGCTAAAACAGGTTATTACTCAGATAGGTGTACCAAAAGTAGCGCTAGCTTGCTGCGTTAGTAATAGAGCTGTTTATAAATGGTGTGAGAGAGGTGTACTTCCTAGAACGGATTTCACTGGTGAAACCAATTACGCCTCGATCATTTCGGAATTATCTCAAGTGACAGAAACCCCCGTCACTAAAGAAGAACTTCTCAACATTCCACGATAGAACAATCTACAGATTGCCAAGGAGGTACTCCATGACCCACACACAAGGCAGGGGGAAATTCCCTCGCTTCTATGAAGGCGTTATTCGTTTTAAGAAACACCACAGCCTACGCGCTATTGCGTTAAGGCTTGGTTACTCAGAAGTGGATTACAGCAACCGACTAAAAAAACGCTTTAACACCAATCAACCGGAATCGAAGTTGTTTGTTGATGATGTTATCGCGTTCACCAAAGAGTCTGGCGACTACAGCATGATCGACGGCTTATGCAAAGAGGTAGGGCTGTGCACACCTATGCCGTTTAACTACAACTCCCAGGCAAATCTCAATACCGAGTTTTTGGTTGCTACCAAGGCACTTGGTGAGATGGCCGAGCAACTTAACGTAAACAAGCTTTCTGCCAATGGGGTTAGCCGTTTGTCTTCATCCATTCACACGCTGGTGGCTTCGGCAATGACGATTGGTTACGCCGCAGAAAGTCGCTTTGGTGGGATCAGCATGGCCATGATGTTTGGCGATATGTCTTCGGGAGTTTTGTCATGAATGTGATGGAAACGCTCAACACCATAGAGCAGTTGGTAGAGATCTATCGCAGTTCTATTGCGCTGGAGCAGAACGCCGCGGTTAAGAAGCAACTGGAAAAGGAAGCACTCAAGGCGATTAACACAAAGAGCCAGAGATATTTAGCACATCTAGAAATGGAAAAGCCCCAACAAGCGGCAACTTGTTAGGGCCGTGAATCAACAAGCAAAGGTGAGATTCAATGGAAAGAGTAACACAACAGCGTGATCGCGCAAAGATTAAGGCCGTCTTAGTTTTTGATAACTACGTCTATTTTTTGGCGACTAAGCAAGGTGATTGGAAGTGGGTAAGCAAGCGAACTGTAAGCCGAATGAGACAGGAGCAGGGCTATGGAATTAAGTGAGCGTTTAAAGCAGGTTGATAACCTCCGTCGCGCTGCGATGGGAGACGCCAAGTTTAAGGCGAGTGCCAAGCAGCATGAGTCGGCATTAAAACCAAAGCAGCGAGTTCCGGCAAAGAGTAAGCCACGCAGTTCGTTTGCAGACTGGGCAGGGGGTAAGTGATGTCTTTTTCTGCTGCGTATTTTGACTTATCCGGTCAGCAGCTCAGCAGTGGAGAGTTCTCACTGCTGACCAAATCAATCGATACGGCTATTGAAGATGCTATCGCATTAAGTGGTTTTGATGTGGTTTCGTCATCCACCTCGTTTGCTGTGTTGGGTCAAGGTAATAAACGTTTGGTAGTAGGGAGAGTGGAAGCATGAATTTGTCGGGGTTTGATAAAAAATGCGCACTCGACCGCATTAAGCAATTAGATGTGAAGCCGTTCCTGACCAGTGACGAGCAACAGGACTACCAAAACAGAATTGAAATTGTTGAAGACTACGACAGGCAGTTTCGAAAAAACTGGAAGTCGGAGCGTCGCGATTGGATAAAAGCTCAGCTACGCAAAGGATACTTAACAACTGAGCAATCTGAAGAAAAACTTTCACAGCTTGATAGTGACGCTGATTTGATTCTCGGAAAGCCAATATACCCATGGGGGATCGCATAATGTCAGTCAAAGTAATGAGCTACGTTTGGGACATTCCGAGTTTTAAAGGTTCTGATAAGTTGGTGATGCTTTGCCTAGCTGACCATGCGGACGATAGCGGCCTTTGCTGGCCGTCTATCGATACCATTGCTCGTAAATCTGGTGTTTCACCTACCACCGTTAAATCGACGCTTAAGAAACTGGAAAAGGGTGGTTGGCTATTCAAAAAGAACCAATTCAAAAAGGCGGATACGGGTCGCTTAGTCCGTTCGAATAACCAGTACCAATTGCCTGTGATGCTGCTGAAAAAGAAAGCAGATGAACAGACGGATTTTGAACAGTCGAATTTCGTCTGTTCAAAAGTCGAACGTTCGAAACTCGAACAGACGAAACAACCAGAGGGGGTAGGTCAAATTCCGGCTGGGGGTAGGTCGGAATCCGGCTATAAACCACCAATAGATCCACCAATAGAACCATCAAGTAAAGATCTTGCTCCGAGCGAACCGCTCGAAGCCAGCGAGCCTCCGGTTATTTGTCTGCCTACCAATCGCAAAGATCAATTCTACGAAGTCAGCACCACTCAGGTGATGGAATGGAAACAGACCTACCCAGCAGTGAATGTGCTTGAGCAGCTGCGCAAAATGAAAGTTTGGGGTGATGCGAATCCACGTAAGCGCAAGACCTTAGGTGGCATGGTTCGATTCATCACCGCATGGCTAGGCCGTGAGCAAGACAAGGGGCGTTACTTGCCGCCAGAGCAGAACCCGCAGCAAACCAAATCCGATGGTGACGAGCTTAAGGCTCAGGTTCGCCAGATTGAGATGGACATCGACAGCGAGAACCAACATCTCGTTCGAGTGATGAGCCATGGCGGTACTGAGCAGGCGATTCAAGCCAGTAAGAACAAAATCAAACGTCTCTCGGACGAACGCAGGGAATTGTTAAATCAACTAGCGGAGGTGAATTCAGATGGTGGAGAAGTTAGTTGGGGTGATGGTTTCGCGGCCTAAAGTTTGGGCGCCTGGAGAGCTTTGCAAGGAGTTAGGGGTTTCCTCGTTGGAGTTAACTCAGCTGATCGCCAAGGCTCGCAAGCAGGGTGTGGAAATTAATCGGATGTCGGACACAAGAACCGGCAACACAAACAAGATTTGGATTAGGGCCTAGGGTTCTTGAGCAAATACTGGTGAGCGGAGGGAGTTGAATGCTAAGTATCAGTACCCAAACAGAGATGACAATGAGCAGTCGAGAGATTGCGGTATTCGTTGGAACTACGCATGACAGTGTACTAAGAACATGTCGTGAATTAATTCACAGGGGTGTCGTTTTCGGAACGGAGACCCAGTACCAGCACGAACAAAACAAACAATGGTACCCAGAGTTTCATTTTAACTATCGCAACACGATGGTTCTTGTTTCTGGATACAGCGTTGAGATTCGAGCAAAGATCATTGATCGCTGGCAAGAGCTAGAAAAACAAACTCAGCCTCAAGTTCCGCAATCATTTGCTGAAGCACTTCAGTTAGCGGCTAACCAAGCCAAGGAACTGGAAGAAAAGAACCAGGCATTAGCAATTGCGGCACCAAAAGCCGAGTTTGCCGATGCGATTGCTGGAGCAGATAAAGGGGTGAAGCTTGGTCAGTTTGCAAAAGCAGTAGGTTTAGGGCCTGTCACTATTTTCCGTGTACTACGAGAGTTAAAGATCCTCATGAGCCGTGGAGACTCTTACAACCTACCGTATCAAGACTATGTCGAGCGTGGCTACTTTACGGTGAAGCAGGGCACTTACGAAACTAACTCCCAAACACGTATCAGTCACACAGCATTGATCACCGGAAAGGGTGAAATCTGGCTACGTAAAAAGCTTCTTGAAACAGGTCATTTAAAGGCGGTGGCAGCGTGAGCGCATTAGAGAAAACGCTTCTTTTCCAAATCAAGGCGATGGGGTTAGCACTGCCAGAGAAGGAGTACCGGTTTCATGAGACACGGCGCTGGCGTTTTGATTTTGCTTACCCAGAGCAGCAGCTGGCGGTGGAAGTGGAAGGCGGTACCTGGGCGGGAGGTCGTCACACTCGCGGCAGTGGCTATGAGAAAGATTGCGAGAAATACAACGCAGCAGCATTAAGAGGTTGGTCAGTACTTCGATTCACCGGAAGTATGATTAAGAGCGGAAAAGCAGTAGAGACATTAAAGGAAGCATTATCGTGAAGAAGGTTTACATTGCAGGCCCAATGACGGGATTACCAGAGTTTAACAAGCCAGCGTTCTTTGCGATGGAAGATGAGTTGAAACGCCGTGGGTGTATTGTTATGAACCCCGCTATTCTGCCGGATGGTTTTGAGTGGGAAGAGTACATGCACATTTGTATTCCAATGTTGGCCTGCTGCGATACGGTGGTATTTTTGGATGGTTGGCAACTTTCGAAAGGGGCTCGTTTGGAATATGACAAAGCGGTCGAGATGGGTAAGCAGCTGGTTACCAAGCCGTTGCTTGAGTCCAAAGTCGCTTAAAGGGAGGGAGGATGTTAAAAGTCAGCTTAGATGTGGTCCCGACACTGAATGCCGCACTCATTCCGCTAAGCCCAAACAAAGAGGCCATTCAACGCTTGCTGGTGGACGGTAAGATCGGGTTAGTTTCTCCCAATCAACGTCTGGCTACAAAGACCGCGGGAGGGTTGTCTTCGGATGACCTCTCTTTGGTGGCGTTCTTCGCTCATGAAGATGTGCAACTGCTTATCGGTAGTACGGCTAAGTACGTTGATACGATTTCCGAGTGTCAGCTAAAGGATGAAGGCTACTGCAATCATAACCTGAAGACTCGAGTAACCGGCGAGGGAGCGATTCGTTTGTGTTGGCATCACGACAACATGGCCGATGACAGTCACCAGGCGTTTTCGATAGCTCGAAAGAATACGGTTCGGCATGGTTTGATGGTTATCTCTCGCCAGCTGCATGGTGAAGTAAGGCGCATCACGGATGTTGATTTGTGCTGGTGGGCGGTTCGCAATGACGTGTATGCGTTATTGCCACAGTCTGTTCTCGATCGTCAGTTCAAACGAGAAGAAGGCAGCAAGCGAGTAGGTGTGCTTGGAAACGTGGATACTGATGCTCGGTATGTATTCGAAGGTCAGCGTGAGCAACTACAACGTTTAGCAAAACCAGTTCTGAAATTAGTCATCGATGACGACCCACCAGCCATGTACCTAAGAAAACCAAAGCCAATCCGTTGGGAGAGTGAAAAGTACTTATCGTTCGTGCGTAAGTTACCTTGCCGGGTATGCGGTAAAACTGCAGGTATCGCTCACCACCTAATAGGCCATGGTGAAGGAAAGATGGGCAGCAAAGCCTCGGATATGTTCACCATTCCGCTGTGTCATGATCACCACCAGGAGCTACACCGCAATGTGGCCATCTGGGAAGGTAAACACGGCGATCAGCTCTGGCATGTGAAAGAGACGATTAATAGGGCGCTGATGGTTGGGGCGTTATGCTAGATCTTAGGTGCAACAGTTATGCGTTGTTTTTGCTCACTAAATTCTTAATCTCAATAATGTTTTTGTTGTGCTTGTAAGTGCAGTGATCACCAATAGCTATCGCTAAAACCCAACATATCACTGGACCTATAATTGTTCCTGCACTGAGTACTGCTACTACTAACAGGACTATTCCACCAGCCAAAGAAGAATAAAACAGCCCCAATGGACCGAAAAACAGTGTAAGTAAGAAGGATGTTAGTCTTGATTTTTCGTTTAAATTCATCTCAATAACTCTCTATGGGCCAAATTGAATTGCAATTAATAGAATAGGTGAGTGGTTGATTATAGAGAAGTTATTTTTTTATAAGTTTGGGTGAACTGTGAATTGGCGCTGCACTTATTCAGGGGTTAATAAGTGTTGATATTCTATCACCAAGATAGAGAATGGCTGCTGATGCAGCCAAACTTAAACTGTTCGGTAGCCAAGAAACGTTACCAACTACAAGTTTTACGCAAAGGAATTAGTGCGTTAGATAAACCCGCAGTATCAAAGATCGCGGTTACAGGGCTTTCATTGTAAGGAGTAGTTTGTGCTATCAGAGTATCTGCTTTTTCCATACTTTTTAGGAAAGAAATTGGTTTTCTATGGAATGTTGCTTGACTGTCGGTAGACAGACTCCACTTTGAAGTTACCGCTTTGTTAGAACCAATGCGCGTAAGTACCGATGCATCTCTACCTAAGTAATCGTTCCAACCAATATACACATCTGTTTTATTGCTTTTGCAACGAGCGATAAAATACACTTTTTTATTCCATTTGCTTTTACCTGATGAGGCATCTAAAACTAATGTAACCGTTTTGGAGTCGTCTATAGGGTTTACTTCTTCAGAGACCATCCACTTTCCAGTGTCTGTTGGCTTAGAACCTGTAGGCTGTGGCTTATCAAGCTTATGCTTATTTGCAAGGGAGTCATAGCAATCCAGACGAGCTAACTCACCTTCTACCGCAGCACAAGAAGCTATTTCTTTTTCCAACTCAGCAGAGAGTACGCTTGTGGGTAGGAGCAATGAAGCCCCCAGCAACACTACTTTTTTCATAATTGTTTCTCGATTATTGAACGACAACTGACGCCTAACACTTATTTGCAGTCTTTAATACAAAAATCATGCAGGTGCTAATTTTAATATATAAATTTATATCAGCGTCTTAGGCTACATTTTTTGAAGCGAGATTGCATAGTTTAGGTCATCTTTTGATTACGCTGATCACAATTTAGATATTCAAATGGGCACTTATAACCAAACCACGTTGTTCTTGGTGTCTTGGTCTGCGTTCTTGTCCAAGTAGTGCTTCACTTCTCCATCATAGAGAAGAATGAAGCACTTCCCGTTTAGATACGTTCCTACCAGGTAGTGGTATCTGGGAATGGTATAAACAACTTCGTACCCGTCATCATCAGAACAGAGTGCGGACACATCCATAATCTTGAGTCGTCTTACACCCACGACGTTTGCTACTTCCATAAAGCCGCCAAAAGGGATGGTCTTCCAGTCGCCACTAGCCATTAACACCGATACTTTATCTTCGGTGCTGTTGTAACCACATGGGCCATCAGGGCCAATTCTGTATATGCGGTGTCCTACCAGGCGTTGAATCGTTTTGTACATCTCAAAAAGGGATTACTATTTAACTGTATATATATACAGTTTATCATTGGTGGTTGAGCTGTCCAATTTGATTGATTCAATATTGTGGTGAGGGGAAATAAGATTATGGGTTTGTGTGTAAACATCGAAAAGTGGCAGATGCCCGCGGCGATTGGTATGGCGACGGAGGCTATTCGTGCTAAGTATAACGAAGGCGCTGGTGGCGGTGGTTTTGGCATGGCTGATATTGAAATGGGTTCGAAGCTGGATGCCGGTAAGGTGCTTTCTACATTGGATCAAATTAATGCTGTACACCCTCACTTATCTGATTGGGCGTTCTTTGCCTACGCTTCGCCACTTTGGAACTCCCAAAGCCTGACTCATCGCTTTATTGAACATCTGCTGAATGATTGGCTCATGGAGTGCTGTTTTACAGGTATTACTCTACAAGCAAAGGTGGTGAAACGTATTGAAGCAATTCTTCCTTTGATTGCTGGTGGATTTGCGCTCGAGCAAATGGCAGGTGCTGACGTTCAGTTCGTGGCGGGTGAGGGGCACTATAAGCCAGTAGCGAGTCGAACCGCTATCATCAATGCGCTGGTGGAACATGATTGTGTGGCTAACCAGGTTAACTCCGAAACGTATAAGAAAAAACGCAAGCGTTACTATCAATCCAATTTCGATGTTATCCAACCTCACATTGAGTTCATCAGAACGATATTGTTGGGCTATGACTCATTGTGTCAAAAACTCTTTAGGATTGGGGTTGAAAAACAGAATCTGTCAAATTACTATGCAAATATCCAGTATGGATAAATACACATGAATTCTGAAAGCCGCCTTTTTGGCGGTTTTTTTATGCCTGAAATTTGAGTCGAGAGAGCTGATGTCATTCTGTTTTTCTGAAGTGTGGCTCAAGCTGCACGACTTTAAAGGCCGTTTAATTGCTTACGGTGGAGGCGGTGGCGTTAGCTTATTCAGTAATGAAGTGGCAGCGAAAGCCCAACAAGCTGCACAAACGGCTGCATCCACACCAGATATTACCCTCGCAAACTTAATCTCTTTGGGTGGATTAGCTCTGATAGCCGCCCGTTTTATCTTTGATGTTTATGTCTATTTCGACAAGAAACGCGCCAAAGGAGGTGCTCGTGGCACTTGCTCAAACCAAGAACTTTAACCCCAAAACAGATATCAAATTGAACTGCTCCTGTGGATGTGGGAGCAACAAGGTGAGCCAATCAGCATTGGACCAGCTGCAGAAGGTTCGTGATGAGTTTGGTAAGGCTATGGTCGTTCGCTCTGGCTTTCGATGTGAAAAGCATCCGAGTGAAGCTCGCAAAGAAAAGCCCGGGCAACACTTCAACGGCGTGGCCTTTGATATCGCTTGTAATAACGGCTTTGATCGCCTTCGTCTTGTAGAGATTGCTCGTAAGCATGGCGCGAGAGGGATTGGGATTGCAAAAACCTTTGTTCATCTGGATTGGCGGAAAGGGTTACCCGTAATGTGGACTTACTAACAAGCGACCAGAACGGTCGCTTTTTTTATGGAGAAAGGAAATGAAAAAACTGTATCAGTTTACGGTCGCAGTGGTGGCTCTGCTGTTTGCGTCTTTCGCTCTGGCGAGTTCGGGAATGATGGAGCCTGACACACCAGCTTGGGCGGTAGCTGCATTTGGCTTTGTCGCAACAGTCGTCGGGGTTGTTGCTCAGATTGATGCGCAAGTGTCTGAAGAGTTCAAACGAAAGTGGCCGTGGTGGCTGCGCTGGGTTTGGAATGCAGCAGCTGGCAACTATAAGCACTCACAGAATATCGGTAGCTAGTTGTGGGTTGGGCATCGTCGGTCCCGATTATTGGAGCGCTAATCCTTAAAGCCATTGAGGTTTGGGAGAGTCTTCAACGTGCCAGGCAAGTAGAGCGTCAGGAGCAAGACCATGAAGATATCAAGCAAGATGCTAAAAGCCGCCATGCTCAGCGGTTTGGTCCTAGTAGTGGGCGGATGCGCGATAAGCCGTGATGTGTTTGTTCCTTCATGCAAGCCAGTCGCTCCTGTTCTTGAGTGGTATGAGAATGGCCAAGGCGGGATTTATTACCCAGAGAGCAGCGTCACTAACCTGATGTTGTATATCGAGCAGCTCAATGACTGCATTGACTACTACCAAGTTAATCCTGGTTAGTTCAACTACCCGGTAATTCCGGATAGTTGCCGAGTGTACTTACTGGCTGCCTTAAAGCCAGCTCTAACACCGCCAAAGGCAAAGTATTGCTAGTGATTTGCGATGTCGTCGAGCGTCGCCAGGCTTAGGCCATTAAACAGCAGTGTCCACGGCGGTGACCCTTTAAATATCCTTTGTGTATTTAGTGAGTATTCAAAGGATATTTGATTATGCCTCCACGTACCCCTAAGCCTTGTCGTCATCCACACTGCGGTGGGCTGACTAATGACAAGAGTGGTTACTGTGATAAGCACCGCAACACTGGTTGGGAAGTTCATCAAGCAGGCCGCAACCGCCATCAGCGTGGTTATGGCAGCGATTGGGATAAGAGGCGCCGGATCATCCTTAAGCGTGATAAGTATCTATGTCAGGAATGCTTGCGCGCTGGACGTGCCATTCCTGCCAAAGATGTTGACCATATTAAGGCTAAGGAACATGGCGGAACAGATGAATACAGTAACCTGGAGGCACTATGTCGGGCATGTCACAAGGCAAAAACTGCACGGGAACGCATGAAACCACGACAATAAAACGCAAAGAAGTGATCGTTTGTCATATCAAAGTGGCGTTTTGGGTACCGATTTATTTAAAAACCTTGGTGCTGTTTTGTTGGTTGTTTGGTACCTACCCAGACCTTGTCAGAGTCACTGAGACGGTAACAAAAGGTACTAAGGTGATAACCCTCGAACCAATAAGGTAAAAGGTATCACAGCGATATTAGGTCGCTTGTTATTACCGTTCTCACGCATAGGGGGGGCGGGGTAAATCTCTGTAGCCTTTTCGATGGGGACCGCAGCCTCAGAGAAATTTTTATACGCAATAAATAAGGATCTTTTTTTGACGCGCGAGATCACACATTTTCGCGGTTGAGTTTTGAGAGGTAATTGTATGGCGCGAGCAGCTGGTGGTGGTCGCAAAGGTGGCAAAAGCACTTTGCCATCCGCACCTGCCCATGAAGCATTGATAAAAATTGATCCGCCAGATGAGTTACGTGATGACAACGCGCTGGCTATTTGGCAAACACAAAGTCGTGTACTGATGGACAGAAAAATTCTGACTATCGACCATGGACCTTTGCTGCTGGCTTATTGCAACAGCTTCTCTTTGTACCTCCAAGCTGAGTTGGAAGTTTCTCGAGAAGGGCTGACCGTTGATACACCGATGGGAGGACAAAAGAAAAACCCTAGCGTGAATGTTCGCCAGGATGCGTTGGCCAGTATGGTGCGTATTGGCAGTCTACTTGGATTAGACCCGTTATCCATTCGACGGATGACTGGTGGGGGTAGCGGTAGCAAGGACAGCGACGAAAACGAATTCGACGAATTCTTACCAGCGAGATAAGTATGGCTAAGTATCCGAACGTAAACGCCGCCGCAAAGTATGCGCGTGACGTGGTCAGCGGTCGGATCGTAGCTTGTAAGTATGTTATCCAGGCATGTCAACGACACCTAGATGATCTCGAAAAGAGCAAAAGCAAAGCCTATCCGTACCGGTTTAACAAAGACAAAGCCGAAGGGGTTTGTCGTTTTATACAGCTGCTTCCACACACCAAAGGTAAGTGGGCAAAAAAGCCTCTCAAAGAACGCCGCATCAGTCTGGAACCATGGCAGTTGTTTATCCACGCGGTTCTCTATGGTTGGGAGCGAAAGAAAGATAAACGTCGCCGTTTTCGGGTGGCTTACGTCGAAGTGCCACGAAAGAACGGCAAAAGCATCATAGCCGCGGGCAACGGCCTTTGGATGTTTGCACCAGATAACGAATACGGCGCTGAGGTGTACTGTGGTGCCACCACAGAGAAGCAGGCTTGGGAGGTGTTCAAGCCAGCCAAGAAAATGGCTGAAGCGCTGCCGAACCTGCGTCGCTCATTCATGATTGACGTCATGGCCAAGAAGATGGAACGGCCAGACGGCAGCATCTTCGAGCCAGTTATCGGTGACCCGGGTGATGGTTCCAGTCCTCATTGTGCAATAGTGGATGAGTACCACGAGCATGATGGTCCTGAACTTTATGACACCATGTCGACAGGGATGGGCGCTCGCGAGCAGCCACTCATCTTTGTGATCACCACATCGGGTTACAACATCGCGGGCCCTTGTAAAGACTTGCATGATGACTTGGTCAAAATCTTAGAAGGTACCACTGACGACGATGAAGTCTTTGGCATCATTTACACCATCGATGAAGGTGACGATTGGACTGACCCGGCAGTACTGGCCAAAGCCAACCCAAACTTGGGGATCTCCGTGGATGAGGATTGGCTCAGAAGTCAGCAGTTGCGCGCGATCCGCAATCCTAGATACGCCAATACCTTCAAAACCAAGCACCTTAACCAGTGGGTTTCAGCCTCAAGCG
This sequence comes from Vibrio sp. 1288, assembly GCF_033344475.1. Classification (NCBI taxonomy): domain Bacteria; kingdom Pseudomonadati; phylum Pseudomonadota; class Gammaproteobacteria; order Vibrionales; family Vibrionaceae; genus Vibrio; species Vibrio sp. 1288. The sequence continues at coordinate 275,167 of NZ_JAWPOX010000002.1, forward strand.
CCTTTTTCAACATGGAAGATTGGAAGGCCGCTGAAGATACCAGTCTGATGATTGACGATTTCCACGACAGCTCATGTTGGTTGTCACTGGATTTGGCATCAAAAATCGATATCTGTAGCCAGGTGATGCTGTTTACACGCAAGGATGAGCGCAGCCAACTGCATTTCTATATTTTCTCTAAGCATTACTTACCAGAAGAGACCGTGTTTGACCCAGACACCAAAAATCGAAAGGTCTATCAGAAGTGGGTAGCGACACCATGGTTAAACAGTGGTGGCAGTGCATTGATTTCTACCGATGGTGCCGAAGTCGATTTCAACGAAATTGGGGAAGACATTCAGAGCTTTTCTGATGAGTTCGAGGTACGGGAGGTACCGCATGACCCGTGGGGATCTACCCAGCTCGCTCAAGAACTCACGGCCGCAGGTATCACTGCTGTCAAGGTGCCGCAAACGACCGCACACTTATCGCCGGGAATGATAGAACTTGAGGCTGCCTTGAAGTCGGGCCGTGTGCATCATGACGGAAACCCTGTGCTGACCTGGATGATGAGTAACGTTGTAAGCAAACCAGACGCCAACGAAAACCACTTTCCTCGAAAAGACAAACCTGACCAAAAGATTGATGGTGCGGTCGCGCTGATCATGGCGGTGTATCGCGCGCATCTGGCAACGGATGCCTTTGACCCTTATGACGATCTAGATGATGAGGATTTATTCCTGTGAAATATGTACTCAACCTGATTGGCCTCGCGGGGTTTTCCGCGTTGGTGAGTGGGGTTTATCTCAAATTCGGGTTGTCGGATACCTTAATGTTTGGCGGAGCCATGTTGTTGATTTTTGCCTTGTTGGCATTAAGAAAATTAGGGGGCCGCTATGCTTGATTTGTTATTTGAAACCCGATCAAACCCCGAAGATCCTTCCGTTCCCCTGTCTGAACTCGATCCAGCCGATTGGGGTGGTGGCTCTGGTGTTAGCGTGGAATCTGCCATGGGCTTGTCGGCGGTGTACTCCTGTATTGGCGTACTTGGTCGCTCAATGGGCCAGTTACCTTTACATGTAATGCGACGTGATGCCAATGGTGTCGTTTCTCGTGCCACGGATCACCCTGTTTACTACCTATTGCATGATGAGCCTAACCCATTTCAAACCAGTTATGACTGGCGGGAATCCGGCATGGTTCACGTCAGCGGTTGGGGTAACCACTACACCGAAATTGTGCGCCATCCACGTTCGGGTGAAGTACGCGAACTCGGGTTGATTCGACCTTGGGAGTCCAACCTAACCAAAACCAATTCAGGGCGTCACACCTACGCAGTTACCGCTGATGATACTCGGGCGAGGGCGGTCAGCCCTGAAGATATGATCCACATTAAAGCGATTGGTTCTGATGGCAAAGTGGGCAAAAGCCCCATCACCCAATGTCGAGAGGCCTTTGCGCTAGGCATCGAAACCCAAGGTTACGGCAACCAGTTCTTTCGAAGTGGTGGCAAGCCAACCGGTATTGTCTCCGTCAAATCGCAATTAGAGGAAAAGAGCTGGAAACGCTTGCTTGACCGTTGGCGAAAGTCCAAAGCGGAGATGCAAAGCAACGACAATAAAACGTTGTTCTTGCCATCAGAGCTGGCGTATCAGTCGATCACCATTCCTCCAGAAGATGCGCAGTTTCTGGAAACGCGAAAATTCAGTCGTTCTGAAGTCGCCGGTATCTACAACGTGCCGGCACACATGATTAACGATCTGGAAAAAGCCACTTTTTCCAATATCTCAGAGCAAGCTATCCAGTTCGTTCGTCACACCATGATCCCATGGGTTGTGAAGTGGGAGCAGGAGCTCAACCGAAAGCTGTTTACTGAGCAAGAGCGCCGAGCCGGGTATTACGTCAAGTTCAACCTAAACGGCTTGTTACGCGGCACTGCCAAAGAACGAGCTGAGTTCTATTCGAAAGCCATTCGTGATGGCTGGATGAACCGTAACCAAGTACGAGAGCTGGAAGATATGAACCAAGCCGATGGTTTGGATACTTATCTGCTAAGCGCCGATCTTCAACCAAAAGAGGTCAACCCAAATGAGTAAAAACCTCAATGAGATTTTTATCCGCAGTGATGAAATCAAAATTGAAAAACGGGAGGACGGAGAGGAACCACGTATTGTCGGGTACGCGGCCAAGTTCAACACTCGCAGCAATAATCTTGGCGGCTTTGTTGAAGTGATCGCCCCAGGTGCCTTTGATGACGTTCTGGACGATGACGTCCGAGCCCTGTTTAACCATGACCGAAACTTTGTCCTTGGCCGAACCAAGGCGGGAACGCTAACGCTGATCGTTGACGAGGTCGGCTTGCGTTACGAGATCACCCCGCCAGACACCCAAACGGTACGAGACATGGTGATCGAACCAATGGGCCGTGGCGATGTAAGCCAAAGTTCCTTTGCGTTTCGTTTGCCTTCAGACGGTTATCGATGGGATGAGGGGGATGATGGGGTATATATCCGCACAATCACCCGCGTTTCAAAACTGTTGGATGTCAGCCCAGTAACCTATCCAGCCTACAACGACACCGAAGCCAGTACCCGTGCCCTTGAAGAAGCGCGCGAGGCTTGTTCTGGCGACAGTGAGGAACAGCGCCAATTGGCGCAGCATCAAGAGCAGCAGTACCGCGATCGGTTGTTGCAAACCCTTTAATACCTTTCATTACTCTATTTGGAGAAAATTTAATGAAATACCATGAAATGAAGAAAAAACGTGACACGATCGCGCGCCAAATGCGTGAGTTAAACGACAAGGCGAAAGAAGAAAAACGCGCGTTCACGGATGATGAAACCACCCAATGGCGCGGTATGACGTCAGAATTGGAAGGTCTGGATTCGCAAATCGAACGTGAAGACCAGTTACGAGCTCAAGATGAGCGCTTTGTTCGTGAAGATGACAACAAAGACACAAACAACGGTGAAGAATCGCCGACTGAGCAACGTCAGGCTGAGGCCTTTACCAGCTACCTGCGACATGGTTTTGCGGAGCTATCACAAGAAGACAAAGCGCAACTTCGCGCGTTAGGTACAGCAACAGGGGCTGGTGGTGGTTTTACAGTACCAAAAGCTTTTGTAAATCGAGTAGTTGAAAGCATGGCGGTTTACGGTGGTATCGCGAACGTCTGTCAGGTCATCAATACTCAAGATGGACGCGCTATGCCTTGGGCGGTATCCGATGGCCGAACTGAAATCGGTGAAATGTTGGCAGAAAACCAAGAAGCTGGTAAAGGTGATCCAACCTTTAGCCAAGTTGAGATTGGTGCGAAGAAAGGCAGCTCTAAAATCGTACTAGTATCGAATGAGCTACTGCAAGATAGCATGATTGATATCGATGCGTTTGTGGCGCGCCGTATCGGTCAGCGTTTGGGCCGTCTCGAAGCTGGTCAAATCATTACGGGTGATAACACGGGTAATAACCTGAAAGGCCTGAACCTACAGGTTCAGCTGAAACAAGAAGCGGCGGCAGTCTCTGGTGTGTCTTACGCGGACTTGATCAACTTGAAACACAAAGTGGACCCAGCTTATCGCAACAGTCCAAACACACGCTGGGCATTTAACGATGACACATTCAAAGGCTTCAAGTTGATGAATGACAGTAACGGTCGTCCGCTATGGTTGCCAGCGATTGCCGGTGTTGCTCCGTCAACCATTGATGGTGACCAATACGTCATTGACCAGGGCATTGCAGCTGCGGGCGCAAGTGCGAAGTCGGTGTTCTATGGTGACTGGATGTCGTTAGTTCTCCGTCGTGTGACGTACATGAACCTACGCCGTTTAACAGAGCGTTACGCTGAGTTTGACCAAATGGGCTTCATCGGCTTCCACCGTTTTGATGTGCTGTTGGAAGATGTTGCCGCTATCGCCGCGCTAGAACACGCAGCGGCTTAATTCTAACCACTATATCTAGCCCACCGTTTGGTGGGCTTTTTTATGTACTAAGGAATTGAACATGGCAACCACGAAAGCCAAGACAGCAGAGATCATCAAAGATTCTACAGAGGCTTCGGAGCAACCAAACGGAAATACTCAAGTGAAGTTAAAGATGCCGTTGTGGGATTCAGAAAAACAGCAGTCTTTCACAATTGGTGACCTTTACCCGTGCTCGGAAAAAGAAGCGCAACGCCTGATTGACAATGGCACAGCGGTAAAAGCCGATGCTTGATCTGGTTAGAGTCAAAAACCAGTGCAGTATCGATGACGACATTACCGACCATGACACCTTGCTCACGCTCTACCTATCAGCAGCTAAGAAATCTGTCGAGAACTACCTAAACCGTCCCGTTTACTGGACGCAAGAGGAAGTGCCAGCAGACCCAGAGCAGGTGCCAGAAAATGCTTTTGTGGCCAGAGAGGACACAGAGCTGGCGGTGTTGTTGTTAATAGGTCACTGGTTTGGACATCGAGAAGCGGTGACAGAAAGCAGCGTTAAAACACTTCCTTTAGGCGTCAGCTTTTTGTTGGATTTTGATCGAGACATTAATCTGTGAGGTGTTATGCAAGCTGGCAAACTCAACCAACGCGTGATCCTGTATCGCTCTGTTGAAGGTAAAAGCAACAGCGGTGCGCCTACGCTTGAACTGGTAAAAGCAGCTACAGCCTGGGCGGAGCTCATCACCAGTTCTAGCGGCCAAAGCGCCGTCAACGACCGCGAGCAGACCCAGAACGGGTACCAGTGGCGGTTGCGCTGGCGTGAAAATATCGAGCCTGGCTACTGGATGCAGTGGCGCGGGCGGTGGATGAAAATCTCAGGCGTGAACGATTCGGACCCGCGCCGGCAGGAACTTATCCTGGACGCTGACGCCAACCCGAAATCAACCCCACCGCCCATTCAAACGGAGGTGTGATCATGCAGCTTGACCGATGGGAAGTATCTGGCTTGAAAGAGTTAGAAAAAGCCCTGACCGATATTGGTGAAAAGGCCGGCTTGCGAACCTTGCGTAAAGCCAGTCGTGAAGCCATGGGCGGTGTGCAACTAGCCATGGCAATGGGGGCTGGTTATGACGCGGTTGGTGCCGATGGTGAGCACATGCGTGACAGCATCAAGATCACCACCAAAAAGATGGACAGTAAACACGGCGGAAAAGATAACGCTTTGGCCACCCGTGTTGGTCCGTCTAAAAAGCACAGCCAGAAAGCGATTGCTCAGGAGTATGGCACCGTAAAACAGGAACCAGATCCGTTTATGCGCCCATCTTTATTTGAGAACCGTCACCGTGTGGTTAACACGTTCCGCACTGTGTTGGCCGTCGAGATTAAAAAAGCCATCAAGAAGCAAGCCAAATGACCTTAGAGACTGCCTTAAACGTCTGGTTAACCACGTTAACCGGACTGGATTGCTATTGGTTGAGGCGCTCAGAGAAAGCCGATAACGCCGTGGTGTATCGATGCATCACTCCCGGTGTTATTCCCGGAAACTTGCGAAAGACCGGGATCCGTGAAGACGTCTACAGCTTGACGGTGTATCACCAAGATCCTGATGCCGGCAAGCAATTGGCGGATCAGATAGTGGATAAGTTACACGAATTTAATGGGGTGTTAAACGAAGGGGCAGCCAGTGCCTACCGAATACAATCGGCCACGTTAAACGGCGGTTTTGACCAATGGCTCGAAAACGAAACTAAACCGACTACTTACCAATTTAACCGAGATTTTGTAATTAACCACTAACGGGAGACAACACCCATGCCAATCGCAGATCCTAGCACTTATGCCCGACTACCAGCTGGCACACGTATGCTTTACGGCGCGCCAACCGATGAAACCGCCAATCTTAAGCTACTAAAAGATGCCAATGCCATTGGTGTTACAGGCCGCACGAATGGCTTTGTTGAAGCAGATCGCCTTATCGATACCGAACGCAAATACATTGCGGATATGCCGGAAGGTCCAGACAAAGAATACGTTTTGCTCGATGATCCTACCGATGCGTATTTACAAGGCTTCTTGGACCAGGCGAACGCCAACGACACGGTCAAAATTCGCATTGAATTTCCTAACGGCCGATGGGCTGACTCAATTGTCGTGCTTGGCGGATGGAGCCATCAAGAGCTAGACAAAGGCCAGCCTATGTACCTGGTGGTAAATGGCAAACAAAACTCAATTGACCGTGGCTACACTGCCCCGGCTGCATAAGGATAATTAACCCATGAATTTAAAAAGCAAACTATTGACACCCGTAGAACTGGCTCCTGTAACAGTCACTATCTTGGGTGATGAGTTCCCGGCGCGTCGTTTAACTGCTGCTTGTTTGAGTGAACACGACAAATTGGTGCGAAAGTACCAGGCGGACAATAACGGTGAGAAGTTAAACATTCAGGCAGCCAAGCTCATTCTTGACTCTATCCTGGATGAAAACAATCGGCCTATGTCCGAAAGCGTGAAACCCGCTGACCTGATGGCTATCCATACGCCACTGGCGATTAACGCCGCAGTTACAAAGATTATCAATATTAACTACTTATCGGATGATGCCGAGGACACCGCAAAAAAAGACTAACCGACGATCCGGCCCTTCGCTTTTTCTTTGGTCTGGGTGAAGTGCTGGGCATCGTCGATCCTCGCCTCTTATACCACAGCGTGGACAGCGAATTAATGGCGCTATGGATGGCCCATTTCGCCTTAAAACGCGAAGCGGCCGGAGTGAACCAGTCAGGCTCTAGCCATGGCAACGACACCCCACAAAGCCGAATCCTTGATTATCAAAACGTTGACCAACAGGTGAACGTCTGCGAAAGGCTGCTCTTGTAATGTCAGATATTGCCAAACTTACCGTGGCGCTGTATGCCAACAGCGCCCAGTTCACCAGTGAACTGCAAAAATCGCAGAAAAAAGCCAAAAACTGGTCTGATTCAATCAGCAAAACCATGTCGATAGCAGCGAAAGCCACCGCAGGTGCTGCCGTTGCTGCCGCTGGTTCACTGGCGTTAGTGTACAACCAGCAAGCGGCCCTGATAGACCAAACGGCTAAGTTTGCGGACCGTATCGGTATCTCAACCGAAGCGTTAACCCAGTTCCGTCATGCCAGTGAATTAACGGGAGTTGGGGCTAAAAACCTCGACATGTCATTGCAACGTATGACCCGCCGTATTGCCGAGGCAGCCACTGGCAGCGGTGAAGCAGCCCCAGCTCTAAAGCAGTTGGGTTTGGATGCTCAAGCCCTTGGCCAGATGACCCCAGATCAGCAATTGTACGCGCTGTCTGATGCGTTTACTCAGGTGGAAAGCCAGTCGGAGCGTGTGCGCCTGGCGTTTAAGCTCTTCGACTCCGAAGGCGTTGGCATGGTGAACATGTTAGCTGGTGGATCCGATGGCTTAAGAAGTATGGCTGATGAAGCTAATAGGCTTGGCATTACGTTGTCACGTATCGATGCCGCAAAAGTCGAAATGGCCAACGACGCCATGTATAAAGTGAACGCGACCACCACGGCGCTCAAGAAAGAAATTACGACCCAGCTTGCCCCGATAGTGGCGGCATTATCTGAAGAATTCTTGAACTACGCTCAGCAGTTTGGTGGCATGAACAATATGGTGACGGAGGGCATTCACAGCACGGTCAACGGTATTGGTTTCCTGGCTGACTCATTCCGTGGTGTACAGCTGATCATTGACAGCATGACGGTTGCATGGGATGGGTTCAAGCTTGGTTTTATGGTGGCTTCACAGGCTATCACAACCGGCTTACATGAACTCGGGCAGTTTCTGTTTAAAGTTATCATTTCGCCACTCCAAGGAGTGTTGGATTTAGCGGGGAACTTCAGTGATGAAGCAGCCAATATGGCCGCCTCGTTGCGTCAGTTCTCTAACATGCCGCCACCACAGTTGTTTGATGCGGCAACGGTCAACCAAGCCGAACTGGATCTTAACCAATCCCTTTGGGAATTGCGTGATCTAGCCAGCCAGCCGTTACCTTCAGAAGGGATTGAATCCTGGTACCAAAACACCAAGGCAAGGTTTGAACAGCTGGCCAAAGACTACGCGGGCAGCATCAACTATAACACCCCAGATGCTACGCCATTGCCAAGCGCAGAAGGCGACAAGGAAGACCCAGCAGTTACGGCCTTTAAAAACGCCACTGACCAACTGGAAACAGAATGGCAACGCCGTTTGGCCATTAACGCAGCTGGCGATCAGGCTGACTTTGCGCGCGAGTCGTTTGCCTATGACGACCGCATGGCGCGCCTGTCTGAGCAGTTCCAAGCCGCTTATGAAGCGGCCGCGAACAACCAGGCCATGCAACAGCAGCTGGAAGATCAGTATTTTGCCAGCCGTGAACTGTTGTGGCAGCAGCACCAGAACAATATTGCGGATATTGAGAAAAAATCTGCTAAAGCCCGCCATGCAGCTCAGATTGTACAGCTTCGCAATTATTCCGATTTGTTCGGCAATATGGCCGATGTGGCCGGCGCATTCGCTGGTAAACAGTCGGGCATCTTCAAGGCCATGTTTGCCGCGTCAAAAGCGTTCTCTATTGCTGAATCTATCATCAAGATCCAGCAAGGCATTGCGAACGCGGCCGCACTTCCGTTCCCTGCGAACATCGGTGCCATGGCGAGTGTTGCGTCAACCACCGCTGGCATTGTCAGCACGATAAAAGGCACTAACTTACAAGGCATGGCCCATAACGGGATCAGCAGTGTGCCGAATGAGGGTACCTGGCTGCTGGATAAAGGCGAACGGGTTTATACCAATGACAGCGCCAAGCAACTGGATCAGATGTATTCCGCTGTGATGGCGGGGAAATCTGGCCAAAGTAGCCCTGCCAATGTCGTTGTAAACCTGATTGAAGACGCCAGCCGAGCTGGAACGGTGGAGCAATCGAACGACGGTGATATGGTCACCTTAGACATTAAGGTCGCCAAGATCCTGCAGTCGTCATCCACTCAGACCTCGCAGGTCATGCAAACCCGATACAGGAATCAGCAATATGGCAGTTAAATTTACTTACCCCAGTATGTTGCCGGTGCCGTTGTTGTCTGGGTATAGCCTCAATCAGAAACCCAGTGTGATTGCGACCGAGTTTAGCACCGGTCGCACCCGCGCCCGGCAGATAAAAAACCGTCCGAGTACCATGAAGGCGACCTGGCGCCTTGATGAGTCAGAAGCCGAGATGTTTGAAAGCGCGCTCGAAAACTGGCTGCTAGGTCGCTGGTTTCTGATCACTATCAAGCTTCCACGAAGTACGCGCCTTCAGGAAGTGGAAGCGCTGATCACCAAAGACCCGCGAGACAACCGCAAGCCAACCAGTAACACCTTAAAACACTGGGATTACACCGGCGAATTGTTAATTAAACCGTTGCCACAAATGGACGAAGGCGCACTGCTGGATGCCATGTATGCACCGAACACCTTTGCTGGTCTGATTGAAAAGCTAGAAACAACAATGATGGAGTTACCTTAATGTCACGTAGTTTTCCTGATTTATTAACCGCCTTTGAAGAAGCGGTGGAAGCACTCAAAGTCAAATTGAGTCAGGACGAAACATCCTCAACCACTTATAACGGTGAGTTCATCCAGTCGATTGCAAAAGATATTCAAGACAAGTGGGCTGAGATTAAGGCAATGGTGAAAGGCAGAAACGCTTTTGAAACCAAAGCCGATCTTTTAGCTTCTGGTGCGCCGCCAGCTGATCAGGTGCTTGCTGAGGTTTGGAATGACTCAACAGCCATAAACAATGGTTTATATGGTTGGACTGGCAGTGTGTGGGAAAAATCAAAGTATGATGCGGTTGAGATTTTGGATGGCCGCATTACTACTGAAGAAGACCACACAAACAACTTTTTGACGCTTATCGATTTGGATGATGAACCTTATCTTGAAATCACCGCTGAAGATGGTTCAGTGTTGGCTCGGCTTGATGAAAATGGCGTGCATGTGCCTGGTACATTATCGTCTGATTGCGTATCAGCACGACGACAAGATGGTAGTCGTTCTGCTTGCTTGATTGGTGATGAAACCATTCCATTAGAGTTTGCAGCAGAAGATGACAGCATCATTTCAAAGGTTGGTTTATTTGGTTTTGAGTCCAAAGAACTGACTGCACAAAACTTGAATCTTCGCTCGGACGCTCAGGGCGACATGTCGCGTGTGATTTCCGATTCTATCCAGGGTAGTGGTCTGCGAGAAATTAACCACATGATTTTGCTGGGTCGTTCACTTGCAGTAGGCCGTGGTTTTACTCGGTATCGCAACACTCGCTATAAAAACGGACGCGCGACACTGAAAGCAGACGGTGATGTTAATGGTGTTTCTGTCAGTAAAATAGTTGGATTTCAGGATTTTAATCAGGTCGGTCCAACTACTGATGGTGAGCGATATCATTATGTTGCCGCTGACCATGTCATGTCGTTACTGGAGAGGAAAAAGCGCATCGATCCGATGCAAATAGGGACAAAATTCATGGTCAGCCTCGTGGCTTACGGTGGTACTGAGATCGATGGTTTAATTACTAACAGCCCTGCAAACATTGAGCGTCAAATTTCATCAGCAAAAGAAACGTTCGAGGCACTGGGATATAAATACCGTTTTGCTGGATTTTCATTAACCCACCGAAATGATACAACCTACACAGCCCAAGAGTACCACGATAAATTTGTTGATTTCATTGCGCTTTGTCGTGAGGCTGCTGGAAACGCAACGGGTGAATCACCACATGCAATTCCAGTTTTTGTTGCTCCGTGGGGTTACAGCGGCATTAATCCTTATGATTGCGCTCAGGCTGTAGCGATCGAAAACGACGAGAACCTGCATAAATTTGGTATTGTCGCATGCGCTCAATCTGCACAGGACCCTGATGGTGCTGGTGTTCACCCGTCAGGGCATGGAACCATGGAGGTGGGAATGCAACTTGGTCGCAGTTGGTATAAATACTTTATTGAAAATAAAGACCCATCAGGGCTAAAACCTGTTTCAGTCACTGCAATTGGTAACAAAATTACAGTAAAAACTAACCGCAACAACTTGGTGGTTAGGACAACCAATGCTGTAGGTACCACAGACAGGTATACCGATAAGAATGCCGCTACGCTTGGTATGATTATCACCGATACGCCACCGCTAGCAGCTACAGCTGGTGAGTCAACAAAAATCGCCATTACTAATATAAGCCTGGTTAACGACTCCATTGTGATCACTGCCGAGTCCGCCATACCAGACGGTTACTATTTAGGCTGTTCAGGCTCTGAAATTGCACACAACTTAGATTCAAATGTATACGCAGAACAAGACTCTGAAGGTGTAGAGCTTTCTGCCTATGACTCAATGACAATGTTTTACGAGGAGATTGTATGTCAAGGTTAATTATTCGAGGTTTACCAAGCTATGCCGCCGGTCTTGGGTTCGGGTCTAGCATCATTCCTCCAGTCCTGCCAAGTACTGAAAACTTAGTCAAGGCGGCGTTTTTTGGAAACGCTTATTCAAATCAGGAGGACACGGCAAAGATTGTTTTTAATCCTGATTCGGAGTCATGGCCAGCTTGGATGCAGAACCAGAACAATCATGTCAAACTGGCCAGCGTTTCAGGTAATCCCTCGTTTCCATTAAATGGTCTTTCTGAACTCGGTGGTGATTCAACCTATTTTGTGTTTGGTCAGGTCATTAAAGGTCAAGCTGATGTAAATCCCGTTGGGTTTATTTCCGGTAGCCAGTATTTCAAAATGACCGTGCGGACGTACACCTCTAATGGCGTTCAATACCATATGCCTAGTGGTAGTTTAAACGCTACCGATTCCACACTCGTCAGTGGCCATAACGGTTTATACACGAATAGTTGGGTGCTGACTGAACCTGTTTTGTGGGTCATAGTAAAGGACGCTACTAATAATCAAGCGCGTGGCTATGCGTTCTCAGGTAATCAGTTCTCAAGCTACGAAGCGGATGCCGTCATCGACGGAACTGGTGTCAGTCCAGCGCTATTTATTGATGGTGGTGACAGGCCACAGCGTATGCTGATGTCAGTCGGTCAATATGACAAGGCGCTAACCGGTCAGGAAGTAAACGACCTATGGCGCGGCTTAAAAGCCACGATTGAGTCGGCGAATACACCATAAAAACCATAGACGTTAATCATTAAACTAAGGTTGGCTCTATGTCTCAATCCCTAAAACAATACCACGCCAGTGCTGGCCCTGATGACAAGCTCATTACTTTGCAATTATCCTCGACCGCCTTTGTCACTCGTTATCTGGTTTCGGCGTTTGAGGATATTACCGCTACTTTGGAAGACGAGTCCCAAGTGACCTTTGAGGCAACAGGGTTGTCGGTGAATTTGCCCAAGTCCGCCACTGGCGCTGAAATGGAATTGCAGTTCGGTATCGATAACGTCACCGGTGAAGCGCGCCAGCTGATAGAGTCGGCGCGCCAAGCTGGCGCGGATGTGTTTATTACCTTGCGCGAGTATATGGCCTCGGATCTAACGGCACCCGCTTCAAAACCGATAAAATTCAAAGCCACCAAAGCGGCGACCACGCGCACCAATTGCTCGGTTTCTGCTGGTATTGGCTATCTCAGCAACAGCGCCTGGCCCCGCCCCCGTTTTACCGTAGAGTACGCCCCTGGGCTGGCGACCATCTCGTAATAATTGAAAAAGGTTCTCTATGAACACAGAGGAAATTATTAGCACGGCGCTGCGTGTCTCTTATGTGCCAGGTGGTCGCGATCTGGATGGTTGGGATTGCTATGGTTCCGTGCGTTGGCTCTATCACCAATTCACAGGTGTTTTAATGCCTGAGTTTCCCGCGATCAGCCACAAAGAATCCATGAGTACCCAGCGTGCAGCGTGGGCTGTGCATGACCATGTCGAAGAGTGCGAGTTTCAGCCATTAGCCCTGGCGGCGCAATACAAAGGCCGCCGTTGGGTCCATATTGGTTTGGTGCTGCCTGACCGCCGCATCATCCACGC
>NZ_JAWPOX010000298.1:0-847 GCF_033344475.1 Vibrio sp. 1288
AAGTTTGGCATCTCTGCGTGAAACTTGCGGTCAAAGTTGGTAATAAGTGGCGCATTCTGATCTTCACTAGCGAAAATCGAACTGCGCTCTTTGGTCATTTCCTCAAAGTCTGGCAAGTACAAATGCAGATGGTCTAGAGACACCGATAAATCGTACGGTTTGAGGTACGTTGCTTTGCCTTTCACCTCTTGGCTACTCACGTCCAACTGCCAACTTAGGTTCTTTTTACTGGCGTTCAATGCCACATCGTGAAACTCAATGCCGCCCAATAACAAGTTCGGCGTTTCGACTTCAATACGCGTTGGTAAAGGAATCGTAGGCGTCTTCATGTTTGCCAGCACCGATTGCGCTTTACTCTCTGGCGTATCCAGTAACGTCGCCCACTTATCTAGGTTTAACTCATCTAGACGAATCGAAGCATCGTGCCCAACGACAGGGCTAATTTTAAAACCGCCTTTGCCTAACACTAAGTTGGTCGCGGTTAACACTGGCACATCGCCCGAGATATCAATTTCGGTCTGATATTTCGCATTTGGGATTTGCAAACGAGCCGAAATGCTCTCCTGATTCCCCGATGCTTGGAGTTTCGCCTGACCAGCTTCTCCGACCTTTTTCGTCAATGGGTATGGGTATTCACTGGCTAATCGACCGAGCTGCGCCAACACATCCACTTGGTAAGTAAAACCCACATCGTTGAGCTGCAAGTCAATGTCCATTTGCCAAGGCGCATGACCGGAAACCAAGCTCAACCAACGTTCACCCAAATAAGGCTTGAGAGGCTCTACATCCCAATCACCTAAAGTATTGATGGTCACGTTGTAGCCTTGGTCCGCACTTTCGCCGTGGA
>NZ_JAWPOX010000299.1:0-844 GCF_033344475.1 Vibrio sp. 1288
TATACGGGCGAGATTTTTCTTGAGCCCAACCGCCAGCTGTTGCGTGAGTATCGCAGTTTAGTTAGTGAAGAGTCAGAGCTCTTCGCGATGGTCAATAAAGACCTCGCGTTACCTGCCGTAACGTTAGATAACCAGCACATTGAAGTGATGCTGAATGCGGGTCTCAGTGCCGATAGCAACATTGCCATTAATACGGGCGTCGATGGTGTCGGTTTATATCGAACTGAAATTGCATTTTTACTTCAACATCACTTTCCATCGGAAGATGAGCAGTATCATCAATATCGAGCAATATTAAACAGCTACTCGAGCCAACGCGTGGTGATGCGTACTCTAGACATCGGTGGTGATAAACCATTGCCATACCTGCCAATCGAAGAGGACAATCCGTTTTTAGGTTGGCGCGGGATTCGCTTTACGTTAGATCATCCTGATATCTTTTTGATTCAATTGCGTGCGATGCTAAGAGCCAGTGCTGAAAGTGGTAATTTAAGTATCTTGTTACCCATGGTATCTGGTATTAAAGAGCTGGATGATGCGATGACGCTGATCAACCAAGCCTACAGCGAAGTTGTCTTGCTTGATGAGCGTATCCAGGCTCCAAAGGTCGGGGTGATGATCGAAGTACCATCGATGGTATATCTGCTTCCTGCCATCGCGCATCGAGTGGATTTTGTCTCTGTTGGTACTAACGACTTAACTCAGTATTTACTGGCGGTGGATCGGAACAATTCCCGCGTCGCTGATGTCTATGAATCCATGCATCCGGCAGTGCTGTTAGCACTCAAACAGATTCATGACGTGTGCGATAAATATCATGTGCCAGTGTGCATCTGCGGTGAAT
>NZ_JAWPOX010000300.1:0-844 GCF_033344475.1 Vibrio sp. 1288
CATTTATCCTCAGCATTGTGAAGCGACCACTCGCTTGCTTGGTGAGGCGCTTGGTTTATCATCGGATCAGATTGGTATGGCTTATCAGTCTCGTTTTGGCCGAGAAGAGTGGCTACAGCCTTACACTGATAAAACATTGGAAACCATCACCAGTAAAGGCGTGAAGAAAATTGATATCATGACTCCTGCATTTTCATCTGATTGTTTAGAAACGTTGGAAGAAATAGCTGGAGAGAACAAAGAGATCTTTATGGAAGCGGGTGGTGAGCAGTTCCACTATATTCCATGCCTTAACGACGATGACATGCATATCGATATGATGGCACAACTAGTACGCAGCAAGCTGTAGAGCTTTGGTATTCTGCACCGAATGAATACTAAAAAGGGTCGCGATTGCGACCCTTTTTAGTAACTTGAAACCATGTTAAGCAACTTGTGTTTGTTGCTCTTCAATTTGTTCTGCAGTGCTGTGAGTGTTTTCTGCACCGTGCATCCAACGAACAAGCGTGTTCGAGAATAACATTAGAATCACACCACTGATCAATGCAGTTACTGCGATGCCACTAAAGATAGCCATTGCACCAAGTTCACCCACATGAGAACCCACGTAACCAGCGACATAGTTCGCAATAGCGTTACAACCAAACCATGCACCCATCATCAACGATGCAAGACGTAGCGGAGCCAGTTTGGTTACAAGAGACAGACCAATAGGGGATAGACACAGTTCACCCAAAGTATGGAAGAAGAACGCGCCAACTAGCCATAGCATGGATGTTTTCACGTTGGTATCACCACCTTGTTCCATTACTGCACCAACCATGCATAGGAAGCCTAGTGCCAA
>NZ_JAWPOX010000301.1:0-843 GCF_033344475.1 Vibrio sp. 1288
CACAATGATGGTCGCGTTTCGCAATGGTTTGATACTTTGCAAAATGATAAGCGAACCTTAACTCATATTCGTGACTTCAAATTAGCGTCTGAACTTAAATACTTATTGCCGGATTCACACCGCAAAGGATTCTACAGTTTCTACACTAACGGTACGCTTCAGAGTCATTACACGACCAGTGAAAAACTGGTGTTGTTTAAGCGAGCTTATAAACAAGCGCCTGCGATGGCGGCAATGTCGAACAATGAACGCTATCTGATTACTTGGAATGATGACTCGTTAAAGGTGGCGGAGGTCGATAACTCTTACCCTGAAGTCTCGCTTTCTTTACTGTGGCAGAAAGTGTGGTACGAAGGCTATCCAGAGCCTGAATTTGTATGGCAATCTACATCGGCCAGCGATAACTTTGAAGCCAAATTTAGCTTGGTGCCGATTGCGTTCGGCACGATAAAAGCGGCTATGTTTGCGATGCTGTTTTCAGTGCCTTTGGCGGTGCTAGGCGCTATTTATACGGCGTATTTTATGTCGCCACGCATGCGTCGAGTGGTTAAGCCGTCCATTGAATTGATGGAAGCACTGCCGACCGTCATCATCGGTTTCCTTGCCGGGTTATGGTTTGCTCCGATAGTCGAAGACCATCTGATTACGGTCGTGGTGATGTTGTTTGTGTTGCCATTGAGCACCATGGTCATGGGGGGCTTGTGGGCTCTGATACCTCAATCTCTGCGTAATCGTCTACCTAATGGATGGCATGCGTTGGTTCTTATGCCAGTGATTTTACTGTTGATTGGTATCGGAGTTTGGATTTCTCCAAGTATTGAACAAACCTTCTTTGGTGGCGAC
>NZ_JAWPOX010000302.1:0-843 GCF_033344475.1 Vibrio sp. 1288
AAAAGGGCGATATTATCGCCCTTTTAGCTATTTGTCAGACGGCCTTTTAGCAAGCGCGCCTCGAACTAATAACAAATCTTGTTCTTTCCGTTACTTTTCGCTTCATAGAGCTTCTCATCAGCCGCCTTGAACAGTTCATCAAAGCTTTCTGCTTTGCTTGCAGAGCTAAAGACCACACCACCCGACACGGTAAATCCATTCTTCGTAACTCGTCGTGATCGTTCATCAATCGCTTTTTTGACTCGTTCGAGAATGTGCTTCATCCCTTCAATATCTTCATCGTATATCGCGAGAATAAACTCTTCGCCACCAAAGCGAGATGCGACGTCACTGTGACGAATGTTGTCTCGGATGCACTTCGCGACCAGTTGAATCGCAGAGTCACCTACATCATGGCCGTAAGTATCATTGATAGTCTTAAAGTTATCGATATCGAACACAGCCAATGCCACGTTCTTCTTCGTCATTTTATTACGCCAAACGGCCTGCATTCCTCTGCGGTTGAGCAGCCCTGTCATTGGGTCTCTTGCAGCAAGATCTTTAAAGTAGCGACGTTCGGTGTGCATGTTGACATAAAACAGTACTACGGTACTCAATACGTAAATAAAGACCGCGACCATGATGCTGTACTTTTCAAAGAACGTTAAATTCTTAATCTCGCTCCATAAGTTATATTCGTAATAAATACTGTGATTGGCACTCAAGCGCTCTTTTTCAATGGGCTTGATCCGCACGGCATCTTCAGGAATCGTTTGGAAATTGGAAACTAAGTGCAACTTCCCGACAAGGTTTTCAGAAGTCATGAGCAGCGCATCGACATCAAAATCAATCGAGAGCACCCCT
>NZ_JAWPOX010000303.1:0-842 GCF_033344475.1 Vibrio sp. 1288
CTACGGAATCGGTATGTTGTTTACCATGCCAATTCTGGGCTACGGTACATGGCACGCCTACCATGCAACCATCAAGAAAAAACACACTCCTTAACGGACAAATGCTATGATTCAGCCCTCGCCAACGCGGGGGCTTTTTATTGAATACACCGGAGTATGGATGGACATTGAACTGAGTTATAAAGCCAAGCAAGTCATGGCTGATTGTATCTCTTTGGCACAGCAGGCATTTAAGCGCTCATTCCCTATCCCAAGCATCACATTCAACGTTCGCGGTAAAGCAGCGGGAAAAGCCTACCTTCAATTAAATCAGATTCGTCTCAACCCTATTTTATTTAGAGAAAATCCACAGGCGTTTTTGGAAGAAGTAATTCCTCATGAAGTCGCCCACTTAATCACCTACCAAGTGTACGGCCGAGTTCGACCACACGGAAAAGAGTGGCGAGGCGTCATGGAATCCGTATTTGGTATTCCTGCCAACACCACACACCGTTTTGAAGTTACCTCAGTCCAGGGTAAGACGTTTGAGTATCGTTGCGGCTGCATGACCTACCCGCTCTCGATTCGCCGACACAATAAAGTTCTGCGCAAAGAGGCAACCTACTCCTGTCAAAAATGCCACCAGCCTTTGAATTTTACAGGTGTTCAACTTTCTTAATTTCGCCGGTGAGAAACAGCGGCGATCACTTGTTTGTTTTTATTATTAACAGACTCATTACTAAAGCCAATCTCTGAGTGGTAGAATGATTAAAGTCATACTTTTTAAAGACTTTAATCATGAAATACTTGTTTACTCTGTTTCTCTTTGTTCTTTCTACTTCCGCTTTTTCTGCCCCTCCTAG
>NZ_JAWPOX010000304.1:0-842 GCF_033344475.1 Vibrio sp. 1288
TGAGGAGTTACCTGTGGCTTCTCTTGCACTTGATTTTGCAAAGTTTGTGCCGGCTTTTCTTCAGCTTGGGTTGCCGCAACTTGTTGTGGCTGAGCTTGAGGAGCCGAAGCTACTGTTGCTTTACCACCGGCGACTAGCGTGATATCTGGCTTTCTTTCATTGCCAATACCTGTCGCAACTACAGTCACACGGATTTCATCTGTCATATCTGGGTCTAGAGAAGTACCGATAACCACGGTCGCATTGTCAGATGCAAATGCCTTCACTGTGTTACCCACTGTCTCAAACTCATCAAGACGCATGTCCAGACCAGCAGTGATGTTAACAAGAACACCGCGAGCACCAGCAAGATCGATATCTTCTAGAAGTGGGCTAGAAATTGCCATTTCAGCCGCTTCTTCAGCTCGGTCTTCACCTTTCGCAATACCACTACCCATCATCGCGTGACCCATTTCAGACATCACTGTACGTACGTCTGCAAAGTCGACGTTGATCATACCAGGACGAGTGATTAGCTCGGCGATACCTTGAACTGCATTCTTAAGAACGTCATTCGCACTCGCAAATGCTTCAAGCAACGTTACGCCACGACCAAGAACTTTAAGTAGCTTCTCGTTTGGAATCGTAATTAACGAGTCAACGTGCTTAGATAACTCATCGATGCCTTGCTCAGCAAACGCTAAACGCTTTTTGCCTTCAAAGCTGAACGGTTTTGTTACAACCGCTACAGTCAGAATACCTAGCTCTTTCGCCACTTCAGCAATAACAGGTGCTGCACCAGTACCTGTACCACCGCCCATACCAGCTGCGATAAACACCATATCGGCACCAGTTAGGGAATC
>NZ_JAWPOX010000305.1:0-839 GCF_033344475.1 Vibrio sp. 1288
GGCGAATGGTTTCTAGTGTCTTGTCACCTAAACCACGAGTTGGCGTATTCACCACACGTTCAAATGCAGCATCGTCATTACGGTTGGCCATCAAACGCATGTAGGCCAGTGCGTCTTTGATTTCCTGACGCTCGAAGAATCGCATACCACCATAAATACGGTATGGTAGACCAGCTTGAATCAACGCTTCTTCCAGTACACGAGACTGGGCGTTGTTGCGGTACAGCATCGCTGCATCATTCAATGCTCCGCCTTTGTCTTGCCACTCTTTGATTTTGTTAACCGCAAAACGGGCTTCGTCCAACTCGTTGTAAGCACTGTAAACCGAAATCGGCTCACCAACAACGCCGTCAGTCCACAGCTCTTTACCCATACGCTCGGTGTTATTGGCGATCAAGGTATTGGAAGCTTCCAAAATGGTCTTGGTGGAACGGTAATTCTGCTCTAGGCGAATGGTGGTTACACTTGGGAATTCACGGGTGAATTTCTCAATGTTTTCGACTTTTGCTCCGCGCCAACCGTAAATCGATTGGTCATCGTCACCCACAATCATCACATGACACTCAGGCCCCGCCATCATGCGTAGCCAAGCGTATTGGATATTGTTGGTGTCTTGGAACTCGTCAACCAGAATGTGTTTAAAGCGAGCCTGGTAGTGCTCTCGGACAAACTTGTTATCGCGCAGTAGCTCATGAGCGCGAAGCAGAATTTCTGCAAAATCGACCAAACCTGCACGGTCACACGCTTCTTGATAAGCGGTGTATAGCTGCAAGTAGGTTTTGGTCACAGGATCGTGGTAAGCATCGATGTGTGCTGGGCGCAGACCTTCGTCTTTTTTG
>NZ_JAWPOX010000306.1:0-839 GCF_033344475.1 Vibrio sp. 1288
CCATTAAAGCCACTTGGTAACCGTGCTCAATGGCTCTGACCGCGGCTAGCGCGGCAACCAATGTTTTTCCTGAGCCTACGTCACCTTGGACAAGACGCATCATTGGGTGCGGCTTTTCGAGGTCGGATTCAATCTCTTTCACCACGCGTGCTTGAGCATTGGTCGGAGAAAATGGCAGTTGCGCCAACAGCTGTTTTTTCAGTTTGTCACATGGTGCGAGCGGTAAGGCGATATCTTGCTGGCCTTTGCTGCGAACCGCCAACATCGACAAGTTCTGAGCGAGCAATTCTTCCATGATCAAACGGATTTGAGCGGGGTGCTTACCTTCATCAAATTCATCTAAATTAATGGTTGGCGGCGGGCGATGAATGGTGTGCAACGCCTGCGACATAGTAATCTGATGGTTATACAAGCCAGAAGGTAGCAATTCTTGCACTGCCGCTTTATCGAGTAGCACCAATGCTTGCTCAGTAAGATTACGTAAGGTGATTTGACGCAGGCCATCTGTGGTTGGATAAACCGGGGTTAAGCTTTGTTCCACATCTGGCTTTTGTTCACTGGCGTAAAATTTGTAGTCAGGGTGCACAATTTCCAGCCCCATACCACCACGCTTAATTTCTCCGTAAGCGTGTACTAACTTACCCTGTGAAAAATTGTTCTTCATCGCTGCAGTAAAGTTGAAAAAACGTAGGGTGATGGTGCCATTGCCGTCACTGATTTTGACTGTCAGCATTTTGCGTTTACCAAAAATGGTATCGACGGTCATGACTTTGCCTTGTACCGCAGCCCAAAGGCCTGCGTGCAGTTTGGCAATAGGATAAATGCGGGTGCGATCTTCG
>NZ_JAWPOX010000307.1:0-839 GCF_033344475.1 Vibrio sp. 1288
AGCCTTGCCCCATTACCGCTAGATCTAAGTCTTGAGTCGTGTTTTGTGTGTTGCCTTGCGTGAACACTTTTTGCGTGCCAACAACGCGCACACCACTACCCAATTGAACACCGCTAGGCAGCTCGTTTACCTGATCCACCGGTGCACCAGGCTGACGCTGAATGCTGTAGAACAAGTCTTCAAATACAACGCGGTCGCGCTTAAAGCCGACGGTGTTTACGTTTGCTAAGTTGTTGGAAATGGCAGTCATCTTCGTGTCCTGCGCTGCCATACCTGTCTTACTTACCCATAATGCCGAATGCATTGGTTATCTCCTTTTGGGGCGAGACTTATCTCGCCGCCATTAATTTGTTACCGGCTTGCGCCAACGTTTCTGCAGTTTTCATCATGCGTACTTGCATCTCGAAGTTACGCGTTAGCGACATCACGCCGATCAGCTCATCGATCGCCGATACGTTACTGCCTTCGATGTGTTCTGGTGCCAATTGCACGGTTTCATCCGCTGCGAATGGCACACCATCAACACTGTGAAGCAAGCTGTCGCTCTCTTTTTGCAGCTGATTGATTTCTGGCTTCACCAGTTTCAATGTGCCGACTGCGATTTCTGCACCGCCGCCCGGTGGAATAACCGAGACAAGGCCACGCTCACTGATTTCGATTTTTTGATAATCAGGCACCACCAACGGACCGTTTTCACCCACAACCGGGAACCCGTTGATAGACATTGCGCCAAAGGTATCGATTTGAATGTTACCGGCACGCGTGTAAGCCTCGTTACCCGCTGGCGTTTCTACCGCAAGATAACCTTCACCCATGACGGCAACGTCCAGCGCACGACC
>NZ_JAWPOX010000030.1:0-40677 GCF_033344475.1 Vibrio sp. 1288
AGTTCTTTTAGTTGTTGATTTCATAACACTCTCCAATTTTGGGGGTAGAAAGTGTCAACCTTATTTAGGACGGCACACGAGAATTGAAAAAAGCGACGAAATCAACGTCGCTTTTTTATCACCTAAACTATTGAATGAACGATTCAACCCGTTGAAGTAGTAGAACAATCCATACAAAATTATTGATAAACATAATAATTAACTAGCAACTCTACTTACTTCTCATATCGTCACTTTACTTCGTCCGCTTTGCAAAACTGTCGACAACTCGACACATTATTTTTCTATACTGATTTACGCCCATTAATTAGCACAAATGTAAAACAGCATGAATATGGAAGTTGAAGTGTGTACACATGGTGCTTACTTACAACGCGTACCGCGCAGTTTTTTTCAAAAGCTGCTGGGCATCAAGGAAGTATACGTATGCACAAAATGTGGTTACGTCATGAAAGTTAAGTAATTAGCCCAAGAAAAAACCAACCGCAAAAAAAGCGGCTCAATTGAGCCGCTTTTCACATCTAGATTAGCCTTATTCTTCGGGTTCCGCTTCTACTTCTTCGCTTCGACGAGTATAAAAACGCGCGAAGAACAAACCGACTTCAAACAGTAAACACATCGGAATAGCGAGTAAGGTTTGCGAGATCATGTCTGGTGGCGTTAACACCATACCTACGACAAACGCAGCCACTATAATATAAGGACGTTTCTGTCTTAAATCTTCTGGTGTAGTGGCCCCAGTCCAACACAACAAAATAATCGCAACAGGCACCTCGAATGCGATACCAAACGCCATAAATAGCGCCAGCACAAAGTCGAGATAACTCGAGATATCAGTTGCAAACTCTACTCCACCAAGAGAGATGGCGGTAAAGAAGCCAAACACCAATGGAAATACCACGAAGTAGGCAAATGCCACTCCACAGTAGAACAATAGCGAACTAGAGAACAGCAATGGCATGATCAATCGACGTTCATGCTTGTACAAACCTGGCGCTACAAATGCCCACACTTGATACAAGATAAACGGCACCGCAATAAATACCGAAGCAATTAACGTCAGCTTAAGTGGCGTAAAAAAAGGTGACGCTACATCCGTAGCAATCATGGTCGCGCCTTCAGGTAGACGTTCTACTAAAGGTGCGGAAACAAACTCGTAAATGTGGTTAGAGAAATAAATTAGTCCAACAAACACGACCAACACTGCGAGGATTGAACGCAGTAGTCGGTTGCGAAGCTCCAACAAATGACTAATTAAAGGTTGTGTCTGCTCGACGGTAGACATGGCAAACCTCTTATTAAAAACCAGATCAAAAAGGAGCTACCAATCACTAGTAGCTCCTCCTAATGAGACTATTCGGCTTTCTTATCTGCCGCTGTAACCTTGATCTCTTGCGCTTTCACGGCCTCTTCGACTGCTGGCTCTGTTTTTACAGGCTCAGCCTCTGAATCGGTGTTCTTTGCGTAAGGACGATTTACAGATTGCGCTGCCTTCTTCAACTCTTCAACTGAAGATTTCAACTCAGGGGACAAATCATCCATCCCCATTTGTTCTGCTTTGCGCAAGTTTTCTTGCAGCTCTTGGACTTTCAGCTCGTGTGACAATTCGTCTTTGACGCTATTTGCCATACTCTTAGCGGCACCGATAAAGCGAGACACGCTGCGAATAGCATGAGGCAAACGCTCCGGCCCAAGAACGACCAGACCAACAACAGATATTAATACCAGTTCCCAAAAACCGATATCAAACACGTTTTACGCCTGCTCTTTGTCTTTTTTCGTTTCAGGAGCAGCTTCTTTTTTCTGCTGCTCTTCTAGACTTTTTGGTTCGAAGTCTGCGTCTTTGTCATTTTTCGCAGGTTCATCTTCGCTCATCGCTTTTTTGAAGCCCTTAACGGCACCACCCAGATCGCCACCGATACCGCGTAGTTTCTTTGTTCCGAATAGCAATACAACAATTACAGCAATGATTAGAAGTTGCCAAACACTGATACCACCCATTCTCTTTACCTCGGGTCTTTAAACAAACAAAAATATTTCAAGAGTTTAACGTCTATTGACGATAAGCTCGCCAACTAAGCAGCCAAAATGTGACACCTGCGATACCGCAGGCCAACGAAAGCTGCTCAAAAGCATCGTTCACCAATATTGCCGAGCATACGACTAAAGTCGCGCCAACGCCAAACAAAAACTTTCCTGTCGCCTGCTGGCGCTTGCTCTGGCGATACCCTTGATAAAGCTGATCCATACGTTGATTCATCGCTTTACCTTGTTTCAGGCTATCGTAAAGCAGCTCTGGCAGTTCAGGTAATTTCTCTGCCCAAAATGGTGCGCGGTCTTTAATCGCATTCACTAGAGCTTGCGGCCCAACTTGATTCATCATCCATTCTTCCAGGAATGGTTTTGCGGTCTCCCACAAATCAAGTTGAGGATATAGCTGCCTACCAAGCCCTTCCACATACAACAGCGTTTTTTGCAACAGTACAAGCTGTGGCTGAACCTCCATATTGAATCGACGTGCCGTATTGAACAAATTCAACAACACATGACCAAAGGAGATTTCGCACAATGGCTTAGCAAAAATAGGCTCACACACAATGCGAATCGCGAACTCAAACTCATCGACATTGGTATCCGCAGGCACCCATCCTGAATCCACATGTAACTCCGCCACTCGGCGGTAGTCACGATTGAAAAACGCCAGGAAGTTTTCCGCCAGATAACGCTTGTCTTCGCTATTAAGTGTACCAACGATTCCGCAATCTAGCCCTATCCACATTGGGTTCTCTGGATGTTCGGGTTTGACGAACACATTACCCGGATGCATATCAGCATGGAAAAAGCTGTCTCGGAACACCTGAGTGAAGAACACACTCACACCGCGTTCCGCGAGCAATTTCATATTGGTGCCATTTGCTTTCAAGCCTTCAATATCAGAGACTTGAATGCCATATATTCGCTCAGAAACCATGACAGTTTCATTACTGAAGTCGGGAAAAACTTCAGGAACATACAATTCTTCGCTGCCCTCAAAGTTGCGGCGCAACTGAATGGCATTCGCCGCCTCACGTCGCAAGTCGAGTTCATCAAGCAGGGTTTTCTCGTACTCACGCACGACTTCAACTGGTTTTAAACGACGTGCTTCAGGCATCGCTCCGGCGACTATACGCGCCATTCGGTGCATCAGTTTTAGATCTGAATCAATGACTGGGCGAATATCTGGGCGGATAACCTTTAATACCACTTCTTGGTTAGTGTCTTTTATGCGCGCAGTATGTACCTGAGCAATCGACGCAGACGCCAGTGGTTTGATATCAAACTCGGTAAACCATTTTTCTAACGGACCACCTAATGCTTGCTCCATCTGCTTTTTTGCCAACTCGCCATCAAAAGGCGCGACTTGGTCTTGAAGTAAAGCTAGGGGATCAGCGATATGCGGAGGAAATAAGTCACGGCGCGTCGACATCATCTGACCGAACTTAATCCAAACCGGCCCCAGCTCTTGCAGTGCTAAACGCAGACGTTCACCGAGTGGTTTTTCTGGGTGCTTGTTCTTAATCCAAAACAAGCTTTTGCGCAGTAAAAGCGGAGCTTTGGTCAGTTGGTGATCGGGAAGCAGCTCATCTAAGCCGTATTCCAGTTGTACTTTGGCGATGTGGTATAAGCGCTTTAGTTCTGCTGGCGTCATGGTTTCTCCAATGCAGGCTTATCTGCATCCAGCTTATTCAGCAAAGCCGTTAAACGAGCTTCAATGCGAGAAGCCTGGCTGCGAACCTCATCAACTTGGTCACAGAAATAGGCCACTTCTAACGGAGCGGGAGCCAGTTTCCATTCTTCAGTCACTACTTGCGCAAGATGACGCTGGTGTTTTTCTGCTTGAGACGCAAGAAAGTTGCCGATGTTTTTTGAACCTTGCACAAAGGTATGTGCGGCGACATCGCCAGTCACGCGAGACAACCACTCTTCAACATCTGGTTTGCAATCCACCATCAACTGAGAGAATTTCTGCGCCAATTGAATATCGCCTTCGAGTTCAAGTTTATCTTGTTTAATAAGACGAGTGATGTTGGCCTGATCGCGCAGCTCTGGTAACACACTCAAGTTGAGCGATAGATAGCAGTTAGGCTGCCCTTCGTAATGACCAAGCACATCAATTTGCTGACTAAAAACGAATGTCAGTGTTTTATTGATCTCTTTCAGGTGAACTTGAATAACTTGACCTTTTAGACGCGCTAAACGACGGCCCAATGCAGGGTCGTCTTTGATCAGTGTATTCAGTGACGTTTCAATCACAGCGGTGATAAGTGGTTCAAATGGCATGCCGTTAACCCTTAGAATTTATAACCGCGATGCAAAGCCACAATACCACCAGTTAAGTTGTAGTATTTGGT
Organism: Vibrio sp. 1288; assembly: GCF_033344475.1. NCBI lineage: Bacteria > Pseudomonadati > Pseudomonadota > Gammaproteobacteria > Vibrionales > Vibrionaceae > Vibrio > Vibrio sp. 1288. The sequence continues at coordinate 4,392 of NZ_JAWPOX010000030.1, forward strand.
GTTTTCAAAACCTGCGTCTTGCATCATGCCTTCCAGCGTTTCTTGGTCTGGATGCATACGGATTGACTCCGCTAGGTAGCGGTAACTCTCTGAGTCATTCGCAACTAGCTCACCGATTCTCGGCAACAAGTGGAATGAATATGCGTCGTATACTTTCGATAACGGCTCTAGCACTGGTTTTGAAAATTCCAACACCAATAGACGGCCGCCTGGCTTCAGTACGCGGAACATTGAACGAAGCGCTTTGTCTTTGTCTGTCACATTACGCAAACAAAAACTGATGGTGATAACATCAAAATAATCATCAGGGAACGGCAGTTCTTCTGCGTTGGCTTGAACGTAATGCACGTTACCCACAATACCGTTGTCACGCAGTTTATCGCGACCAACGTTAAGCATTGAGTTATTGATATCGGCAAGGATGACATGGCCTTCATCGCCAACAATGCGCGAGAATTTCGCCGTCAAATCCCCCGTACCACCACCTAGGTCAAGAATACGCTGGCCAGGGCGAGCGCCACTACAATCGATAGTGAAGCGCTTCCAAAGGCGGTGAATACCACCTGACATCAGGTCATTCATGATGTCGTATTTTGTTGCCACGGAGTGGAATACTTCGGCAACCTTAGTCACTTTTTCGTCTTTTGCCACTGTAGAGAAACCAAAGTGAGTGGTTTCATTCTCTAACGCTGTATTGGATTGCAAACTTGTGTCCGTCATTCTAATTCCTCTTAGGCAGCGCTTTCCTCTACGGGGCGTTTGTTGACAAATAAAATCGCCCACTGCACTGCGGGCGATTAGTTTACTTTATCCTCAGCCGGATGTCTTTCTACTAACGGGTCATTTTCTGAAAATGCATCACTCTGCGCTAACTGCGCGAGGTCGGAAGAAATCGGTCGTTTAATTTCAACTCCCAAGTGTTTAAAGCTTTCGGCTTGGCGAATCACATTTCCGCGCCCTGTGGCAAGCTTGTTCATCGCACCTTGATAGCTTTGATTCGCCTTATCCAGCGCACCACCGAGCCCCTCCATGTCGTCTACAAACAATCGTAATTTGTCGTAGAGTTTTGTCGCACGCTGCGCAATCATTTTGGCGTTTTCATTTTGGCGTTCATTGCGCCATAGATTATCAATGGTGCGCAATGCCACCAGCAACGTTGTTGGGCTCACCAAAATGATGTTTTGCTCCATCGCGTCTTTGATCAAACTTGGATCGGCTTGAATCGCGACTTGGAACGCCGGCTCAACCGGGATAAACATCAGAACATAGTCCAAACTCTGAATACCTTTGAGTTTGTGGTAGTCCTTCATGCTTAACCCTTTGATATGTGCACGTAGAGCGGCTAAATGCGCATTCAAAGCCTGATCGCGCTCAGCATCAGTTTCGGCGTTGAAGTAGCGCTCATAGGCAACCAGCGCCATTTTAGAATCCACAACCACTTGTTTGTTTTGTGGGAGATGAACAATGACATCAGGTTGGTAACGCTTGCCAGCTTCATTTTGTAAGTTCACCTGAGTCTGATATTCGTGCCCTTCACGCAAGCCAGATTCGGCAAGTACCCTAGCGAGCACCACTTCGCCCCAGTTACCTTGCTGTTTGTTGTCCCCTTTCAACGCTTGGGTCAAATTAACCGCTTCGCGCGTCATTTGCTCGTTCAAACGTTGCAGGTTTTTCAGCTCATGCACTAAGGTATGGCGCTCTTTAGCTTCTTGACTAAAGCTGTCATTAACGTGCTTTTTGAACCCTTCTAACTGTTCTCTAAGCGGTGACAACAAGCCTTCTAAACTCTGACGGTTTTGCAAATCGACCTTCGCGGTTTTTTCTTCAAACAGTTGATTGGCCAAGTGCTCAAATTGTTGTTTCAAGCGTGCTTCTGCTTGTTCTAAAATTTGCAGTTTTTCGGCATTAGCTTGGTTAATTTGCTCATGGCGAGCTTGCTGTTCACGCAGCTGCGTTTCTAGACGTGATTTGTGTTCACGCATTTGGCCAAGCTCATCAAAGTATTGCTGGCGCTCTTGCTTTACAGCCTCGAAGTAACGCAGTTTTTCCATTGCTGCCATCAGCTTTCCATGTGTTTGGCGTACTTCAAACGCGGCTTTATCGCGCTCATCATCTAATTCATCCAACTCTTGCTGAGCATCGGCAAGGCTTTGCTTGACCTGTTCAAGTTGCTGTTGATGAAGCTGTTTTTCTGAAACAAGTTGTTGCTCGAGAAGCTGAGTTTGGGTGATAAAACGCTGTTTCACCCACCAACCGGCAGCGACACCACTAAGCGTGGCAGCACAAAGAGAAGAGAGAATGAGAGATTGGTACTCAAGAATCCATTGCATAATAGCGAGTTAGCCTGTGTTTTGTATCTATAACAATGGTATTTAGACACTGGATAAATGTCCAGTTTGTTGGATGAAAAATCCTCGCATACACTAGGCCTTCCTATAATATTCTTTCTTCCGCTCAAATTATCCAAACCGAGCGGCACATCATCACGCAGAGGCATCATGAACGAGCGTCGCGCCCTAGGATTTGGGCTCTCAGCAGTATTACTTTGGTCTACCGTTGCAACCGCATTTAAACTCACGTTGGCAGAATTTACGCCTATTCAAATGCTATGCATTGCCAGCATCGTCTCTGCGATTGCGCTAACAGTAATCTGTGGTGTGCAAGGTAAATTGGGCCAGTTAAGTGCTACATTTTTCTCAAACCCTTGGTATTACCTACTGCTTGGGTTGATTAACCCTTTGGCGTATTACGTTATTCTGTTCAAAGCATATGACTTGCTGCCCGCATCTCAGGCTCAAGCGATCAACTACAGCTGGGCCATCACCTTAACGCTAATGGCCGCTGTTTTCTTAGGACAAAAGATCCGTGGTAAGGACTGGCTGGCTTGCGGTTTTAGTTATGTCGGCGTGATAGTGATTGCCACACAAGGCAATCTTTTAGGCATGGAATTTGAGAGCCCGTTGGGTGTTGGTCTTGCGCTGCTATCAACGCTGCTGTGGGCCGGTTACTGGATTTTAAATACCAAAAATAAGGCCGACCCTGTGGTTGGCGTTCTGCTCGGCTTTTTGGTCGCTATTCCATTCGCCATTGGTTTAAGTCTTTATGAAGGTGCTGGCTGGCAGATGATCTCAGCTAAAGGCTGGGCAGCGGTGACGTATGTCGGACTGTTTGAAATGGGGATCACTTTCGTTTTGTGGCTGAGCGCACTCAAATCAACGCAAAACACCGCGCGTATCAGTAATCTGATCTTTGCCTCTCCATTTATCTCACTCATGTTGTTAGCTACCATCATCGGCGAAGAAATTCACCCTTCAACCTTGATTGGCCTAGTATTGATCATCAGTGGCTTAGTCATTCAGCAAGTCTCATGGGGCAAGAAAACCAAAGCGATACACGCTTCTTAATCACCTATCAAAAGCCCTAAAAAACGATGCAATAAGTTGGATAAAAAAGAGATATAGATAACATTTTAATGATAGAAAGCACTTTACGCTGCTAGGATTTAGCTACGCGTTGGATACGATACTCACAAAGCCCAATAGCTTACGCTAGATTCTAATATAATTACCTTTGGGCGATTTAGGACTCGTTATTAATTATGTTTCGCTTCGCTATTCCTTCGCCTTTGATGGCAGACTGGCAACACGTTCTGCGACAATGCTGTAATGTAACTCAAGCTCAGGGACAGCTTTATACTCTGAGCGATACTCAGCAGTGGCTATCGACTGAGGTGTCCACCTCAACCCAAAATCATCGTGCTATCGTCGATGTGATAACGCAAGTTGTCGATCACTTTACGCCGACAGATTTTACAGTTAGCCATACCCCCTTTGAAGAGCAAACCTTGAGCATTGGACCGATTTGGCTACCTAATGGCGAATTGCTTGCCGTACTGACACTGACTCACCCTAATGATCAATCAACGGTTGTTTCGGCATGGCTAAGCGCAATCGCGGGGCGGATCAGCTTTGATATCAACTTGCACTGTCAGCAAGAACAAACGCGACATCAAAGCGCGGAAATAAAGCCAACACCAACACTACAAGAGTTTATCGACTGCCTTGAAGACCACGTATGGATAAAAGGCATGGATGGTCTTTATTCGATGACCAACCGAAGCGTAGAAAATGCGTGGCAAAAAACCAACAGTGAAATCATTGGCAAAGACGATTTTGCCCTGTTTAGCCATGAACGTGCGGAAAAATTCATTGATGCCGATAAATTGGTGGTAGCCACTGGCACGCAAAATATTGTTGAAGAATGCCGTCAAATTGATGAAAACAATAACCCCACTTGGCTAGAAACCATTAAGTCTCCTGTCCGTGATCATGCGGGAAACTTAATCGGCATTCTGGGGATGACACGTAACATCACCCGCCGAAAAATGGTAGAAACGCAGCTCTCCTTAGCGTCCCAAATTTTCAACAATTCGCAAGAAGGCATGGTCATTACAGACCGCAATGCCAACATTATTGATGTAAACACGGCTTTTACCCAAATTACAGGTTACCGCTCTGAAGAGGTGATAGGAAAAAACCCACGAATTCTGCGCTCAGGTCATCATGATCAAGGTTTCTATCAACAGTTGTGGCATCAACTCGAAAACAAAGGCCAATGGAAAGGCGAATTCATCAACAGAAAGAAAGATGGCAGCATTTATCCGCAATTAGCGACCATTAGCGCCGTAATGGACGATAAAAACCACCTTATTAACTACATTTGTGTGTTTGAAGATATCTCTGTGCGTAAGGCACACGAAGAAAAGCTGCAGCGCATGGCTTTTTACGATCCATTAACCAATCTACCTAATCGCACTCATTTACTTAGCTTACTCGAGCAACACATCGAAACCGGACACAAAAGCCAGCAGACGTTTGCCACCCTATTCTTAGATATCGACCATTTCAAACACATCAACGATAGCATGGGCCACTTCTGTGGTGACCAATTGCTGTCTAAGTTAGCGATTCGTCTGCAAGATGTGCTTCACCTCAATGCGCATGTGGCTCGCATTGGCGGCGATGAATTTGTGATTATTTTGCCAGACATCCATAGTGATGTTTCCTTATTGGAAACCGTCGGCGATATTCTAAGCGTATTCCAGCAACCATTCGACTTGGCAAACCACGACTCACTTCGTGTCTCGACAAGTATTGGTATTGCCTTGTACCCAAGAGACGGTCAAGACAGTGAAACCTTACTGAAAAACGCAGACACCGCGATGTACTTAGCGAAGAAAAATGGACGCAACGGCTACGCGTTTTACTCACCGGATTTGACCGATAAATCCGTATCCCATGTACGCATTCAATCCGCTTTGCATCAAGCAATAGAAAAACAACAACTCCGGTTAGAATTCCAACCGCAATACAATTTGGAACAAAATACGATTGTCGGCGTGGAAGCTTTATTACGCTGGCAGCATCCAGAGTTTGGCCTTGTACCACCAGCAGACTTTATTCCAATTGCAGAAAAAACAGGGCTGATTCAAAGCATTGGTGAGTGGGTGTTACAACAAGCCTGTTTGCAAGGTAATGCTTGGCTGGACCAGGGCATCGAGTTTGGCAAAATCGCCGTCAATGTTTCTGCATTGCAGCTTCAGCAGTCAAATTTCATTCAGCGATTAAGTACTATCCTCGATAACACCGGATACCCTGCCCAACGGTTAGATTTGGAGATCACAGAGAGCTTTTTACTGATCGACCCTCAACAAGCCATTGCATCGTTAAATCAATTACGAGAGCTGGGTATTGAGATTTCTCTGGATGACTTTGGAACTGGCTATTCGTCTTTGTCTTACTTGAAAGGTTTGCCAATCAACAAACTGAAAATTGACCGCTCATTTGTCAGTGATGTCCCAAGTAATAGCGACAGCAACGCGATTGTGAATGCCATTATTGCCATGGGAAAAACGCTGTCGTTGAAAGTCGTCGCGGAAGGGATAGAAACTCGGGAACAAGCCGATTATTTATTCGAAAAAGGCTGTATTTATGGTCAGGGATATTTATTTAGTCAGCCAGTGAGCGCTGAAAAACTGTTTCGTTGAACCAGCTTGCTCCTCAAGTCACTCTCGCGGTGCCACGTCCGCGGAGGTGATTTGTTTTGCTTGATTTTGGGTTGATTGGCATAGCTCTAGACGCTCAACCAAAATATTGATACAAACCAGCAACGGCACACCGATCAATAGTCCCATTCCGCCCCAAAGCCAGCCCCAAAAAACAAGCCAAACAAAAATCACTAACGGGTTTAAGTTAAACCTTTTCCCCAATAGTGTTGGTGTAACAAACTGACTTTCAATCAAATTGAGCAGTAAATAGATAGACACCACCGTCAGCATAAAACTGACCGACTCCAACTGAAGATAAGCAACAAAGCCAAAGCTCACCATGGATATGACAGGGCCGAGGTACGGCGCAAAATTCATCACGCCTGCAAATGCGCCCCATAGAAATGGATCTTCAAGGCCTAGAACAAAAAACACGGCCCCGACACTCAACCCCAGCCCAGCATTCACTAAAGTGATGGTGCCAATGTATCGAGATAGGTCTTTCTGTAGCGCTTTGACCAACTCAATCGCTTGGCGCTGTTTGGCGAACCCATGTAAGTAAGACACTGACTTTCGAAATAAGCTTCGTCCATGATTGAGCATAAAGTAAACCATAAACAGCACGATCATCGCTTGTGTCAAAATCGTCGGCGTAGTGGTCGCGAGCGTTTTTACCAAAGAAAATACGGTGTTGTTCCCGACCTCATCCATACTCATATCGTTGGCGATATTCAATGGAGTATTAAGGTGATCAGCCGAAGCTTTAGTAACTTCGCTTACTTCTTGCGACACATTTTTCACGATACTGGGCAGCTCAGACCACCATTGCTTGGCGGGCTCCGACATGGCGGCAAGACCAATAATTGAGGCGCCAACGAGGAATGACAGCGTCAACACGACGGTAATAGCACGTGGTAAACCTTTGTCTTCAAGATAATTAATGAAAGGGCTGCACAGCAGAGAAATAAAGGTGCTAAGCACAATAGGTAACAATATTGGCTTGGCAAAATACAGCCCTGGGACGAGTAACAGGACGAGAAGCGTTGCACCAATCGCAGTGTTGGCAGGAATGTTCAATTTCGCTGTCATAATAAGCTCAGAATCGGTAAGAAAATTTTGCGGTGAAATCCGCTATTAGAGTGGTTCGCCCTCTGTCGTCGCAGCGTTGCTTACTTGTGTTGCTGCATTTCCATTTTGCTCCGCATCTGACTCATCCAGAGAAGCTGCCGCGACCGGCTTTGTGAGCGAATCGGTAATATCAGACACGCTGCTAACCAATAGCCCCATTGACGAAATAGAAGAAGTCAGTCGAGACAATCGACCTGCTTTTGCTGCGGTAACGGCAACGACAGCACTAATGCCTAATGTCGTCCAAGGGTTTTCTCTCACAAACTTCTTGGTGGTAAACGTGAACATTTCCATCGACAAACAACATTGCTCTAGAGATGCTTTACCTTCCATCCGCTTGATCCGCATGGCTCGATTGAGCTTTTGTAGCGAGCGCATCCCACCCCTCCTGTAATTGTTCTGTCGTATTTTTGAATCCAAGAAATCCAACTAAACGCTTCTGCCACCAGGCTAAAGCAAATAATGCCAAGCCTAATGATGTGATAAATACACCCACGGCAACATATACGTTGGCAGTTAACTGATAAGCCACCACCCCAGAGGCAAGGCACAAACTGAATACGAACAGTACCGACAATAGGGTAAAAACAACGGTACACAGCAAAATCTGACGCACTGCGGACACGTTAACTTTTATCTCCAAGAGGAACAAATCCAACGTTGAACCTGACCATGCTTTTAGCGATTTCGTCAGTTGGTCCAATTGCGCAAGAATGCTGCTCAAACCATTAATGGTTTGTTGGATATCCTGTTCTTCTGCCCCATCAGGGGCTCGGCCGCTGTCTGAAGCCGCCGAGCCTGATTGCTGATTGGTAACTTGCCCTGAGTTATTCATGTGAAGCCTCGCCTTTCTGTTGTGTGGCTTAATCCTTGGTGACCACTATTATTTGATCAGCTTCGAAACCGCCCAACCAGCAAGGAAGGCACAGCCTATGCTCAGCAATGGGCGCTCCTTGATTACATTTTCTGCCGACTTAGTCGCCTGCTGAACTTGCTGTGCACCGACATCCAGCTTCTCTTTGGCTTGGTCTTTCATCGCGCCAACGGCTTCCGTCGTGGCTTGTTCCGCTAAGTGATATGCTTCTTCTAACTGCTCTTGAGGTTTTACTGTGCTTTCTTTTGTAGTAGCCATAACTAGCCTCCATTAATGAGTTGAATAGTGAATCAAGTGAAACAATGTTTGACCTCACTTACTCCCTACAAAGCCATATCCATGCCAGAATTTTAAGTTATTGTTTTTTATTAATTTTATTTTCATTTCGATAAAAAGCCGTATCTGTACGTGTAATTCTTTCCAAGCTTTCCCCGCCATTCTTGTAATTTTTTCTTAGCGCCTTACCGACTGTTAGCAAGTTATTGCAAAAAAATACATTAAGTCACTGATTAATAAGACTTAAAATTCATTGGCATACAACCTGCAATTAAAGATGAAACATCGTGTTTGTATTCCATACGCTCAAACACCCCTATCACCAGTAAATAAGGAGTGGCATATGAAAAATGAAAACATCGCCTCAATCATTGAGCTTATCGAAAGCGGAAATGAAATTTACAACAAGGCCATCGAGAACATCGACAACACTTCTTTGAATAATGTGTTGGTAGAACTGCTCAGAGTACGTGAGCGTGCAGTCATTGAGCTCACTCCCTACTCTCTAGCAAGTAACAATGAAGAATCTGCCGACGACACTCCGGTTTCCTACACCATCAAGGCGCGTGAGGTCTACAGCGACGTGATGAAGGAAGTGTCCTCTGACAAAGAGTCTATGTATTTAGAACAGCTTGAAGGTGTCGAAAGCAAGGTACTCAAAGAGATTGAGAATTTGATTACTTCCCACCCAGAGCAGGCGGATAACTCGGTTCTGCTGAAAGTTCGTAGCGATATAAAAAGCTGCAAAGAAAAACTCAGCAGCATCAGCCTTATTAGCTAAAACTTGGTGGTCGCCTTTGCAATAAAGCTCGGTATTGATCAAAGAAATGGCCAACTTGCTTTGGCCATTTCTGACAAGCCCACAGGCGCATTAACATAACCATCACGAGAAATGTCCCACGACAATAGTCATAAATAAAGAGGTCACTATGACATTGGATAACAATCGAGTAAGGGAGCTACTCGTAAAAATGACACACCATCGCCAAACGTGTTTGCCTCTCGTTAACCCGCAATCACATATGACACTCGCAAGAGCGGCATATCGATTCGTGAAAATAGAAAAAGTGATGATCAAAAAGATGGCGAAGCTGTTTTTCGACCAACAAGATGGTGAACAATTCATTGCAGAAAATGCCACCGAATACGGCGTTGCCGAGCTAGGTAATTACAAAGAAATGCATTTTATGAATAAATTACTGTTAGATGATTTAAAAGCCCTGCTTAGAGCCATTGACGACACCAACTTAACCGCACTTGTTTCTTATTGGTTAGCTGCTTTACAAGTTGAAAACGATGAAATTGAAAAGCACTTACCTCAGGGTGAGTAATTATACTCGCCCTTCTTTCTTCACTTTGTTTAACCCTCATCCCCAATCAACCTAATAAAAAGGTGTAGATAGACAAAAGCCGCTGCATCTACGCAGCGACCTTAATAGCCTTTTTACGACGCACACCAAATCATCAAACAACACAGAAAAAGCGCCATGTAGAATACGAAGCAAATGGCGCGTCATCCGCGGATTACAGTGTTAAAGCGAAGCTGATTTACGTCTCTGGCTTGGAACAAATACGTTCAATGACTTTGGACGCAGCTTGATTGCCAGTTGCTCATCAGAATACAGTTCACCATCAATCACATACTCAATCGGTTTATTCGCAGAAATAGTGACGCTCTGAGCCGTCGCGTATTGAAAATGTGTCGATTCTTCCTGTGCGCCTACGCTCGTTAATGTCAGATCCGACAAGGCGATAAGACGTCCGCCTAAAGACTCGGTGTTATCTAAATATGTGATATGCAGCTTGCCATCATCAGGCTGCGGCGCATCACCACCTTGGGCAAGCAACGTACTAAATGGAGCGATATTCGCAACGACAAAACTATGGACTTCAAGCGTTTGTGTATTATTGTCGTGGTTTCCATCTTCAGTTGGAGCGTCTAACGAAACGGTTAAAGCTTGCGTTTCTTCCGCCACTACAGCATTAAAAAAGCCAGTGAGGTAAGCGAGTTGTCCAAAAACATTTTTCTCTTCTCGCTGAGCGTGCTCGATCATCTTCTGTTCTAGCCCAATACCTAAGACCAATAAAATAAGCCGCTGATTGCAGTCCGCAGTATCAATACGTTGGCAGTGTCCGCCAAGCAACGCTTCACACGCTTTTTCGACCGGTGAGAATTTGGCGCCAACGCCATAGAGCACATGACATAACGCATTGGCAGTTCCGAGCGGAACAATACCGAGTTTTAGGTCGGTATCCACCAATTGGCTAGCCACCTCTGTTACTGTGCCATCGCCACCAGCTACGATGATTTGCTTAGCTCCACTTTCTTTTGCCTGTTGTGTTAGCTGCTCGGCGCTGAGGTTTGTGGTGGTTTGATGAATACTCAAGCGATATTTTTTGGTTAGCTCACGAATCAAGTGCTGTTCGTTTTCCTCCCATTTGCCGCCACCTGAAACAGGGTTAACCACCATCCAAGTGGATTGATCCAGCCCCAGTACGCCTTTTTCACTGATCGCTCGTAACGTCCTAATCTGTAATTTATTTAATCTCGCGGTACTACGTACGTCATTGATTTTTTTCATCACAGATTCAACCGTCAGTGACGGGTCTTTGCTCAGTAAATACGCCGCCACAACAAACACTGAACGACCACGCCCTAACGCACAATGCACAACCACAGCCCGCGAGCACGAGATTTGAGTATCAATCCAGTTAATCGCATGGCGAAGGCGCTCTAGCGTTGGGGCTTTGTGGTCGAGTACCGGAATCGAAAGGTAATGAAACTGCTTGTCGGTCATCGCACTTTCAAGGCCTGCAAATTCTGCGGTGACATCGACAATACAAGAGATCTCATTGGATTCGAGAAAATCTAAGTCACTCTGAAACAAACGGCGAGATAGGTATAAATTGTCGCTGACTTTTTGGATTGGAGGCACAGTATCACGCCGTCTTTCCCAGGCGTTATACGCTCTAGCCCCCAATAAAAATGGAATGAATGCCCAGCGAATCCACCTGACAATCTTGCCATCTTGGTTTTTTCTAAAAATAGAGGGAATGTCGAATACGTAGGCTACGCTGACCAACGCTAAAGAAAGAGATATCCACAAGAACAGCAGACTAACGATAATTTGAGGCGTATATATAGCGGCCAATAAACTGATCAGAGCGCCAAAAATATAATATTTGATGATAAACATTCGCTCTCCTTGCCTTCAGCGAGTGCACTTTTTAGTGGAAGTTAGAATACGCGGGGGATTGAGCTTGGATACATGAACTTGAGTAAACGCCTTGATTGAGTGCCTTCCCGTGCCGAAATGGCACGAAAAGGTCCAACACTCTACCTAGCTTGCCATCTCTTCAACATAACCATCCGCTAGTTTCATTTTCTGCTTATCGGTCATTACCTTACCGGCTAACTGGAAGAAACGCTGCTCTTCTTCCTCAAGATGGTGCAACACTTTGTGACGCAAGGTTTTCATTAGGTTGAGCCACGCTGGCGAGCTCATATCGGTTGCATCAAGCTGTGCAATCACTTTATCAATTTCATGATGCTCTGCGATGCCATGGCGAGTGAGATCAATGGTCTTATCGCTATCTATTAAAGGCGCGTAGAAAAATCGCTCTTCTGCCGCTGCGTGCTGTTCGAGTTCCTCTTTAAGGTTGTGATAAAACTCTTCACGAGCGGGGGAATCTCCAGACGTTTCCATCAGAGCATCGAGTAAAAGGCGCTGCTTTTCATGACTCTCTTTCAGTACATCAAATATGTTTTTCATCTTTGACTCCTTATCTGATTGTAAACAATTGGGACAAAAGGAAGGGCGGTGATTGACCGCCCCTCTCTTACATAGCTATGCGTAAAAACCTAACCTGATTCGGCTAACAATCTTGGTCTTCAGCGTTTAGGTTTTCTTTAATGTTTTCACATTCATCTTCAATCGCATTTTGGGTTTCTTCGGCGGCTTCATCTATCTTTTTGCCGGCCTGTTCCATTGGCCCTTCTTCACTACAAGCTGCCAACGCAAACACCAAACCGAATACTGCGGCGATACGGTAAATAAATGACGTAAGTCGCATGGAATCTCCTATCTATTTACGTTTTTTCTTCCCAGCAGAACAATCACTATTGATACAATTAATGACAATAGGAATAGGTAAAATATCACTTGCGCGATAGAGGCAGCAGCTCCTGCAATACCGGTAAAGCCTAATAGTGCAGAAATTAGTGCCAGTGCCAGAAAAATAAACATCCAACGAACCATAGTGTTACCTCCTAATAAAAGTGGGTTAAATCACTCGGCTCGCTATTATTGAACCACTTCTAGCTTATCAATCACCTTATTTACGTCATTGGTGTTATTTGCAATTGAAATTGCAAGATCATGCTCCGCATCTGAATTAACTTTACCTGCCAAAGTTACCGTTTTGCGTTCTGTCGTTACATCAATATCCGTACCACTCACATTGGTATCCATTAGTAGGCGCGTTTTAACTATAGTCGTGATTTTAGAATCGGTCAGTGTAGCTAAAGCTTCTGAATCAGTTTCTTTCTTGCCTTCATTCACTACTGACAATTCGTTGTTTACTTTTTTCACACCATCAAGACCAGTAACAAGCTCTTCGGCAAGTGATTTTTCAAGATCATTGTTTACCGAACCAGAAAGGGTAACGACCTGATTCTCTACATCGGTATTGATATCAAAAGAGTTGAGATTGCTGTTTAGCAGTAGTGTGGTTTCAGCTTTACCATCTAGCCAAGCGTCCATGGATTCTTTTTCCCATTTATCACTCGCTAAGACTGCTGTAGATGAAGTAGCAAGAACTGACGTAAGTACAATTTTAGCTGCGATGTTATTCATGGTAATTCTCCTTTATTGACGTTGCACTTCCCTAGGAGCAAACCATGTGCCAACTTTATAACTCATTGTTTTTAAGTGACTAATAAAGGAAAGAGGTAAAAATGAGATGAGCAATAAAGTATAAGCATGAATTATTTACACGTAAAAAATGTAATTTTTAATCGGTGATAAAGCCTCCGCCACTTGTGCAGAAATAACCTGATAAAACAGAAAGGCTATTTCTCCAGGATCAATTAATAGCAAAATTATTATTTTAAAAATAAAAATCTGAACAAAAGGAAATATCTACTGATAGCTCTCACCGATATATATCAAAAAGGGGCTAACAACATAAAAATACCGAACAAATCCTTAAATCTATGCTGACAATATTTTGTCTTGTGAAGTGAGAATAATCCACGTACATTGTTTCTGTCATAGTAAAGAGGACATTTCTATGTCGATGCCAAGCCTGTTTCTAAGAATACAAGATCCATCACTTAAAAATGCCATCGCTTCTTGCCAGGAACTGAACAAATTTCGTCTGCATGACATCGATGCCGCAGACCAATGGATTGAAGATTTCCTACAACTCAAACCGGAAGTTGCGATTGTTGAAGTCGCCCACTTTACTAGTGCAGATTATCAACGTCTTTCTAATATCGAAGACATCTACGATATGGACTTGATCATCATTAGCTCAGGCGCTCCAAACGAGAACTTGGATAAACTGATGAACTTGGGTGCTATTTTTCACTACAGAAAGCCCGTTGATATTGCCATTCTGACGGACACCCTGAGCGAAGTCAGCCAGTACTATCAACACAAACAAGATCAAGGGCGTAAAGTGTCCACCAGCGATCTTGACCAATTTGGTCTTTTGGTCGGATCTTCCTCTCCGATGCATCAGCTCTATCGTATGATCAGGCGCGTTGCTAAAACAGAAGCCAACGTCCTTATTGTCGGTGAAAGTGGATCAGGCAAAGAACTGGTGGCGCAGACCATCCACTTAGCGAGTGAGCGTAAACAACAGCCCTTTATAGCGATTAACTGTGGTGCCATTAGCCCTGAATTGGTTGATAGTGAACTGTTTGGTCATGAGAAAGGCGCTTTTACCGGAGCAAATAAAACTCACCAAGGTGTATTTAAGCAGGCAGAGGGCGGCACACTATTTTTAGATGAAATCACCGAGATGCCTATCGAGCATCAAGTGAAGCTATTGCGGGTGCTAGAAACCGGAGAGTATCGCCCAGTTGGCAGTAATACAGTTCATATCGCTAATACTCGCATCATTGCTGCTACAAACCGTGATCCTAAAATCGCCATTGAGGAGCAGTTCCTGCGTGAAGATCTGTTTTTCCGGTTATCGCATTTCCCATTAACGATACCGCCACTGCGAGAACGAGGCGGTGATATCGTCGGTCTGGCCAAGCACTTTATCGCGCACCGCAACGCCAATGAGGCAAAAACCAAAACGATTCTTGACTCTGCGATCCAAAAAATCGCTGCACACGACTGGCCAGGTAATGTCCGTGAGCTCAAACACACGATCGAACGTGCATTTATTTTGGCTGATGACACTATCCGAGATGAACACCTTATCTTCGACACACCACCATTGGAAACAGGCACCAGCATCGAAGACCTTGTTCCGGCGGGCGTTTCGTTAGAAGAGCTAGAAAAAGCCGCCATTCTCAATACCCTTGAAGAGAATCAAGGTAATAAAACGGAATCAGCGCAGGAGTTAGGCATTAGCGTGAAAACGCTCTATAACAAACTCGAAAAGTATCAAGACGAGTAACTCGCTATGGGAATACAAAAAAAGCACTGAATAAAACTCAGTGCTCTTTTTGTATCTTATCTTTTATGCAGTTAGGCTGCGTTTGGTGTTTGATTAAACCCACTGCCCCGCAACAAAACCGCTCGACCAGCACCACTGAAAATTGTAGCCCCCTAGCCAACCAGTCACATCCATCACTTCACCAATAAAATAAAGCCCTTTAATGTCTTTGCATTCCATGGTTTTCGAGGATAAGTGATCAGTATCGACACCGCCGAGTGTCACTTCCGCAGTTCGGTAGCCTTCAGTGCCATTCGGGGCGATATCCCAATGCTCTAGACGCTCCACAATCGCCGCAAGCTCCTTTTGATTGAACTGTTTTAGCGGTTTATCGACTAGCTCTTTACGTTCAATTAAGACTTCAACCAGACGCTTAGGCAGCACTTTGGCAAGCGTATTCTTGAGTGACTGATTTGGATGCTTCTCACGACTGCGTTCTAATAACTCAGCAACATCATCGTTTGGCACAAGATTGATCAACACCTTTTGTCCGGCCCGCCAGAATGAAGAAATCTGTAACACTGCTGGACCAGATAACCCACGATGTGTGAACAACAGGGCTTCTTTGAACATGGTGCCATCTTCAGCCGTAATTTCCGCAGGTACCGCGATACCAGATAACTCAGCAAAGTCTTCTTTGTCTTCTTTATGCAGAGTAAATGGTACAAGCCCTGCCGTGGTTGGAATAACTCGAAGACCAAATTGTTCCGCGACTTTATAACCAAATGGTGTCGCTCCCAGTTTTGGCATCGACAAGCCACCTGTTGCGATAACTAAAGACTCACATTCGACAATCTCAGTACCAGCATGCAAACGAAAGCCTTCATCAATTTTTTCAATCGAATGAACATCGCATTGGTAACGCTGCTCGATGTTCGGCATGTCACACTCAGCTAACAACATCTTCACGATATCTTTGGCCGTAAATGCATCGACACAAAACAACTGGCCGTGATCACGCTCTTCGAACTCAATGCCATGTTTACACACCATCGAGATGAAATCCCAGTTAGTGTATTGGGAGAGCGCCGACTTAACAAAGTGCGGGTTTTGACACAAATAGTGATTAGCTGAAACGTCGTAGTTAGTGAAGTTACAACGACCACCGCCCGAGATAAGGATTTTACGTCCTGGCTTTTTAGCATGATCGAGCACCAAAACACGGCGGCCTCGCTTGCCTGCTTCTGCAGCACACATTAAACCTGCTGCGCCTGCGCCAATTACAACAACATCAAATTTCTTACTCATCGGTAGCTCTTAGACTGATTGGTATCGAATCAAAATAAAAAAGGATGTGCACATTGCACATCCTTGCTTTCTAGGCGCGACATTCTACCGACAAATACCGAAAGGGAAAAGCGCTTAAACTCTAAGCGCTCTGTATGTCCGCAAAATCTCAGACAGAACAACTTCTGGATTATTGACTCTTAGAGAATGAAGGCCGCAAGTAGCGTCACGCCGAGCAACGCGGTCGATAGAACAAACAATTCACGCACTCTTTCACACTTACCAGTAAAAATTTCATCGTGGTGATGATGATATTCTTTACTTTTAATGTAGTGATACAACCTCACCTGCTTGGTGACATTTCCATGAGTGGTAAAAAAACCATTACCATCAACTTGCTGATATAACAGCGGATGCGCTTCACGCATGATATAAATTAGAGAACGAAGAGCGGTGAGATACCGGACCATATTAACTCCAGTTACCACCATTAGCGCAAATAAGATTGTGTCTCCACTGATCATCTTTTCCTCCCTACATCTTCAACAATGCTCAAGAGAAAAAGACGATCAACACTTCGTCTTTACCCGCTACTTACAACGTCCCAAAACGCGTTTACGCAGCTGGAGCATCCATGATTGAAGATGAACCTTCTTTCGCCATTTGTGCTAGATCTTTGTCAATGAAGAACAACGCTTTACCGTCTTCACCTACCAGTTCGATCTTATCTAAAATCCCTTTAAACAACTTCTCTTCTTCGTGCTGTTCTGACACGTACCACTGTAGGAAGTTAAACGTTGAGTAGTCTTGGCTAGTAAATGCAACGTGCGCCAGTTTGTTGATTTTTTCCGTGATCATTTGCTCATGTTCAAATGTCTCGCGGAAAACGTCACCTAGGCTCGCAAAGTCATGCTTTGGCGCATCAATAGCGCCTAAGATTGGCATTGAGCCAGTTTCACTCACGTAAGTGAATAGGCGTTGCATGTGCTCCATTTCTTCTACGGCGTGAGCGCGTAAAAATTCAGCCGCACCTTCAAAACCTTTGTCTTCACACCAAGCACTCATTTGTAAGTATAGATTGGATGAGAAAAATTCTAGGTTAATTTGCTCATTCAATTGTTCGACCATAGTTTGAGACAGCATGTTAACTCCTATTATTGTGCATGCAATATACCCAAGTAACCTCGAAATAAATGACGCTGCGAGAATAGCTTGGTCTGGCAGACACGGCGAAGTTTCACTTCAACTCTAGTCAGTAACACTACGCTTATTTCAGCATATCAAAGTCACTTGGGTATAACGCCACTATAACATGATTACTGAGACAAGACTTTGTACCTACGGCACCGATATGAGATCACTTCAGCAAATTTTTTTTGGGGTTGGTGCTAATCTAAAACTATGACCTTACAAGGAGATAGCAATATGAGTTACAAACACATACTTGTGGCAGTCGACCTTTCAGACGACAGTAAAGTGTTGATTAAGAAAGCCGTATCACTGGCTAAACCTCTGGATGCGAAAGTCTCTTTTATTCACATCGACGTGAACTACGCAGAACTCTACACCGGGCTTATCGATATCAATATGGCAGAAGCGCAACATCAAGCAATGGAAGCATCGCGCACACAATTGGCAAACTTCGCTGAATATGCGCAATACCCAATTGCCCATACTTTAGTCGGTAGTGGCGATTTGAGTAATGAGCTGTGCGATACCATTCAAGATTACAGTATTGATTTGGTGGTTTGTGGTCATCACCAAGATTTCTGGAGCAAGATTCTATCTTCGACTCGACAGCTGATTAACTGCTCACCAGTCGATATGCTGGTCGTACCGCTAAAAGACTGATTGGCGCAGCGATAAAACTTGGTTAGACTGCGGGCACATTTGTTGTTGATAAAGATTCTCATCCATGGCTTATCTATCCGCAGTTACCCTACTTTGGGCATTCTCATTTAGCCTGATCGGCGTTTACCTCGCCGGTCAGGTTGATTCTTGGTTCTCGGTGTTCATGCGCGTGGCACTGGCGAGCCTGGTTTTCATTCCCTTTTTGAAATTCCGTGGCGTTAGCAAACCCCTGATCGCGAAACTGATGACCGTCGGTGGCTTCCAGCTCGGCTTGATGTATTGCTTCTACTACCAATCTTTTTTGCTCCTTTCCGTGCCAGAAGTATTGCTGTTCACCGTATTCACACCCATTTACGTCACGCTAATCTATGACTTCTTGAAAGGTCGCTTTTCACCTTGGTACTTAGTTACCGCTGCAATAGCCGTATTTGGTGCCGCCTGGATTAAATTTGCAGGCATTAATGAAGATTTCCTACTGGGCTTTTTGGTCGTACAAGGAGCAAACCTCTGCTTTGCCATCGGTCAGGTGGGCTACAAATATATCATGGAGAGTGAACCCGTCGATTTGCCACAACACACCGTGTTTGGCTACTTCTACTTAGGTGCACTTTGTGTAGCAACCGTGGCTTTCGCGCTCATGGGTAACCTCGACAAACTACCTACCACTGCAACACAATGGGGCATTCTGACATACCTTGGGTTGATTGCTTCTGGTTTTGGTTACTTTGCTTGGAACAAAGGCGCGACTATGGTGAACGCAGGTGCACTGGCAGTAATGAACAATGCATTGGTTCCGGCGGGCTTGATTGTAAACATTGTGATTTGGAACCGCGATGTTGATGTCATGCGACTCGCCATTGGCGGTGCGATCATCATGCTATCCCTATGGATTAACGAAACCTGGGTGAAAAAGCGCGTAGAGATGAGCTACGCCAATAAGTAACGCAGCTAATCCTATAAACATTTCGACAATAAAAAACGCTCTCCGACTGGAGAGCGTTTTTTTATTTGATTAATGCACTTTGGCTTGTGAGATTGCGTTCATCAAAGCATTAGGTGGCGTTGGCAGCAACACTTCTAGTTTCGCATTACGCGCTTCCAGTTTACGCTGACGCTTAAGTAACTTTTGTTGTTTTTTCGCCACTTTTAGCAACTTCTTTTGCTGCTTATAGTGCTTTTTCAGTGCTTTTTTCGCTTTCTTGAGCGATTTTTTATCGGCCAAATCAAACAGTGCAGGAGCCGCCATCGACACTGGTGTCACCACTTTCGCGGCTTGTTTCTTCTCTTTCACTCGCTCGACCACACGTTTCACGATCGCCGCCTTTTCTGCGCTGTGTTTTGACGTGACGGAAATGGATTGCGCAGGCAGCGCTTCAGCTAACAAACCGCATGCTTGTTGCTCGTTTAACGGCTTGTCTTGGCATTTTTGTGGAGGAATTGCGGCAGGCTTACACAATGAGTCTTTAGAAGCGGAAGAGCGTGCACAAGAGCGACAAACGAACTTAGGTGCGACGACCAAACGGTGAATGTCACCCAAGTTGGCCGCAATTTGTTTGCGGTTCATCTTACATAAGCGTTTAGACATTCGACTACTCCAGCTTCCCAATTATCGACAGCATCACAACAAGTGAAATAATAATAATTCTTAGTTAGATATACAGTCAGAGTGTCGAATTAGCAAGTGAAAACTATCAATAGTGTTCAGGAAAGAATGGCAGCGTCACAGCACTTGGTTCAATGCTGTGACGAGAAGTTTTTGCGAGTCAGGAGGTTATGCCATCGAGGCTTTGACGTAGACGTCGAAACGATTCTTTTTGGTTTCAATCGCCATGCTTGGCTTTTGCTCGTTCAGCCAATTCGCGTAGTCCGGGCGCTTAACTACTACACGCTTTGTGGCTAACGCCATGGCTGGTCCTAGTAGGCCATCGGCGTCCAAATCAGCGCCAACCAACGATTGGAAAACGCGCATTTCTTTTTTCACGAGCGCCGACTTCTTTTTATTTTCTGGGTGCGGATACATCGGGTCAAGATACACCACATCTGGCTGGACAAAGTCTTTATCTTGCGCCAATTGTTCCAGCGCATCATGGCTAGAAGCATGGATTAGCGACATGCGCTCAGATACCCAGGTGCCGATTTCTGGGTCTTGTTTCGCTCGATCCAAGCCATCATCTAACAAAGCCGCTACGACTGGATGACGCTCGACCATCTGCACTTTACAACCTAGCGAGGCGAGCACAAACGCATCACGACCAAGACCTGCCGTGCCGTCTAACACGGTTGGCGTTGCCCCTTTGTTCAACCCCGCAGCTTTCGCAATTGCCTGGCCTTTACCACCACCGAACTTGCGACGATGACCGACCGCACCACCAATCAAATCCACAAAGATTGCACCCAGCTTTGGCTCATCCACTTTACGTAGCTCCAAACGCTCGGTGGTTAGCACCAAAGCAAAATCGCTATCGTCAGTGTGTGAAAGCTGCCAACGCGCAGCGAGTTCATCAAGATGAGATTGTTGAGACGGGTTTTCACAGATCAATTGCAGTTGCAAAAGGAGGCTCCAATAAAAATCGAGGTAACTGGCGCTGAGTGTATACCTAAGTTACCTATTAATGCTAGGTTGAGCTTGCTACGCAGAGGTTATACAGCCGTCAGTTGCTCCACTAGCTCAGAAAGCGGCTTAGGATGGCCAATACCGTAGCCTTGGCCGTAGTCCACACCGAGGTCTATCAAATGCTGCATGACCTGGTCATTTTCGACAAACTCCGCCACCGTCACTTTGCCTAGTTGCTTCGCCAAGTCATTGATTGAACGAACCATCACGCGGTCCATTTCATTTACGTTGATATCTTGCACGAAAAGACCATCAATTTTCACGATATCGACAGGAAGTTTCTTTAAGTAACCAAATGAAGACAATCCAGATCCGAAATCATCCAATGCAATCATGCAACCCAAAGACTTTAGCTTGGTAAACAACTCAATGGCTTGATCCAGATTGCTCATCGCCGCTGTCTCGGTGATTTCTAAGCAGATTTTTTCACACGGCAGAGTCGAACTTTCCAATCGCTCCAATAAGAAGTCAATAAACTCTTGATTCCCCATAGATTGACCTGAAAGGTTTATCGAACAGCGACCAAGCTGTTCAACCACCTCAGGACGCTGTTCAAACCACTCTAGTGTTTGAGTAATAACCTGCTTATCAATCCAATGGGCAATGTTGTAGCGCTCGGAAGCAGGGATAAACAGCGCAGGAGAAACATAATCACCGTACCCATTGCGAATACGCACCAAAATCTCAAAATACATTTGAGTCTCGTGCTTTTGTAAGCTTTTTATCGGTTGAGCAAACAGTTCTAAACGTTGATTCGACAATGCCTCATGCACCAAATTGACGCTCTGCATTTCCATCTGACGACGCTGCAACTCTTCGTTATCTAAGCTGAATAGATTATAGCGGTTACGGCCTTGCTCTTTAGCGGCGTGACAAGCAGAGTCTGCTTGAGCGTGCACCATTTGTGGCGTATCAGCGGTATGATCGATGATACGGATACCAATTGAGCAACTGATGAACAGGCGTGTGTCTTCCCAAATAAAGAGGTGTTCGCTTAGTGTCGAGATGATCAGTTTGGCAATATTGATGGCGCCATATTCGTCACAGTCTTTGAGTAACACCGCAAACTCATCGCCTCCCATTCGAGCCAAGATGGAATTGTACGGCAGAACGCCTTCCAGCATACTTGCGCAGAATTGAATCGCCGCATCACCTGCATCATGCCCAACCGTATCATTGAGGACTTTTAGTTGATCTAAGTCGAGGTACAACATGGCGTGGACTCGACGATGGCTGTCCACTTCGCACAGTGCGGTCTTAAGCTCTAGTTCAAAATGGTTTCTGTTGTAAGTCCCCGTCAGTAAGTCATAGCGAGCTTGGTATTCCAATTTCTCGGAGAGCAGTTTGGTTTCGGTAATATCTTCGCCCACAATCAGCAGTTGCTCAGATTCACTCAGCGGACGAATATTCTCGCGCACCCAAACACGATGACCATTTGCATGACGATACTCGACTTCACGTCGCCAAACACCATGCACTTGCTGGTTGGGTTGCAATAACACTTGGCGAGGGAACAGCACTTTGTCATCAAAATAGAACTCCCTCAGGCGATGTCCGAGCATGTCCATCGGTTTGTAGCCAAGAAGTAGTTGAGCAAATCGATTCACTTCTTGAATTCGGTTATTACTATCAAGCGTCACCATCATCACGGGCTGCTGCTCATAATAGTTGCGTAGGGTTGACTCACGTTGGTAGAGCTTGTCCTCCATCAATTTACGACTGGTAATATCGCGCGCTTCAAACAAGTATTGCTTATGATTCCCTACTTGCTGAGAAAAAGGCTTGAGCGAAACTTCTAACACCAATGCGCCGTGTTCTTTACTCCAAATTTCAGCTTCAAACGTCGACACTTGATGGTGAGGCGCGTGGAAATACTCCTCAAGCAACGCTTGTGCTTTTTCACTCCAGTTGGGGTGAAACCAAAGTGGTCGGTCTAAACGCAGTCCTTGGTGATAAAGTAAGGATTGAAGGTGATCGTTGCCCGATTTAAGCACACCGTTGGCATCCAAAATGCCCATATACTGCATGCTCTGATCGAAAATCGATTCTAGAATAGCCTGGCTTTCTCGCGCAGCGCTCTCACTGCGACGCATCCGCTGTAAATAATAACCCATCAGCAAAATGACCACCGACATCACCACAAACAGACTACCAAACAGGCGAATTTCCTTGGCAAAACGTTCAGAAAGCTTCATTGGCTTATTAAAAAATACCGCAGAAACCTCTTGTTCAGCCCCCAATCCCCAACGCGCTACCGCTTGGTAATCGAGCTTTATTTCAGAATCACTTTTTTTCACGGCAGGCAGAGGCTGATCAGGGTTATCCAAAACGAATTCAAGCATCTCTGCACTCTCAATACCATGCCGATAACCACTTTGAATAACCCCTCCAACTGCGCCATGACCCAAACCAATGTCATGCACCATAAACAGCGGCGCGTTTGAGACTTTGTTGACACCAACCCAGTCACGCTCGCTGCCAACCATACCTTGTTTATCTCGGTAATAGGTCCAGAACAAGACGACTTTATCGGAACTCAGTTTTGCGACTTGTTGTTTTAGATCGATGATGCTGTCTGGGACAAGTTGTACGATTTTGTCTCTATATTGCGGGAACTTGAGGACAAAATTGTCGATTTGATAACGCAACACCTCACCGGTCACCGAGTGGTCACTGACGATGAGAACTTGTGTGTAGTTCGGATGTAAGCGCTCAATAAGAGCGAGATTCGCTTCCAAATCGACATCTTCCATGACTCCGGTTGCATTCAGAGAACGATGTAAAGAAGGATGGTAGTTATTAATGCCGTTAAATATAACTGGGGTGTCTTTGATGACTGGGGCTAAACGCTGCATGAGTTCAAGTGCATTGTTATCGCTCACTAAAATGGCATCGAATCGCTCTTTGCGTAATTTCGTAAGATACAAGGATTTTAGTTGCGCAAAAAACTGCTCACTCTGGTTACGTTTCGAGTCTAGATAGAGCACACGCATGTCCAGCGCTCGATCGCCCAGCTGTTGCTCAATGCCTCGCTGTATGGAGTCCGTCCAGAAAAAACCCTGATGATAGGAGTGCACGACCAACACCTTCGGATCTGAGGCCGTAGCAAACGCGCTCCAACATAGCGCGGCAATAACCAGAAAACGCTGCACATTATCTCCATAGCTCGGAGTTAACCCGCAGTTACTCCTGCCAAACCTTGTGAATCCTATCCGCTATGAGTATAAAAGGGAGGTAAAACTCTATCCCTAACGGAAATCATAGTATGAATGCGAGCCTGCCGAAACTCGACGACCTTGACCGCGCAATATTAAAAACACTGATGGCTGACGCCAGAACGCCCTACGCAGAAATGGCAAAGCAGTTCGATGTCAGCCCTGCCACTATCCATGTGCGTATCGAGAAGATGAAGTCGGCTGACATCATCGAGGGAACGGAGGTGATCATCAATACCAAAAAGCTTGGCTACGATGTGTGCTGCTTTATTGGTATTAACCTCAATGCAGCTCGTGATTACCACTCCGCGTTAGAAAAACTCAACGCGCTCGACGAAGTCGTTGAAGCTTACTACACCACGGGCGCGTATAACATATTCGTCAAATTGATGTGCAAATCGATTGAAGAGCTGCAATTTGTACTGATCGACAAGCTGCAAGCCATTGATGAGGTTCAGTCCACGGAGACATTGATATCGTTGCAGAACCCGATCAACCGCAACGTAAATCCGTAAAATTTTTTATAAAAACTGTACAAAAAAGGCCAACCGAACGGTTGGCCTTGATGTTTTTGGCTCAATTTACGCCGCAATACCCGAGTGGCGCAACAGTGCATCGATTTGTGGCTCGCGGCCACGGAAGCGCTTGAACAGCTCCATTGGCTCTTCACTGCCCCCCATTTCTAGGATGTTGTTCAGGAAGCTTAGACCCGTCTCTTTGTTGAAGATGCCTTCTTCTTCAAAGCGAGAATACGCGTCTGACGACAGCACTTCAGCCCATAGGTAGCTGTAGTAACCCGCACTGTAGCCACCAGCAAAAATATGGCCGAAGCTGTGTGAGAAACGCGCCCACTCAACCGCAGGAACTACCGCGACTTTCTCTTTCACTTTCGCCAGAGTTTCCAGTACACGCGCACCCACTTCTGGGTCATATTCAGTGTGAAGCGTGAAATCGAACAAGCCGAATTCTAGCTGACGCAAAATACCCATCGCAGATTGGAAGTTTTTCGCTGCGAGCATTTTGTCTAGCATCGCTTTCGGTAGCGGCTCACCTGTCTCATAGTGACCAGAAATGAACGCCAGCGCGTCCTCTTCCCAACACCAGTTTTCTAGGAACTGACTTGGTAGCTCAACCGCATCCCAAGGCACGCCATTAATACCTGAAACAGCACCTGTATCAACTTGCGTCAACATGTGGTGGATTCCATGACCAAATTCATGGAATAACGTCACGACTTCATCGTGCGTGAACAGTGCTGGTTTGTCGCCCACTGGACGGTTGAAGTTACACGTTAGATACGCAACCGGCGTTTGCAGCTCGCCAGATAGCGTAACGCGACGACCACGACAATCATCCATCCACGCGCCGCCACGTTTGTGTTCACGAGCGTAGAGATCTAGGTAGAAGCTGCCACGGAGTGTGCCTTCAGCATCAAAGATATCGAAAAAGCGCACGGACTCATGCCAAGTGTCTACGCCTTCGCGCACAGTAACGGTCATGCCAAACACGCGGTTTAGCACTTCAAACAGACCGCTCACGACTTTTGACTCTGGGAAGTATGGGCGCAGTTCTTCATCCGAAATTTGGAACAGGTGCTGCTTTTGTTTCTCGCTGTAGTAAGCGATATCCCAAACGTTCAGCTCTTCAACACCAAACTCACTTTTCGCAAACTGACGTAACTCTTCGACTTCACGTTCACCTTGCGGTTTCGCTCGTGTCGCTAGGTCATTCAGGAAGCCCAGCACTTGATCCGGCGTTTCAGCCATCTTTGTTGCTAACGACTTTTCACTGTAAGTATTGAAACCTAGCATACGTGAAATTTCATGGCGCAGTTTTAGCTGCTCAGTAATGATTTCTGAGTTATCCCATTTGCCTGCGTTTGGACCTCGATCAGAAGCGCGCGTCACGTACGCTTCGTACACTTCTTTACGCAACTCTTGGTTATCGCAGTACGTCATGACAGGTAGGTAAGATGGGATATCTAGCGTAATGAGGTAACCATCTAACTCTTTTGCTTCTGCGGCAGCTTTCGCTGCTGCCAGCGCCGATTCTGGCATACCTGCTAGGTCTTTCTCGTCTGTGATGTGCTTGGTCCAACCCATGGTGGCATCCAGCACATTGTTAGAGAATTTAGAGCTCAGCTCAGACATACGTTTGCTGATCTCGCCGTAACGGTGCTGCTCATCGGATGGCAAACCAATGCCTGATAACTCGAAATCACGCAGTGCATCAGTGATGGTTTTCTGCTGGGCACGAGTTAACGTTGCAAATTCTTCGCTCGCTTTGATGGTTTTGTACGCTTCGTACAACCCTTTGTGCTGACCAACCCAAGTGCCGTACTCTGACAAAATTGGTAGGCAACTTTCGTAAGCTTCACGTAGCTCTTCGCTGTTCACTACCGAGTTCATGTGACCCACTGGCGACCAGATGCGGCTTAAGCGATCATCCGCTTCTTCAATTGGCGCAATCACACTGTCCCAAGTTGGGTGAGCGTTGTCTTGTAGAACTTCATCGATTTTTGCTCGGCAGTCAGCAATCGCTTGCTCAACGGCAGGCTTGATGTGTTCTGGTTTAATTTGAGAAAACGGAGGTAGGTCCGTAAACGTCAGAAGAGGATTAGACATGAATAATTCCTTTTGTGTTTTGACTCTGTGATTGCCTGTCTATTTTGTGCAGATAGGCCAACTCAATGTACAGACGAGCCAGCAACATGGATTGGGGGAGCTCCGTTCCCTTTCTCTATGCCGCGATGACCATCATATAGTCAACCAGCGCTACTCTGTCCTTGAGTCTTGTTATACCTAAATGAAATTTCACACCCTTTTGAGTGCGAGAAACTCACCTAGTTCAATTCGATTACCAATAGTAAGTGTGGGTGACTTAAAGAAATTTCAATAGCGTCCCCTTATCAGAGGAACAGATTTGATTGGAAGTTCTACATCTTTAAGTTACTTGAGTATAATACCGCCATAGAGTGAAAATCACAGACCACACTCAGCCAAAGAGTGTTTCGAGAGTTTAATTTGTTAAGTTACCGCCACAGCTTCCACGCTGGCAACCATGCCGACGTGGTCAAACACATCGTTCAAAGCCTCATTCTTGATGCGCTGAAACAAAAAGATAAGCCATTCGTTTATCACGATACCCACTCGGGTGTGGGCCGTTACGATCTGACTCACGAATGGTCTGAAAAAACGGGCGAATACAAACAAGGCATCGCACGTATTTGGGATAACCCAAGCATTCCTGAAGACATCAAAAGCTACATCGATGCCATTAAAGTGCTCAACAATGGCGAGAAGCTGCGTTACTACCCAGGCTCACCACGTGTGGCGCGCGCGCAAATCCGCCCACAAGATCGCATGGTGCTGACCGAGTTGCACCCGGCCGATCACCCATTGTTAGAGCAAGAATTCCATCGTGATCGCCAAGTGAGCATCTTCAAAGAAGACGGATTCCAACGCCTCAAAGCAAGCTTACCGCCACAAGAGCGTCGTGGTTTGGTGCTGATTGACCCACCATACGAACTCGCGAAAGAGTACCGCGATGTGGTGCGAGCGATTCATCAGAGCCATAAACGTTGGGCAACCGGTATCTACGCGATTTGGTACCCAGTGGTAAACCGCCACGACATCGAAGATATGATCGAAGGCTTGGAAGCACTGGGCATTCGTAAAATTCTGCAAATCGAGTTAGGTGTTGCACCAGATACCAACGAGCGCGGCATGACGGCATCCGGCATGATTGTGATTAACCCGCCCTGGAAACTGGAAAGCCAGATGAAAGAGATTCTGCCATTCCTGCAAGACGCGATCGCACCAGCAACTGGCCACTGGAAAGTGGACTGGATTGTGCCAGAGTAAGCACTTCAGTACTGATATCTTCAAGCGCAACGATATTCTCGTTGCGCTTTTTTATGCTCTCACCTTCTCCCTCCAATCGTGCTTATTCTTCTTTTTGTGCCTCTCATCGCTATTTGTCATAAGTATTGTCGCTTTTTCCCATTTAGGAATTAGTCGAATTCGATTTATGATAGTGGGATAACGGTGGCATTGAGTTCGGGCAAGGTCATCCCAATCTATCTATGTACCAGATAAAATTTATAAGCTCTTGGAGAAAGTAATGGCGACTCATTTTGACTATATCTGTATCGGTGGCGGCAGTGGCGGCATCGCATCTGCAAACCGTGCGGCGATGTACGGCGCGAAAGTTGCGCTAATCGAAGCTCAAGACCTTGGCGGTACCTGTGTCAACGTAGGTTGTGTACCGAAAAAAGTGATGTGGCATGGCGCGCAAATCGCAGAAGCAATGAACCTGTACGCAGAAGATTACGGTTTTGATGTCGACGTGAAAGGTTTCGACTGGAGCAAACTGGTTGAGAGCCGTCAGGCATACATCGGTCGTATTCACCAATCTTACGATCGCGTTCTTGGCAACAACAAAGTAAACGTGATTAAAGGCTTTGCTAAGTTTGTTGACGAAAAAACTGTCGAAGTAAACGGTGAACACTACACAGCAGATCACATCCTGATCGCGGTTGGTGGTCGTCCTACTATTCCAAACATTCCAGGCGCTGAATACGGCATCGATTCAAACGGCTTCTTCGACCTAGCAGAGCAACCAAAACGCGTTGCGGTTGTGGGTGCTGGCTACATCGCAGTTGAAATTGCTGGCGTACTGCACGCGCTAGGTACAGAAACGCACCTGTTCGTACGTAAAGAGTCACCACTGCGTAGCTTCGATCCAATGATCATCGATACGTTGGTTGAAGTGATGGACGCAGAAGGTCCAAAACTGCACACCCACTCTGTACCAAAAGAAGTGGTAAAAGAAGCCGATGGCAGCCTAACTCTGCACCTAGAAAACGGTGAAAGCCAAAACGTTGACCAACTGATTTGGGCAATCGGTCGTCACCCTGCTACAGACGCAATCAACCTAGCGTCAACCGGTGTGGCAACGAACGAAAAAGGCTACATCAAGGTAGACGAATACCAAGAAACCAACGTGAAAGGCATCTACTGTGTGGGTGACATCATGGAAGGCGGTATCGAGCTAACGCCAGTAGCAGTGAAAGCGGGTCGTCAACTTTCTGAGCGTTTGTTCAACAACAAACCAAACGCGAAGATGGACTACGATTTGGTACCAACTGTGGTATTTAGCCACCCACCAATCGGCACTATCGGTCTAACGACGCAAGAAGCGGAAGAGAAGTACGGCAAAGACAATATCAAAGTCTACACGTCTGGCTTTACGGCGATGTACACCGCCGTTACTAAGCACCGTCAACCATGTAAGATGAAGCTTGTATGTGCGGGCGAAGAAGAAACGGTTGTTGGTCTGCACGGCATCGGTTTCACGGTAGATGAAATGATCCAAGGCTTCGGCGTAGCAATGAAGATGGGCGCAACCAAAGCAGACTTCGACTCTGTTGTGGCTATCCACCCAACGGGCTCTGAAGAGTTCGTAACGATGCGTTAATTACGCGCTAATCTCATTACTGATTTCAGTGAATCATTTGAAAAGGTCATCTTAGGATGACCTTTTTTGTTATCCCATGCTTAACTCGCATTCTCTAATAATGTGCGAATAAACTCGGCTTTAATAGCACTCTCCTGCTTACCATCATGAATCAGACACAAGTCTGCACGCAGTGACTCTTTCAGCTTGATAAAACGAATCCCATGCCAATGATGCTGAGAAAACGTCGACGGCACCAACGTCACGGTATTGCTGTTTGCCACATACGCCATCAAAGTGCTTGGCTCCACCACTTGTTTGCCAATATGGGGTGAAAAGCCTTCTTGCAGACAGGCATTGATGATGAAGTTTGCCGAGGCAGAATTCGCCAAACTCATAAACGCAAACTCACACGCCTTTAAATCTTGGAGCCGCAGCAAAGATTTGCTGGCTAACTCATGTTGCTCCGACACCGCCACCACAAACACATCTTTGCCCAAAGATACCGACTGATACGGATAAATGTTGAGTGCATCGGCAAAACGCACAATGCCTACATCGATTTTCTTCTCGCTCAGATGTTTCTTTTGCGTCTCTGGGTTGAGGTCAAAAATGTCGGCGTGATAAGAGTCATGCTCAGCATGGAAGTGCTGTAACAGACGATCAAATCCGCCCCAAAATGCGCTACTTACCACACCAACTCGCAAAATGTTTCTCTGGTTCAAGCCCACTTGCTGCACTTGATTGAGCGAGACATCCAAGGTCTGAAAAATCAGTTGGCATTTGGACTCCAACAATCGCCCGGCCTCCGTCAGCATGACGTTTCTTGAATCACGCTCAAACAGTTTGACGTTAAGCACTTCTTCCAACTCTTTGATGCGATTGCTCAACGGCGAATTGGTGATATTAAGGTTCTCGGCGGCCTTAGTGAAATGCTTGGTTTGTGCGACCTCGTAAAAGTAACGCAGCATCTTCAGCGTCACGCGCTCAAATGGTTCTGACTTCATAATTGAGTCCTAGCGAATTTCATCATCCTCTTTTTAAGGATGATAGTAGCGAATAAAGCAAAGATAACCAGCGCAGAAAGTCACACAATGGAATCAACACACAACCAGAAGGTGACTAACATGAATCACGATCCAGTAATCGGCGCACTACAAACCATTCGCGAACGCAAACCAAACTTCCAACCTAAAGCGGCGTTTATTTTAGGCTCTGGCTTAGGCGTATTGGCAGACGAGCTACAAGACAAAGTGGTCATTCCATACGAAGAGCTCGAAGGCTTTCCGGTTAGCACCGTGCAAGGCCACTCTGGTGAGTTGGTACTTGGCACCATGGGCGGCGTAGACGTAGTGTGCATGAAAGGTCGCGGTCACTACTACGAACACGGCTCAATGAAGGTCATGACAACACCAGTACGCACCTTTAAAAAGCTGGGCTGTGAGTTTTTGCTCGTCACCAACGCGGCAGGTTCACTTCGCCCTGAGCGTATTGATGTCGGCTCTCTGGTGGTATTTCATGATCACATCAATACCATGCCTGAATCGCCAATGATCGGTCCGAATGATGAAGAGTACGGCCCGAGGTTCTTCAGCCTCGCCAATGCGTACGACAAAGACCTGCGCGCAGAAGCGTTTGAAGTCGGCAAAGCCAATGGCATTCACCTCAATGAAGGTGTGTTTGTCTCTTACACAGGCCCCAATTTTGAGACCGCAGCCGAAATCCGCATGATGCAAATCATCGGTGGTGATGTGGTGGGCATGTCGGTCGTGCCAGAAGTGATTTCTGCGGCGCATTGCGGCTTACCCGTATTGGCAGTGTGTGCGATCACCAACATGGCAGAAGGCTTGGGAGATGTAGAATTGTCTCACGCCCAAACATTGAAGTGCGCGAAGCTAGCCGAAGCAGATTTCATTCGCTTTATTAAGCGCTTTATGAAGCATCACTTCTAAAGCCGTTTCATTCCAAAAGCAAAAGGGTCATCAAGTAACTTGATGACCCTTTTTTGTGTCACGTTTTCTAACGTTCGGGGGTATTTCGGAGCCGTTTGTGCGTTTTACTTAACTGCACGAACCAATTCAGCAATGCCTTCCCAATCGCCGTTGTCCATCATTGCGGTTGGCACCATCCAAGTACCGCCACAAGCTACAACCGATTTCAGCGCTAGGTAATCTTCCACGTTGGATGGGCTTACGCCACCTGTTGGCATGAATTCAACTGGGTAAACCGCCGTGAGTGCTTTCAGCATGCTTACGCCGCCTGATGGCTCAGCAGGGAAGAACTTCAACGTACGCAGACCCATTTCCATCGCTTGCTCAACCAAGCTTGGGTTGTTTACACCCGGTACGATAGTCACGCCACGTTGCTGACAGTATTTCACTGTGGTTGGGTTGAAGCCTGGGCTAACGATAAAGTCCACGCCCGCTTCGATCGCGATGTCCACTTGCTCTGTTGTCAGTACTGTACCAGCACCGATCAGCAGTTCTGGGTACGCTTCACGCATAATGCGGATCGACTCAGCCGCCGCTTCAGTGCGGAATGTCACTTCCGCACATGGTAAACCGTTTTCTACCAACACTTTTGCCAGTGGCAGAGCGTGTGCTACGTCGTTGATTGCGATAACTGGGACGATTTTGACTTCTCTTAATCGTTGTTCAAGTGTTGTCATGGGGAACCTCTAAAGAATAAAGCTTAATGTTGCGACGATAATAAACGCGATACCGCCAAGTAACGTTTCCATTACCGTCCAAGTTTTTAATGTGGTTTTCTCATCCATCTCAAGCAGACGAGATACCAACCAGAAACCAGAGTCATTGAAGTGAGACAGTACCGTTGCACCACCCGCAATCGCGATTACGATAAAGCAAAGGTCTAGTTCACTCAAACCTGTTGATGCAGCCACAACTGGCGCGATAAGAGCCGCCGTAGTGGTTAGCGCTACGGTTGCCGAGCCTTGAGCAACACGCAAACAGGTTGAAATCACAAACGCCGCCACAATCACAGGCATACCAGTGTCTGTAAGAACGTCAGCCAGCGCATCACCAATACCGCTTGAGCGCAGTACGCCACCAAACATGCCACCAGCACCCGTTACTAGGATAACGCCACAGATTGGAGCCAATGACTCACCACACAATTTTTCTAGTTTTGCCATGCCGTAGTCTTTGGCAAACACAGCCAGACAGACAATCAAAGTAATCAGCAACGCGACTGGGGTTTTACCTAGCATACGTAGGAACTCAACCAGTGCCGTTTTGCCATCAATCAAACCTGCAACCGCCAGTGTGTTCAATACCGTATCCAAACAGATTAGCAGGACTGGCAGCACAAGGATGGTCATAACCGTGCCAAATTTTGGTGCGTTGCGCTCATCCACCATCGCTTCGCCATTAAAGAAGGCTTTAGATAGTGGGATATCGAATTTTTTGCCCGCGTACAAACCAAATAGGTAAGCGCCAAGGTACCAAGTTGGAATAGCAACCAAAATACCCACCACCAATAGCAGACCGATGTTTGCGCCAAGGAATTCTGCAGCTGCAACCGGACCTGGATGTGGTGGAACAAACGCGTGCATAACCGCAAAAGCACCGGCTGCAGGCAACGCGTATTTAATTGGCGAGCCACCAAAACGAGCCGCCACACTTAGGATGATTGGCATCATCACTACAAGGCCTGCATCGAAGAAGATTGGGAAGCCAAACAGTAATGAAGCGACGCCCAAAGCAAATGGTGCGCGCTCTTTACCAAAGCGACCAATCAAAGTGTCTGCCAGCACTTTCGCACCGCCAGTCACTTCAAGAATTTTACCGATCATCGCACCAAGACCAACCAGCAATGCCACGGAAGCCAGTGTGCCGCCGAAGCCGCCCATCATGGTCGATACGACTTTCTCAGAAGGAACGCCAGTGGCGATTGCTGTGCCTAAACTCACCATAGTAAGGGAAGCAAAAGCATGGACTTTCAGTTTAATGATCAGAACGAGTAACGCTGCAATGGCAAGGCCTGCAATCGTCAGTAGGAACGTAGGATCTGGGGCTTGGGTTAATTGCTCCATAGGTTCACCTTTAAGAATTATTGTTTGTGTTATGGTTCACATTTATTTCAGTTACCGGTAACATGTTACCGATAACATGAATAAGATAAACCCATATTTTAAAGTGAATTCAAAAATTGAGATCACGCGCAAATTTGGTTATGAGGATAAGTTATGGCTGGTAGTAGTGTCATCGTTATGGGCGTTTGTGCTAGTGGTAAAAGCACAATTGGTGAGCATCTAGCGAAAAAGCTAGGGCGTAAATTCATTGATGGTGATGATCTTCATCCACGAGCGAACATTCAGAAAATGGCATCGGGCCAGCCTCTGAACGATGATGATCGCAAGCCATGGCTAGAACGCATTCGTGATGCGGCGTACAGCCTAGAAAGCAAAAACGAACACGGCATTATTGTCTGTTCAGCACTGAAAAAGATTTACCGCGATCAGATCCGCGAAGGCAACGACAACGTGACCTTCCTGTTCCTTGATGGCGATATGGAGTTGATCCTTAATCGCATGCGTATGCGCAAAGGCCACTTCATGAAAGAAAACATGGTGAAGAGCCAATTCGAGACACTAGAGCGCCCAGACAACGAGCCTCAAACTCTGATCGTCAGTATCGACGGAGACATCAGCGACGTGGTGGAACGCTCTGCCGCTGAGCTAATCAAAATGCAAGCGATCGAGGTGGCGTAATGACTCACTCTGTTGTTCTTGAGGTCACACAACGTTTGACCGAGCGCAGCCGTGAAGCGCGCGCTGCCTTTCTTACTCGCACCGAAGTGCAAGCCGAAGCGGGCAAAGGCCGCGTTGGTTTATCTTGTGGTAACTTAGCCCATGCAGTCGCCGCTTCTTGCTCTTCTGAAAAGAAAAATATTCTCGATTTTACTCATGCCAATGTCGCGCTGATCAGCGCCTACAACGACATGTTGAGCGCCCACCAGCCGTACCAAGATTACCCAGTGCAAATCAAACAAGTGCTGGCGGACTACGGCCATACAGCGCAAGTCGCAGGTTGTGTGCCAGCGATGTGCGATGGGGTGACTCAAGGTCAAGCAGGCATGGATATGTCGCTGTTTTCACGTGACTTAATTGCGCAATCAACGGCGTTGTCTTTGAGCCACAATGTCTTTGATGCCACATTACTGCTTGGTATCTGTGACAAAATTGCCCCGGGGCAACTGATGGGCGCGCTGTCTTACGCGCACCTGCCGACTGCGTTTGTACCAGCGGGTCTGATGGCAACGGGCATCAGCAACGAAGAGAAAGTCGACGTGCGCCAAAAATACGCAGCGGGTGAAGTCGGCAAAGACGCTCTGCTGGATATGGAGTGTCGCGCTTACCATTCTGCGGGTACCTGTACGTTTTACGGCACCGCCAACACCAACCAGTTAGTGTTCGAAGCCATGGGCTTGATGCTGCCGGGCGCGGCGTTTATTCATCCCCATACCCAACTGCGTAAAGCGTTAACCGATCACGCCGCTCTGAAAATCGCCTCAATGACGGCGGGTTCTGCACACTTCCGTCCGCTGGCCGAGGTGGTCACAGAAAAGAGCTTGGTCAACGGCATCATCGCTCTACTTGCATCTGGCGGCAGCACCAATCACACCATTCATATGATCGCCGTGGCGCGTGCTGCTGGCATCTTGCTCACCTGGCAAGACATCAGCGATCTGTCGGATGTGGTTCCTTTATTAGCGCGCGTTTACCCGAACGGCCCAGCCGATATGAACGCGCTCCAAGACGCGGGGGGCGTGCCAGCGTTATTGCACCGCTTGAACCAATCCGAGCTTTTGCATCGCGATGTGAAACCCGTGTTTGGTGAATTTGAAGACCAGATAACGCTACCGAGTCTTGTCGATGGACAACTGACTTGGACACCGTGCCAAGGCAGCCAAGACGGTGACGTGATCGCCAAACCGGATGCCACTTTCCAAAATACTGGCGGCACTCGCGTATTGACTGGCAACTTAGGCAAAGCCGTGGTGAAAGTGTCTGCGGTGAAAGAAGAACAACGCGTGATTGTGGCACCAGCGATCGTATTCCAATGCCAACATGAAGTGGAAGCCGCGTACAAACGTGGTGAGCTGAACAAAGATTGCATCGTTGTGGTCACACACAACGGCCCAGCGGCAAACGGCATGCCTGAACTGCATAAACTGATGCCAATCCTCGGCAACGTGCAGAAAGCGGGCTTTAAAGTCGCGCTAGTGACGGACGGTCGTTTATCTGGTGCATCCGGTAAAATTCCGTCTGCGATTCACGTTTCTCCAGAAGCCATTCGTGGTGGCGCGATTGGTTTGGTGCGCAACGGTGATTTGATTCATCTGGATTGCCAAACGGGCGAACTGAACAACTTAAGCGATACCACTGGTCGCGAGTTGATTCATTTCGATACCGAATCGACCCAACAAACTTGGGGACGAGGCTTGTTTAGCGTGATCCGCCAAAACGTCTCTAGCGCAGAAGAAGGCGCAAGCTTTATTGTTTAAGGCGAGAAGAAAAACCTCGTCATTTAGACAAGCCTAAGCAAGATCAGGAATTTAATATCAACGTGCTGTGAAGTCAGAGAAAACACCTCTGCCACAGCACTTTTTGTTGGTAGATTCTGAATCACACTCGTCCCTCGCAGTTCAGAATGACGAGCTTTGAGATTGGCCACCGCTCTTTCTAAAAACGAATGAATCCGTCATTCCGACGAGCCTAGGCGAGATCAGGAATCTAATATCAACGTGCTGTGAAGCCAGAGAAAATCCCCTCTGCTACAGCACTTTTTGTTGGTAGATTCTGAATCACGCTCGTCCCTCGCTGTTCAGAATGACGAGCTTTGAGATTGGCCACCGCTCTTTCTAAAAACGAATGAATCCGTCATTCCGACGAGCCTAGG
>NZ_JAWPOX010000030.1:40899-41508 GCF_033344475.1 Vibrio sp. 1288
CGTGCTGTGAAGCCAGAGAAAACCCCTCTACCACAGCACTTTTTGTTGGTAGATTCTGAATCACGCTCGTCCCTCGCTGTTCAGAATGACGAGCTTTGGGATTGGCCTCGGTTCTTTTTAAAAATGAATGAGTCCGTCATTCCGACGAGCCTAGGCGAGATCAGGAATTTAATATCAGCGTGCTGTGAAGCCAGAGAAAACCCCTCTACCACAGCACTTTTTGTTGGTAGATTCTGAATCACGCTCGTCCCTCGCTGTTCAGAATGACGAGCTTTGAAATTGGCCACCGCTCTTTCTAAAAACGAATGAATCCGTCATTCCGACGAGCCTAGGCGAGATCAGGAATTTAATATCAACGTGCTGTGAAGCCAGAGAAAACCCCTCTACCACAGCACTTTTTGTTGGTAGATTCTGAATCACGCTCGTCCCTCGCTGTTCAGAATGACGAGCTTTGGGATTGGCCTCGGTTCTTTTTAAAAATGAATGAGTCCGTCATTCCGACGAGCCTAGGCGAGATCAGGAATTTAATATCAGCGTGCTGTGAAGCCAGAGAAAACCCCTCTACCACAGCACTTTTGTCGGTAGATTCTGAATCACGCTCGTCCCTCA